>DAOUCP010000124.1:0-3967 GCA_034432155.1 Anaerolineae bacterium
CCAGGGCCCCAGGGGCGGGCGGGCCGACGCCACGGTCCGCGTGGACTTCAGCGACCCGACGTGGGGCCGCGACCGCACGCCGCTCGAGCTGGTGCAGCTCCTCTCAACCGGCCGCTCTTCACACGGCACCCACGCGGCCTTCGCTGACTCCTTGACGTTGCAGCAGATCTACGACGCCGTGGCCTACGTCGGCTTCCTGTCGACCACCGTCGAGGCGTTGCGCCAGACCGATCGCACGCTGTTCGGCACCCACTGCAACGTGTGCCACGGCAACAAGGGCTTTGGAAACGGCTTCCTGGCGCCCACGATGCAGCCCAAGCCGCGCAACCTGGCCGACTTCCACGCCTGGGGCGTGCATCGCAGCGACACGGAGATTCACGACAACATCGCCCTCGGGCTGCACTGGTCGTCGATGCCGCCGTGGCGTGGGGTGCTCAGCGACGAGCAGATCTGGCAGTTGGTCGACTTTATCCGTAGCATGCAGTGCGACCCGCCGAGCGAGGCGCAGCCGGACGGCGGCGCGGCCGGCCAGGGAGGGGCCTGATGGCGCCAGAGAGCCCGCTTCCGGGCGACAATCGCGGGGAGCTGACCCGGCGCGACCTGGTCGGCTTGGTCACCGGCGTGGCGGCGGCCGTCGCCCTCGGTGCGTTCGCCTCGCTGTCGATGGTGCTGCGGTTCCTGCGGCCGCCGGTCAAGCCTTTCCACCTGTTCGCGCCGCCAGACCAGGTTGACATGCCAGCCCAGGTGGTGGCGAAGCTCAGCGACCTGGTCAGCGACTACCAGGCCAAGGACTTCATCTTCCGGCAGGTCAATGTCGAGTACACCCCGACAGGGGTGCAAACGGTCGAGATTCCGGGCTTCGCGGTGAAGCTGCCCGAGGGCGTGGGCGCGGCCGAGACCAAGGGCATCGAGGTCTGGAGCCGCATCTGCCCGCACCTCGGCTGCATCTTCAACATCGAGCTCGATCCCGAGACGGTGCAGCGCAACTACGGCGGATTCCGGCCCGGCGGGCCGGTCTTCGCCTGCCCGTGCCACCTCTCCATCTACGACCTGTCGCAGGACGGCAAGGTCATCTCGGGCCCGGCGCCGCGGCCCCCCAGGAAGTTCAAGTTCGAGATCCGTGGCGAGGACGTGGTTGTGACGGCGCCCCCTGAGGGCGGCCTAGCCTAGGCGGGACACCATGGCAACGACGGCAGTAGAGCCCGGCGATCGCTTCTGGGCCTGGTTCGACGAGGCGGCTCGGTTCGTTCGGAAGAAGATCGCCGCAGTCGACATCTTCGACGAGACCATGGCCGACAAGGCGGCGGTCAACCCGTGGTACGCCCTCGGATCAATGGTCTACTTCTTCTGGATGGTCTGCATCGTCACCGGCCTGGTGCTGATCCTGTGGTACATCCCGAACACCGCCCGGGCCTACGACAGCATCGAGCACTTGAGCACCCACATCCCGCTCGGCTGGCTCGTCCGGGGTGCCCACAAGTACGGCGCGGACGCGGTCATCATCGCCGCCACCATGCGCGTCTACCGGCTTTACTTCACCGGCGAGTACAAGACCCGCGAGCTGGCCTGGGCGATTGCCATCGTCACCCTGATCATCGGCATGTTCTCGGGACTCACCGGCTATCTGCTGATCTGGAACCAGCGCGCGTTCTGGGCCTCGAAGGTGTTCGCGACTTTCCCGACGTACCTCGATCAGATCCCGCTGTTGGGCCGCACGCACTTCGGCATGACCCAGGCCCAGTTCATGCTCGGCGGCATGGCCATCGGCGAGGCCACCATGACCCGCTTCTACGCGGGCCACTTCATGCTCTCGATGTTCTCGCTGATCGTCGTCGAGGCCTACTTCCTGCGCAAGGGCCTGCGCCGCATCAGCCTCGGCTGGCTCGGCCTCAGCATCTGCACGCTGATGCTGGTGGTCACCACGATCCTGCTGCCGGTCGAGCTGGGCAGCCGCGCCAACCGCGCCGAAACGCCGCTGCCGATCCTCTCCGACTGGTACTTCCTCGGGCTGTACCAGATGATGAAGGAGATGAAGCCCTTCTGGGCGGTCATCGGCACGCTCGTCATCCCGCTCGTGGCCCTGCTGATGCCGGCCTTTGACCGCGCCAAAGGCGTCCCCACCACCAAGCGCCCGTTCTTCTATGCTCTCGGAATCGCGGCCCTGATCTGGTGGATCATCATGAGCGTGATGATCATCTCCGACTGGGCGGTGATCGCCACCGACCCGCCCAAGGTCTGGGGCTCGTTCGCGCTGGTGCTGCTCGCCGCAGCCTGTTTCGAATACAAGGCGGTCGGCTTCCCCCGCAAGGCCGTGGTCCGGTACGTCGTGATGACCTGGATCGCCTGGTTCGCGCTGGTCTTCATCTTCGCCGCGTGGACACGCTTCCGCCTGCCCGAGTATGCCCCGTCGTACTATCCGCCGGGTCTCTACCAGGTGGTCGCGGAAGCCGACAGCAAAGCCCGCGACGCGAACAACAACCAGTATCGCGGCGGCGATGAGGAGGCCATTGGCGACGACATCGTCAACGCCCTCAAGCGGCCGTTCGTGACGACCTGGATGGTGGCCACCAGCGACGACGATTCGCAGCGCCAGAAGCTGCTCGCGGCCCACGCCAGCGTCCGCGGCTGGTGGTTCGCCATGACGCTGGTCCTGCTAGCCTGCGGCCTGCTGGCCGCCGGCACCACGCCGCCCGAGGGCATCGAGTCCGAGATCTACCCGTCGCGCTCCGAGCGCGGCAAGCAGATCAAGGGCCTGCAGGGCACCGCACCATGAAACGGCTGATCTTGGCGGGCCTGTGGGTCGTGGCGATCGTCTCGCTGTCGCAGTTGTTCGAGGCGGGACGGACGTTTGACGACTCCTTCGGCGCGTGGTTCGTGCTCGAGACGCTGCTGTGGCTGGCCCTGCTAGGCGGCAGTCTGTTCGTGCTCACCTTGCGCATGTATGCCATCGAGCGCAAGCGGGGGAACGTGGTCCGTCCAGTCGGCGTGTTCGAGCGCCTGCTGGCAGGAGGCGAAGACGGTGCTTCGTGACGCTGCCAGACGCCGCATCGCCACGATCGCGGCGCTCGCCGGGCTCGGCTTCGGCGCGGTCTGCATCGGGGCCGAGTTCCTCAACGGCAAGCCTGGCGAGCCGTCGATCTTCGGCGTAACACTGCCGGCGGCCGACTGGGCCGAGCAGACGGTGATCTTCGCCTTTGGCGTGGTTCATCTGGCCGTGGCCGCCATTTTCGTGGCCTATCGAAGGACCGCGGCATGAGCCAGCAACCTATCGCGCTTGTCCCGCGCGACGACGTGCTCCAGCCCCAGCACCCCTACCGCCGCCTGCTGCGCCGCTTCACCGTCGCGCAGGTGCGCCTCGAGCGCTGGCTCAACGAGCTGGTCAGCTACGAGCAAGACCCGTTCTACTTCCACGGCGCCTTGCCGACTTTCGTGTGGTGGATGCTGATCTTCTCGGGCATCGGCCTGCTGTTCTACTACAAGCCGACGCTCAGCCAGGCCTATCAGAGCCTGGAGTATCTCAGTGCGGTGCCGTTCGGCACGGCCATCCGCTCCAGCCACCGCTACGCCGCCGACGCCATGCTGCTGGCTGTCTGGCTGCACATCTTCCGCGTCTACGTCACCGATCGCCACCGCGAATACCGCATCGTGCCCTGGCTCACCGGCGTCGCACTGCTGGCGCTGACCTACCTCGCCGGCATCTCGGGTTATCTGCTGTGCGGCGACGAGCGCTCGTGGGGTTTGCTCGAGCTCATTCGCCAGGCGCTGGTGGCCGTGCCCGGCCTCGGCGGCTGGCTCGAGTATCAGCTCTACGCCGGAGCGCGGATCTCGGACTACACGCTGGTGCGCATGGTCGCGGTGCATCTTGGCGCCGCGATGCTCATCTTCTGGTTCCTGTGGATGCACCTGATCCGCATCCGTCGGCCGTTCTTGCTGGTCACCATCGGCATCGGCGCGGCCGTGAACGGCC
>DAOUCP010000125.1:0-2439 GCA_034432155.1 Anaerolineae bacterium
GGGTGGTCAACTGCCTCAAGGCATCCTTGCTCACGGATTCCCTCCTCGCTAGCTGGACCCGATCATCATACCAGTAAGCCACATCGTGGTCAGTTCCCCACGCTTCCCAGCGACAGTGCCTGCGCGCGTTGGCCCAAGGCAGCCAGCACCATCATGAGCTGTAGAACTCTGTCCGTCGTCACGAGACCGATCAGGTGGCGACATTGCACTCCGGCGAGCGCGATAGACGCCTGCCCCCAGCCTGCGGAAGGCAACGTCAAGCCCCTGGCCCCTGTCGGCCGCCTGGAGACGTGCTTTGGCAGACCAGCCCCGCGGGGATAAGGACAAGGTATGATGCTACCATGTCACCTCCCCCAATGGAGACGGACATGACCCGCACCGCACTCATCTGGGGCGCGGCTGGTGATATCGGTCGCGCCATCGCCAACAGACTCAAGGCCGACGGCTGGCGAATCGTGGCGATCAGCCGCCAAGGGGACGATCTGGGCGGGACGGTCGGGCGCCGGCATCGGCCAGTCGCTGACGGGTGCCTGTCGGCACCGACGGTGACCCCGGGCATAGGCCACCGCACCCGGCAACGGCCAGGCATTGCCCGTGACGCGGCGTCCTACGGCCCGCTGGCAAAGGGCAGGTGGACGAAGGTGACCGCCGCTAGCGTCGGCGCGCCGACGAGAGTGGGCGTCGCTGTGGCGACCGGCGGCGCCGGGCTAGGCACGCCACGGGTCCCGGTCACCGTCGGCGTGGCCCTCTCGCCTGTCGGCGTGGCGCTGGGGCCCGTCGGCGTCGCCCCAGGCTGTGACGGACTGGCGGCGCACAGATCGCGCCAAGGGGCACGCGCCCCGGGCGGCGGCGGGCAGGCGGCAACGACGATGTCCTCGCTTCCCCGGACGAGGAACTCGACGATCCCCTCCGCACTGGCCGCTGCGTCCATCACCGGGTAGCCGTGCAGCCCCAGCCGATAGCTTGCCCCCGGCGTGGCGCCGACCAGAAACAGGTGAGCCAAGCCGTCCGGGATGCTCGGGATCTGTACGAACGACACCCGCTCACGCGCCACGCTGCCGCTTGCCACGAGCAAGACGTTCGTCGCCACGGCCGAGGGTACCGCCTCGGGCGCCCACAGCGCGAGCACCGCGCCGGCCACAGCCGGGTCCACCACCACAGGAAGCGGCCTCACCGCAATTGCCGGCGCGCCAGCGTCGCCGATCGTCAGGGCGTGCACCAGCAGAACGTCGGTCGGGCCAATAGCCTGGGGCGTCGCCGCCGGCGCCACCTCAAGCCGCCAGGCAGCGGGCTCGGCCGGCGGGCCTTCCAGCCCCTCCGCACCGCCAACCCGGTTGGCGCCGTCCACCCAGTACCGATAGTTGGGCCCGCCGATCAGGCTCACCTGGACATCCGTCGGCAGGATCGTCCTGCCCAGTAGGCAACCGCCGCTAGTGTTCGTTACGCGAAAACCAAATCCACTCGCCGAACCGGCCAGGATTCCATCGTCCGCCGTACCTGCCACCACCGGCAAGCTGCCGGATAGCTCCGGACGCACCGGGAAGTGCAGCGTGAAGCGCGGCGGTTCGCTGCCGGCCAGCACCCGCACCCGATCCAGCAGCACGAGCAGTCCGGGCCGCACGTACAGCAAGTCGCGCTGCACGGCATCGACCTTGGGCTCGTTCCCAGGCGTGCTGTAAAGGGTCGAGTTGTAGGCAGCCGTCAGGTCACTGGCGATCACCGTCTCCCAGTTGCCGTCGGCGAAGGCGTCGATCCGGCCAGCCTCGAAGTGGAGGCCGGCGCCGACGTTGGCCCGCCACTCCTCGACCGACTGCATGCACTGGGCGCAACCGCGACGGTTGTAGGTGTGGATGCGTTGGCCGTCGTCGTTCACCGGCAAGCGAAAGGCCGGGTGTTGCGCAAAGGTCTCGCCGTGGCGGTGGATGAGCAGGCTGTTGTGGGCGACGGTGCGAAGGTAGTAGGCCTCGCGGTGCTCCGTGCCCCAACTGGCGTATACCCCGGCATCGACCACCAAGGGACCGCGGTACCAGATGCCAACGTTCCCCTGATCCATGTGCTGGTGGCCGGTGAACCATTTGCCGGCCCGATAGCTGATGACCACCTCATCCGAGCCCCACCCCGACCGGGTGATGACCTCGCCGAGGTCATCGCGACTCCAGATCCGCGTCCGCGGCAAGGAGCCAGCCGACTCCAGCGGCACGTCGAAGGGCAAGTTGTAGGGCAAGCTGTACCGGTGAATGGGGTGGTAGGTTCCATCGCCGCCGACAAAGGGCCAATACGCCTCAAGCTCCTCACCCCAGCGCCGCAAGGAGGGATCGCCGTAGATGCGGGCGATGGCATCCACGAACGGCCGGTACTGCCGGTTGGGATAGGCCTGGCCGGTCGGCATGTCGCCAGTGCGGAGCAAGGTGGGCTTGCCACCCTCGCCCGCGCCGCCCA
>DAOUCP010000126.1:0-23694 GCA_034432155.1 Anaerolineae bacterium
CCCGCCGCAGCACTACCAGGCCAAGGGCACGACGTCGACAGCCTGCAGACCACGCTCCGTCCGCTCGACCTCGTATTCGACCGGTTGGCCCTTTTCCAGAACGGGTGGTCCACCGCCCAGAATGGCCGAGCCGTGGACGAAGAGGTCGCCGCCTTCCTCTTGGGCGATGAAACCGTACCCTCGTTCTCGGTCGAACCACTTGACGTTGCCCGTAAAGCGGACTCGCAACTCGGTTTGACGACGTGCCGCCGCACGACGAGCCGTCGGTCTTGGCGGTCGGCTGTCACCACCGCCCGCCGGACGCCGTGCCGCGCCGCTCGGTCGGCTGCCTTTGCCCGGCGCAGCGCCGGCCGATCGAGGCCGGTTGGCTCCGGGCGCCCGGCGCCCGCCAGCGGTTGCGGGTGGTCGAGGCGGACCAGAGGGGCGTCGCGCACTGCGAGCCGGACGAACCGGGCCGGAATTGCCACTCGGCGAGGCATCGGTGGCGCCAGCATTGATGGTTGCCTCCGCCTCGGCTAGGCGCACATCCGCTCCTCGACACTCGGCGCAGAAGGCTGGTGTATCGAGCGGCAGGCCATGCTCCGCCCGGAATCGTTGTTCGCGGACTGTGTAGACGAACTGCTTTCCACAAGCACCACATTGTACGAGTTGATCCTTAAACTTCATCGTTTCCTCACAAGGTGCTACGCAGCCAGGACGCAACATCGATGCCATTGCGGACGGTTGGCACTGCCATGGCAGCCGTGCGCACTCGCTGGCTGTCGCCTCGGCGCTGCAACCTGTCGACTGGAGTTAACGGCCGCCATGCGCCGCCGCAGGGTCGGACAGGCTGCCGCCGGTCGATCCACCACCTGCGCCGCGTTTCGAGCGGTCGGTCTCCCATCGCGGCCCCCACCCCTCGCGCGGCTGATGATCCTCGAAGCTGTTCCGTCCACCGGGAGGGGGCACCGCCACGGAAGGTCAGGCCCCATCTCCCTCGCCGTTGTCCGGCGCGTCAGATCCGATTTCGCCTGGTAGCGAACCGGCTGCTTCTCCCTCGGCCGTGGTTGGTCCGAAGTCCGGCGCCTTCACGTCCTCCGCCCTGGGCTCCGCGTCCGCTCCGCTTGCCTGGCCTTCCTCCTCGTCCCCGGTGCCAGGCTCCTCGTTTTCTCCGGCCGACTCGGGCGAGAAAGCGGGGGCTCCGTCCTCGCCGGCGGGCAGCTCTTCGTGAGCCACCTGCGAGATCAGCTCGGACAGCGGCTGGCGCAAGTGCTCGGGCACGCGCCGAATGCTCAAGCCCAGCCGCTTGCGTCGCGCGTCCAGGGCAATGATTTCGACGGTGATCCGTTGACCGGGCCGAACGACCTCGCGCGGATTGTCGATCCGCGTATCCGCCAGCTCCGACACGTGGATCAGGCCCTCCAGGCCGTCCTCGAGACGGGCAAAGGCGCCGAACTTGGTGATGCTGACGATGGTGACCTCCACCAGCTCGCCAACATAGTGTTCCTGCTCGGCAATCGACCAGGGATCCTCCGTCAGCCTCTTGAGACTAAGGCCGATTCGACCACGTTCGCGATCGACGGACAGGACGTAGACGTCCACTTCCTGGCCGACGCGCACCACGTCCCGTGGGTGCTTGCCCCGCTCGTACGTGAGTTCGGAGAGATGGATGAGCCCGTCCGCGCCCCCGAGATCCACGAAAGCACCGAAGTCGGCAACGGAACTGACCCGGCCGTGGCAAATCGTGCCCTCCTGAAGCTGCTCCATGAGCAGGCGCTTGCGATTGGCGCGCCACTGGTGCACGGCCTGACGATGACTCATGATGAGCCGCCGCCGCCGTCGGTTGACCTCGATCACGCGCACCGGCACCGTGGTACCGACCATTTGGGTGAGCGCCTCCCGGGCAGCCTCCTCCTGGCCCGCCACGCCGGCCAGATGGCTGCGAGGTACAAAGCCCTGCAGTTGGCCGAACTCCAGAAGCACGCCGCCTTTGTTGAATCCGACGACTCGGAGTTCGACAATCTCACCCGACTGCTGGAGGTTCTCAGCGCGCTGCCAATCCGCGACGGAGCGCGCCTGGTAGGCCGAAGCCAGGACCTCGCCCTCGCGCCACTCGGGTCGCACCACCACTACCGGAAGCGTCTGCCCCACACGCAGGCTGTCGATGAAGTCCCGCGGCAAGCGCACCAGGTCGTTGATCGGCACGACCGCCTGCTGTTTGGTCCCGATGTCCAGGACCAGTTGGTCCTTGTCTTTGCGCACCACGATGCCTTCGACCAGATCGCCAGCCGCCACCTGGCCCGGCAGGTATTCGCTCTCCTCGAGCAAGAGCTGCGCCATGGTTGGCTCGCCCGCGGGCGCACTTGCTGGTTCGGGAGCAGCTTCGGTTTCCAGCTGACCTTCCTCCGGCGGCCGCCCGTCGGCGACTCCCGGCTCCTGCCATGGTTCCGCCTCGCGCGCTGGCTCTCCTCCTGCTTCCGCCGCAAGCACCGGTTCGTGTGCTGGCCCCGCCTCGAGCACCGGCTCCCGTGCCGCCTTCCCTTCGGCCGTTGGCTCTCCTGGCGGCGCTGCCTCGACCGCCGGCTCCTGTGCTTGCTCCGCCGCGACCGCTGCCCCTACGACCGGCTCCGCCTCGACCGCGGCCGCTATGGGCGCACCCGCCTCGGCCCCCCCGTCTCCTGCCGACTCCGGCTCGTTACCCGTATCGGGCGGCCCGGCCGAGTCGTGGGGCTGCCCGGCGGTGTCTCGCTTGTCCTCGCCGGAAGCCATCTCCCGCTTCGGATCCTCTTCGTCGTACCCCTGATCTGCCACCTGATCGTCCACTAGTCTGTCGCGATCTCCCCTTGGGCGAACCCGTCCAGGTCTTCGTCGTCCAGGAACGTGGCGGGTTCATCCGGATCATCCTCCAACACGTCCAGCTCCTCGTCCTCCGCCAGGTCGACATCGTCAGCCTCCAGATCGATGCCCACCTCTCCGTCGGTGCCGGACTCCTCGGCCGCCTCCTCTTCGTCCAGCGCTTCCTCTTCCCCCGGCTCGATGCCGAGCGGCGTGGCCACAGCCTCTTCGTCAACCATCGCCAGCGTCTCGAAGTCGGCTCCTTCCTCGGCCAACTCGGCCACGACCTCGTCGGTCAACTCCATGAGGAGCCCCTCGCCTTCGAGCGGCTCCTCCTCGTGGCCAAGGTCAGGTCGTGGTCGAAACCCCGTGCCGGCCGGTATGAGCTTGCCGAGGATGACATTCTCCTTCAGACCGACCAGCCGATCCGTCTTGCCCTCGATGGCGGCTTTCGCCAGCACGGTGATGGTGTGCTGGAAGCTGGCGGCCGCAAGCAAGCTGTCTGTCTCCAGGGACGCCTTGGTGATGCCGAGCAGCACCTGCTGGTAGGTGGCGCCTCGACCGCCGGCGGCCGTCACAGCGGCATTCAACTGGTCGATGGCTGCCCGGTCGACCAGATCGCCAGGCAGAAGCTTCGTATGGTACGGCCGGAGAATCCGGACCTTGCCGAGCATCTGGCGAATGATCGTCTCGATGTGCTTATCGGCGATGGCCACGCCCTGTGAACGATACACGCGCTGGATTTCATCCAACAGATAGGTCTGTGTCGCCTCGACGCCTAGAATGGAGATGATGCGGTGCGGATTCTGTGATCCTTCGGTTAGTTGCTGTCCGGCCTCCACAAGATCTCCCTCACGCACCTTGAGCCTGGCGCCCACGGGGAGGATGTAACTCTCCTCGAGGCGCTCCTCGCGGCGCACGACGAGCAGCTTCTTCTCAATGGCAACGACGCCCTCGTGTTCAGCGACCACCTCGCCGTCGGCGTGCCGGAAGAGCGTCTGGCCGGCTTGCACCTGGTCGCCGTCCCGCACCGCCAGGCTTGCCTTGGGGGGGAGCGGATACTCATCGGCCAGCGGCCGGACATCGGTCACCCGCAGCATGGTCACCTCGCCCTCGCGGTGAAGACTGACGCGCCCTGCGAGATCGGAAAGAATGGATTCTCCCTTGGGAACACGAGCTTCGAACAGCTCCTGGACCCGCGGCAGACCCTGCGTGATGTCGCCACCCCCGCCGGTCGCCACGCCGCCGGTATGGAACGTCCGCAGCGTGAGCTGGGTACCGGGCTCACCGATGGATTGGGCGGCAATGATGCCCACCGCCTCGCCGATGTTCACCAGCCCTCCCCTGGCCAGATCCTGCCCGTAGCACAGTTGACACAAGCCGTGGCGCATCTTGCAGCCGAGGGGTGATCGGATCCGAACCTCGGTGAGCCCGGCGTCCTCAATCTGCCGAGCCAGAGCAGCGTCGATGAGCTGGTTGGCGTCGGCCAGGACCTCCCCGGTAGCAGGGTGAACCACCGGCTCCAGCGTCACGCGGCCGATGAGGCGTTCGGCCAGCGAGTCATTGAGGACGCCGTCACGTCGGGCGCGGATCGTCAAGCCGTTGGTGGTGCCACAGTCGCGGTCGTTGATAACGCACTCCTGGGCCACGTCCACCAGCCGGCGTGTCAGATAGCCAGCGTCGGCGGTGCGGAGGGCCGTGTCAGCGAGTCCCTTGCGGGCGCCGTGGGTGGAGATGAAATACTCCAGCGTGGACAGCCCCTCGCGGAAGTTGCTGCGGATCGGCAGGTCGATGATCCGTCCGGAGGGATCGCCCATCAGTCCCCGCATGCCGGCCAGCTGACGAATGGGGGTGAAGCCACCCTTCGAGGCACCACTGGAGGCCATGGTGCGAATCGAGCCGAACTCCGGCAGGCTGGCGCGCACTGCGTCCGTAAGCTCGTCGGTAGCGCGCTGCCAGACCTCGATGGTTCGGTAGTAGCGCTCTTCGTCGGTGATCAGGCCGCGACGGAACTGCCGATTGAGCTCCGTCACAATCTCGTCGGCGTTGGCAATGATGTCGCGCTTGGTCGCCGGCACGACGATGTCGTCCACGGCAATCGAGAGCCCCGATCGGGTCGCGTAGGCGAAACCCACATCCTTGATGCGGTCGACGAGCTCCGCGGTGCGCTCGGGCCCCATGGTCTCATAGGCATGGGCCACGAGCTCCTTCACGCGGTTCTTGTCCAGCGGTACCCCGGGGTCGTAGTAGCGGAGCTCTGCCGGCAGCGCCAGATTGAAGAGCGCCCGACCAACGGTCGTGCGCAACAGGCGGCGCTCCGGGTGACCATTGACGGGCCGGAGGGAGCCGTCCGCGTAGTGGGTTTCGGTCAGCAGATCAATGGGTGCGTGCAAGGCCACGTGACCGAGCTCGTAGGCGAGCTGCACCTCCTCGAGGCTGGCGAACGCCTTGCCAGACCCCGTGGCGCCGGGCCGCTCCATCGTCATATAGTACATGCCGAGGACCATGTCCTTGACCGGTTCCACGATGGGCTCGCCACTGGCCGGCTTGAGCAAGTTCTTGTTGGCCAGCATCAGCTCGCGCGCCTCCCGCTTGGCCTTCTCCGAGAGGGGAACATGGACCGCCATCATGTCGCCATCGAAGTCGGCGTTGAAGGCGGCGCACACCAGGGGATGGATCTGAATCGCATTGCCTTCGACAAGCACGGGCTGAAAGGCCTGGATGCCGAGGCGATGCAAGGTCGGAGCGCGGTTGAGGAGCACCGGGTAGTCGGCAATGATCTCTTCGAGCACGACCCACACGCGCGGATCCACCTGCTCGATCATGCGTTTGGCGCCCTTGACGTTGTGGGTATGGTTGTGCTTCACCAGGCGTTCCATGACAAACGGGCGGAACAGCTCCAGTGCCATGGCCTTCGGCAGACCGCACTGGTGCAACTTCAAGTGAGGTCCGATGACGATGACCGATCGGCCGCTGTAGTCCACCCGCTTACCCAGCAAGTTGCGCCGAAAGCGCCCCTGCTTGCCCTTCAGCATGTCGCTCAAGCTCTTCAGCTTGCGGCGGCCGCGAGCGGAGACGGCCTTGCCCCGTCGGCTGTTGTCGATGAGCGAATCGACCGCCTCCTGGAGCATCCGCTTCTCGTTGCGGATGATGACATCCGGAGCACCGAGCTCGATCAGACGCTTCAGGCGATTGTTGCGGTTGATGACCCGCCGGTACAGGTCGTTGAGATCCGAGGTGGCAAAGCGGCCGCCGTCTAGTTGGACCATGGGCCGCAGGTCGGGCGGAATCACCGGCAGCACCTTCAGGATCATCCACTCCGGTCGATTGCCGGAGCGGCGCAACGCCTGAACCACCTTGAGGCGCTTGGCGGCCTTCTTGCGTCGCTGCTTCGAGCGGCCGTGCACAATCTCGTTGCGCAGTTCGGTCGCCAGAGCATCCATGTCCATGTGCGACACAATGTCGTACAAGGCCTCGGCGCCCATGCCGGCGTCGAACACGGCGCCCCAGTGCTCTTTCAAGTCCCAGTATTCGGCCTCGGTGAGCAGTTGCAGAGGCTGAATGGAGAGCACATCGTCGCGCCGATGTCGATACTCGTCCTCCAGAGCCGCGATTTCGGATTCGGTGCGCAGCTCGTGGGCGCGCACTTGCTCGTCAAGCGTCTGGTGCAGCGTGGCCTGCAGGGCCGCCAGCCGCTCGTCATGTTCGCGCGTCGCCTCCTCTGCTTCGGCCTGCAGCTCGCTCAACCGGGCCTCGAGGATCTCGTTCAGCTTCCGATGATGCTCCTGGGTGATCTGCTCCCCGGCGGCTGCAATCCGCGTTCCCGTCGGGGCGAAGATGATGTCCTTGGTGATGGCGCCCTTGCGCTTGCGCGAAAGACGAGCCTGGACATCCGCTGCGGCTCGCATGAGCTCACTGGTCTGTTCCTCCAGACGGGCATTGGCCGCCGCGCGAGGACCGGCAGCCTCTTCGCGTGCCGCCTCCAGCTTGCGATCGGCATCGGCGCGCAACGTCTCGACCTCGGCCTGCAGCCGGCCGCGAAGCTCCTGCACCTTGGATCGGCATTCCTCGTCGATGCGTTTCAGAACGCGCTGGCGCTCCTCCTCGTCCACCCGGGTGACGATGTACTGCGCAAAGTACAGCACCCGATCCAGGTTGCGGCGCGAGATGTCGAGCAGAATGCCCAGGTAGCTCGGGACGCGCCGCGTATACCAGATGTGGGCCACCGGGCTGGCGAGTTCGATGTGGCCCATGCGTTCGCGGCGTACGCGGGAGCGGGTGACCTCAACTCCACATTTATCGCAGATGATTCCTCGATACCGGATCTTCTTGAACTTGCCACAGTAGCACTGCCAGTCCTTGGTCGGGCCAAATATGGCTTCGCAGAACAGCCCATCCTTCTCTGGGCGCAAACGCCGGTAGTTGATCGTCTCAGGTTTTGTCACCTCGCCGTGAGACCAGCTTCGGATCTCTTCTGGCGACGCGAGACTGATCGACATGGCATGGAAGTCTTTGATCTCCAAGGTGAGTTAGCCTCCTGCCCCATTCGTGTGGCTCTTCTCATGGCGAAGGGTGCGGTCTGCCGCTGGGGGGCGGCCGCCAGATGCTGCGCACGGGGAGCCGGACAGCAGCCTGGCGGCATCAAAGCGCAATCATTGCGCGCTGCGATTCCAGCGCCGAAACCGAAGGAAGGAAAACGGATTGCCGCGCCCGCTGCTCGCCCCGCACCCGGCTGCTTCGCGCAACCGTCAACGCCTCAACGGCTAATGATAGCCGCGCTAGCTCGCGCTGTCAAGTAGTAAACCCACGGCTTTCGGCGTGCGCCCTGTCCAGCGCTCGCAGCCGCCCGTTCCCGCCTCGCAGAGGCGTACGCTACAATTCCCGTCATCGGGGCTGCGCGATGCCTGTCCCGGCCGGAGTGCGATGCTGTCATGTTTCCCTTTCGCCTGCACCACGTCGCCAGCCTGCTGATCGTCGCCCTGACGGTGGCCTTCGTGGTCCGTCTGGCTCCCCGCCAAGAAGGCAGTCGCTGCCGCGTGGTGCCGGAGAAGGTCGCCGCTCCGGCCGAGATCGAGCTGGGTGGCACGGTGCGAGTCACGCTCACCGTCGGAGCCGAGTGCCCGCCAGAGCCCTCGCCGATCGATGTGGTGCTCCTGGTCGATCAGTCCAACTCGATGGCCGACCGCAACAAGCTGGTCAATGCCAAGGCAGCGGCGCGCGCCTTCCTGGATGCCATGAACCTCGCCGAGTCGCGCGTGGCCTTGGTAGCCTTCAATCAGGACGCTGGTCTGCGGAGTCGCCTGACCCACAATCGTCGGGAGATCGAGGCGGCGATCGATAGTCTGACGGCGGGTGGTCAGACGAACATCTCGGCCGGGATCGAGCTGGCCAGGCAGGAGCTGCAGCGGGATCCGCGCGACTGTCCCCGGGCCATGATCGTCCTGACCGACGGCTACAACACAGTGAGTGGGGCCGAGCCGGTGCCCAGCGCCGCGCAACGCGCCAAGGACGACGGCGTCACCGTGGTTACGGTGTGCGCCGGGGGGCAGTGCGATCCCGACCTGCGCATTGCGGCCAGCGATCCCAGCCTGTATTTCGACGTGCCGGACACCACACGGCTGGCGCAGTTGTATGGCGACTTGGCGGGTCTTCTGCAGTCGAACGCCATCGCCCGTCTCCTGATTACCGACCACATCCCATCGAACATGCGTTACGTGCCGGACTCGGCGCATCCGACACCGGCAGCCATTGGCGCCGACTTCTTGCGCTGGGAGTTCGCCGGTCTGCCCAATGAACCGATCACCTATGATCTGGAACCGTTGGTGGAGGGACGTCATCCCACGAATGTGGTCACCCGCGGCGAGTTCACGGATCGCCGCGGACTGGCCGGGGAGACCGAGTTCCCAATACCGCTGGTGACGGTGCGAGCTGCCCCTTGTGCCCCGCGGCCATTGGAGATCTTCTTCCTCCTCGACGACAGCAATTGCCTGGTTGGCGCCTGGCTGAGCGGGATGCCGACCCTGGAGGCTACGAAGCTCGGCATGGCTCAGATGCTGGAGCGCATCGGTTTGGGGCGGCATCAGGCCGCGGTAATCGGCTTTGGCGACCGGGCCATTGTGTTCCAGCCGTTGACGAGCGACCGCGACGCCGTCCTGCGCGCCGTGGACCAGATCAGCTTCCGCGACAACAGCGCCCGACTCGATCTCGCCTTTGTGGAGACGGCCGGCGAACTGGCCAGCCCACGCCATCGCGATTCCAGCCAGGCGGTGACGGTCATCGTAACGGACGGCCCCATGACTCCGGCCATCGACCTGGCGGTCGCTCGAGGAGAGGCACTGCGCCGTGCCGGTGTCAAGCACTACGCCATTGCCATTGGTGACTCGTTGTTGGCGCAGCAGGCGGCTTTGCGGTCGATTGCCGAGCCGGGCGGTTTCCGGGCGATGCCTTACAATGGCGATGTCCTCTCAGCATTCGACGAGTTCGCGACTCTGTTCGAGGACCTTACGTTGACGTGCCCAAAGCCTACGCCTTCGCCCAGACCTTACGCCACGCCCGCAGGCGTGGCCGGGCAGACGCTGCATTTGCCCTCCCTGAGGAGATAGCCTTGGATAGCTCGGAACTCCGCGACCGCTTTGTGCGCTTCTTCGCTGGCCACGGCCACACCGTGGTCGCCAGTGCCTCGCTTGTGCCCGACGATCCCACCCTCCTGTTCACCAATGCCGGAATGGTGCAGTTCAAGGACACCTTTCTGGGCTTGCAGGAGCGAGCCTACCGACGGGCGACAACAGTGCAGAAGTGCCTGCGCGTCAGTGGCAAGCACAATGACCTGGAGAATGTTGGGCCCAGCCCACGCCATCATACCTTCTTCGAGATGCTGGGGAATTTCTCCTTTGGTGACTACTTCAAGCGGGAGGCCATCGACTACGCCTGGTCATTCCTCACGCGGGAGGTAGGCATTCCAGCCGACCGGCTCGTCGTCACCACCCACCACGAGGACGACGAAGCTTACCGTCACTGGCGTCACGGTATGGGTCTGCCCGAAGAGCGCGTGTTGCGCATGGGTGACAAGACGAACTTCTGGATGATGGCCGATGTAGGGCCCTGCGGACCGACGACGGAACTGCATTACGATTTCGGGCCTGCCCATTGCACCTGTGGACGCCCCGACTGCTCCGTGGCGCTCGACAATGACTGCGGTCGCTGGTTAGAAGTCTGGAACCTGGTCTTCATGCAGTTCGATCAGGACGAGGCTGGGCGTCGCCAACCCTTGCCAGCCCATGGGGTCGACACCGGCATGGGCTTTGAGCGCCTAGTAGCGATTCTGCAAGGGGTGTACAGCAACTACGGGACCGACCTGTTTGTGCCGATCATGGATGCGGTGCAAGAGCTGCGCGGCCACAGCGCCGCCGAGCGCGAGGCATGGACGACGGCCTACCGGGTGGTGGCCGACCACAGCCGGGCCATCGCCTTCCTGATCGCCGACGGTGTGCTGCCGGGAAACGAGGGGCGCAACTACGTGCTGCGACTCATCATGCGACGCGCCATGCGCTTTGGCCGCCTCATGGGCTTCCGGGAACCGTTCCTGACGGCAGTGGTCGACCAGGTCGTGACCACCATGGGCCAACCCTACCCCGAACTCGTCGAGCGCCGGGCGTGGATTGCGGAGGTCGTGGCCGAAGAGGAGAGGCGGTTTGAGCGGACCCTGACTGGAGGCCTGGAGATCCTAGACGGTGTGATCGAGCGCGCCCGACAGGAAGGTGCCACGATGATCTCTGGCACCGATGTGTTTCGGCTCTACGACACGTATGGTTTTCCGCCTGATCTCACAGAAACTATTGCCCGGGAGAGCGGGCTGGTGATCGACCACGAAGGCTTCGCTGCCGCCATGGCAGAGCAGCGGCAGCGGGCGCGGGCTGGAGGCGCCTTCGCCACCGAGGCAGCAGCGGAGGCCTATCGGCGGTTGGCGCTACCGCAAACGCGCTTTGTGGGCTATGAGACCCTCGAGGCGAGGGGCCAGGTGGTGGCGTTGCGTTCGGCGGGCGACTGGGCGTCGGAGGTGGGCGCCGGCGCAGCCGTCGAGGTTGTACTTGACACAACACCATTCTACGCCGAGGCTGGCGGTCAGGTCAGCGATACTGGCGTCCTCGTCGGTCCCGCGGGCCAGCTGCAGGTGACCGACAGCCAGTCGCCGGTACCCGGCATTACGGTCCACGTTGGGCAGGTCACGGAAGGCGTCCTCCGGGTGGGCGACGAGGTGACCGCGGCGGTTGACGCCGATCGCCGCTTCGACGTCATGCGCAACCATACCGTGACCCATCTCTTGCACCATGCCCTCCAGGAGGTCCTGGGTAGCCACGCCCAGCAACGCGGCTCCTACGTGGCGCCGGATCGCGTGCGTTTCGACTTCGCCCATCTCAGGGCCCTCACGGCCGACGAGTTGCGGGCGGTGGAGAGCCGGGTGAACGACTGGATTCGCCAGGACGCGGCAGTCACATGGCGGTACCTGCCGATCGAGGATGCCCGCCAGCTGGGCGCGATGATGCTCTTCGGCGAGAAGTATGGAGATACGGTTCGGGTCGTCGAGATCGAGGGCATCAGCCGCGAATTGTGCGGCGGCACGCATTTGCGCCGCACCGGCCAGATTGGCTTCTTCCTGATCCTGAACGAGACCTCGGTCGGAGCGGGGTTGCGCCGGATTGAGGCACTCACCGGTCGCGGCGCGGAACGCCATGTCCGTCAGCGTCTCGGCCTACTGGCCGATCTGGCAGCTCAGCTAGGCACCTCGTCGATGGATGCCCTGCCGGCACGGCTCGAGGAGCTGATGGTGCGCAATCGCCAACTGGCTCGGGACCTGGAGGCGACGCAGACGGCGCTCGCGACGGCCCGAACGCAAGGCGCCCACGGCAGCGTCACGCACGTTGATGGCGTGAGGCTTCTGGTGACCCGCCTTGAGGCGCACAGTCCCGAGGCGCTGCGTTCCCAGGTGGACGTGCTGCGCGACGGACTCGGCAGCGGCGTGGTGGTCGCCGGGGCCATGATCAACGGCGCCCCACGTCTGGTGGCGGCTGTGAGTGCCGATCTCGTGTCGCGCGGATTGCACGCTGGGCGCCTGGTGCAGGAGGCCGCGGCCTTGCTGGGGGGACGCGGCGGGGGTCGACCCCACCTGGCCGAAGGCGGAGGCCGAAACCCGGCGGCGCTGGATGACGCCTTGGCCGCGGTGCAGGACATCGTCCGCCGCCAGCTCGACCGCAGCGACGGTTCATGAGGCCGCTCGGCTTGGCCGGTCCCGTGATGGCGCTCGACCTCGGGTCGCGGCGCATCGGGGTGGCGGTGTCGGATGCGCTGCATCTGACGGCCCGACCTTTGTGCACCTTGCCGTGCCGGTCGCGAAGAGCCGACGTGGAGCGCATCGCCCAGCTTGTGGTCGACGTTGAGGCTTCCCTCGTGGTCGTCGGCTGGCCTCTCTTGCCGTCTGGCGACCCTGGTGAAAGGGCGCACGCGGCAGAAGCTTTCGCTGCCGCACTCGAGCGCCGGATCTGCTTGCCGGTGGTCTTGTGGGACGAATCGTGCACCACCGAGGCAGCGCAGGAGCGACGTCGCGAGCGGGGAAGGAGCCGCCGCCGGGCAAGCGTGGCAGGTCTAGACGCCGAAGCGGCAGCCGTGCTTCTGGAGGAGTGGCTGGCTGCCGCTGGCGAAACCGAACCGCAGCTTGACGATGGCCACTGAGCTACCACCGGGGCGCCCCCGCGGCCGCGTGCCGGCCCGCCGGTCGTATCGGCGAACCGTGGCCCTGGGGGTGACACTGACCCTCCTTGCGTCAGCGCTGCTCGTGGCGCGCAGCTGGCCCGCGGTGCAGCACTTCGCGAGGCAGGGCGGCTCGCCGCTCCGCGCATCGCTTGAGCGCGCCTGGCTGACCCGCCATGCGGATGCTCTCGACGCTCCAAGCAGTGATTCGACGCCGGTGCAATTCGTGATAGAGCCGGATGAGGCACTGGCGTCGATCTGCACTCGTCTGGCGGCAGCCGGTCTGGTGCGGGACGCTGAGGTGTTCCGGCGCTTCGTCCGAAGCCGCGGGCTGGATCGTCAGATTCGCGCCGGGCTGGTCGCGTTGCGCCGCAACATGACAGCAGAGCAAGTGCTCGAGGCACTGCTCGCAAGCGAGACGGTGACGGTGCGGGTGACGCTGCTTGAGGGCTGGCGCGCCGAGCAGACCGCCGAGCGCCTGGCGGCGGCGGGCATCGTCGATGCGGCTGCCTTCCTGCAGCTAGTCCGACGGGGCATTGCGGCTGGGCCGCTGGTGTCCGACCGCCCCGCGGGCTCCGGTCTGGAGGGCTACCTTTTTCCCGACACCTACGACTTCGAGCCCCGGCTAGGTGCCGAGGGCACGCTGCGGCGCCTGCTCACCACCTTTGAGACGAAGGCCGGAAGGTTATTGCGCGAGGCCGGCGATGCAGAAGGTCTGTCGAGCTACGAGCTGGTCGTCCTGGCGTCCATCGTCGAGCGCGAAGCGACCGTGGCCGACGAACGGCCTCGCATCGCCCGGGTGTTTCTCAATCGCCTGTCGGAGCCGCCGTTCCTGCTCAATGCCGACCCCACGGTGCAGTATGCACTGGGCTGGCAGGCCGACAGCCACCGTTGGTGGAAGACGGCATTGACGCCCGAGGACTTGGCCATCGCGTCGCCGTACAACACCTACCGGGTGGCCGGCCTGCCGCCGACGCCCATCGCTAACCCAGGTCTGGCAGCGATCCGCGCGGTGGTTCGGCCGGAGCCCGGCCAGTGGCGATACTTCGTGCTGGACGGGGACCGGTGCGACGGCCATCATCGTTTCGCGGTGACCTGGGAGGAGCATCTCCGCAACGTCGAACGGTATCGCTCGAGCCATTGCCGACAAGGCGCAGCATCCTCGGGCTGAAAGGGGTCTTGCCGTAGATCCCCGGGGCACCGTCCTGCTGCGGTCCCTTACGGGGCAGCCTTGCTGACGGCATGCTGGTGCCCTGCCGCGTCCGGCAGCCCGCTGTCGGTGGCGGTACCAGAGCGCCCGAGCCCAGCCAGTTCGGCGAGCAAGGTATCAGCGCGCCAGCGCATCCGGTTCGGCGAGGAAAGTGTCAGCGCGGGAGCACGCGCAGTTCGGCGAGCAAAGCGCCAGCCCCGGAGCAGACCCGGTTCGGTCAGCAAGGCGTCAGCGCTCGAGGAGAAGTCGGTAACCGTCCGTGGAGAACGCCGTCAAGCATGCGATGCCGGAATGAGGTAAACTAGTGGTGAGGCAGGCGGACGAATGGGACGAGGAGAGGGCTGCGAAACGATGCGCCGAACAGTTCGAATGCCCATCTTCGTCGCCTGGAGCGCGATGTTCCCCACGTCGCTGGTTCCGAGGCCACTGGTTCGCCTCACGCATCGCTGGACCGTGATCGGGCAATTGCCTGAAGGACCCAGCAGGCGACACGACCACCATCTTCTGATGGCAGATTAGCATCCGGCGCATCCACAGTACTGCAATCGGCGGCCGGCCTCGCGCCAGCCGCCGATTGCAGCTATAATCGCGGTGTGCGTGATGGTCTCGCTCCAGCGGCCGCGGGTCACCGTTGCCGGCGGCGGACTGGCCGGCTGTGAAGCCGCCTGGCAGGCGGCGCAGCGTGGCGTCGAAGTCACCCTCTTCGAGATGAGGCCTCACCTGCGCACGCCAGCCCACCGCTCGAGCAAGCTGGCCGAGCTCGTGTGCTCGAATTCCCTGGGCTCGGACCGGCTGGACCGCGCCGCTGGTCTGCTGAAGCGCGAGTTGCGTCGCCAGGGCTCCCTCGTGATCCAGGCCGCGGACCGGACTGCTGTACCGGCAGGCGATGCCCTGGCCGTGGATCGGGAGGCCTTCGCGTCTTGCGTGACCCAGGCCATTGAGTCGCATCCCTTGATTCAGCTGGTGCGTGAAGAGGTCACCGAGATCCCGGAAGGCATCGCGGTGATTGCCAGCGGTCCGCTAACGAGCGACCGGCTTGCCTCTGCCCTGGTGCGTCTCACCGGACAGGATCACTTGTACTTCTTCGATGCCATGTCGCCGCTCGTGGCTGCCGACTCCATCGACCTGGCGATCGCCTTCCGTCAGTCCCGCTACCGCGGCCGGGAGGAACCCGATGGCGGTGACTACCTCAACTGCCCAATGGATCGGCCGACGTTCGAGCAGTTCGCCGCCGCCCTGGCGGCGGCCGCCCGGATCGAGCTGCCGGAGTTCGAGCGTAAGGCGGCAGTCTACTTCGAGGGCTGTCTGCCAATCGAGGTTCTGGCGCGACGCAGTGTGCGCGCGCTGCGATTTGGCCCCTTGCGGCCGGTGGGCTTGCGGGAGCCCCGCACTGGTCGGGCACCCTACGCTGTCGTCCAGTTGCGCCAAGACAACGCAGCGGCCACTCTCTACAACATGGTTGGGTTTCAAACGAATCTCAAATGGTCGGAGCAGGCGCGTGTCTTTCGCACCATCCCTGGTTTGGAGCGCGCCGAGTTCGTGCGTTTTGGCCAAATGCATCGCAACACGTACGTCAACGCACCCTCGCTGTTGGCGCCCACACTCCAGACAATTGGCCGATCGGGGCTGTTCCTCGCCGGGCAGCTATGCGGGACGGAGGGATACGCCGGCAACGTGGCTTCCGGGCTGGTCGCTGGCGTCAATGCTGCACGGCTGGCCCACGGACACCAGCCACGCTCGTGGCCGGTCACGACCATGACGGGGGCTCTGTGCCACTACATCTGCCGAGCAGATCATCGGTCGTTCCAGCCCATGAAGGCCAACTTCGGGCTCCTGCCGCCCCTGCCGGTGCCGCTACGCAGCCGCTGTGGGCGCCACCAAGCACTGGTGGAGCGTGCCCTCGGCGACCTGGAAGCCTTCCTCCTCGACCGTCTAGCGGACACTCCGGTTGACGGATGACGGACGGGCGCGCCGTGCCGGGCGCAACACACCGGATTCCCTGGAGCCAGACGGTGCGGCGTGTGCAGGTTGTGAAGCGCCTGCGCGGACGTGAAGTGACCCTGCTGGTCATCGCAGGCGGCCTGTGCCTCGCGGTTTGGGGCCCTTCAGCCGCCCATGTGGCGTTTGGACCGGCCAGGGCGGTTGCGCCAGAGACCACCGAATGGTCGCGCTCCAGCCTCGGCCACCCCGGAAGCGAGGCCACGCCCGCGTTGCCCGAGGCCGCCCGCTGTCACTTGCCGCTTGTCGTTGGCCCGGGCGGGAATGCCACGCCACGGCCTTCGCAGGCCTCAGCCAGCGGCACACCAAACGCCTCGCCAGGGGCGTCGACCCCCACCGGCGCACCCTCAGCCGACGTTTCCCCGACGCCCAGTCACACGCCCAGTGCCTCGCAGCCGACCTCGGTGCCACCGGCGACGACGACGCCCGCGCCGACGGACCCGTGGCTCACCTTCGAGGGGGAACGGGCAATGGAGCATGCCCGGCATCAGTGTGCGCTGGGGCCTCGACCGCCTGGCACCACCGCGCACTGGCAGACCGGAAGCTACGCCGCAAGCGTCCTGGCTGCCGCCGGCTGGCGCATCGAGCTGGACTCGTTCCGCTACCGCGATGTGCCACTGCGCAATGTCATCGGGCGCCGCGGGAGTGGCCCGGCGCTGCTGGTCGGCGCCCACTACGACACGCGGCGCATCGCCGACCGCGAGCTGGATCCCTGGCGCCGTCAGCAGCCGATCGAGGGCGGGAACGATGGCGCTAGCGGCGTGGCGGTGGTCCTCGAGCTGGCCCGGGTGCTCGCGGTCCAGGCCAGTCAGCGCGAGATCTGGTTGGTGCTATTCGACGCCGAAGATCAGGGCGGCATTGACGGCTGGGAGTGGTTTGTGGGCTCGACGCGGCTGGCCGAGCGACTGGCGAGCGAGCCGCAAGGCACCTTCGATGCGCTGATCCTCCTCGATATGGTCGGCGATCGCGACCAACGCATCTGCCGCGCTGCCGATTCGACGCCCCACGTGGCCGATGCGCTGCTCGGCGTGGCGGCCCACCTCGGCTTCGGTGCTTGGCTTCGTGGAGACTGCGCCTACTACGTCAGCGATGACCATACCCCCTTTCTGGCGCGTGGGCTAGCGGCGGTGGACCTGATTGACTTCGACTACCCGTTTTGGCATACTCTTGATGATACTTGTGATGCAATTGGTGCGAATGAACTCGAGCGAGTGGGACGAACCGTCGAGGCCTGGATCGAACAGGGAGCGCCCCGGGCGACCCCGGCGGCTGGCGCGACAGGTCGGTGACCTCTTGCCCGCGGCGGATGGCGAATGGCAGCCGGCGGTCGGTGTCAGACCCCCAGCCCGGGCCGCCAAGGCTGTGCTCGTCGGAATCGATGTTGCCGCTGCCGACGGGTACATCTGGAGCGTCGAGGCGTCACTGGATGAGCTGGCGGCCTTGGCCGCCACCTCCGGACTCGAGGTCGTCGCACGCACCGCGCAGCGATTGACGCGACCGCATCCAGCAACCTTCATCGGCTCGGGTAAGGTTGAGGAGGTGCGGTCGCTCGTGGCCGACGTTGGCGCCGACATCGTGCTGTTCGACCACGAGCTTACGCCGCGGCAAGAGCGCAACCTGGAGCGGGCGTTTGGCACCCTGGTCGTTGACCGGACAGCGCTGATCCTGGACGTGTTTGCTCAGCATGCGCGAACGCGCGAGGGGAGCCTGCAGGTCGAGCTGGCCCAGTACGAATACCGCCTCCCTCGTCTGACACGCCTGTGGACCCACCTAGCTCGGCAGGCCGGCGGGCGCGCGGGTGGCGCTACCGGCGGGGTGGGCGTGCGAGGGCCAGGTGAGACGCAGCTCGAGATCGACCGGCGCGAGATCCGGCGGCGGATCTCCCTCTTGCGCCGTGAGATCGCCGAACTGCGGGACCAGCGAGCGCTGCATCGAAGACAGCGTCGGCGAGCAGGAATGCCGGTCGTGGCGCTGGTCGGCTACACCAACGCCGGCAAGACCACTCTCTTGAACGCCCTAACGGATGCCGGGGCCTATGTGGCCGACCAGCTCTTTGCCACGCTCGATCCCACCACGCGTCGTGTGTCCCTGCCGAGCGGCAGAGTCGCCTTGTTCACCGACACCGTCGGCTTCATCCAGCGACTGCCGACGGCCCTTGTGGCTGCCTTCCGGGCGACACTGGAGGAGATCGGCGAGGCCGACTTGCTCCTGCACATCGTGGATGCCGGCCATCCTGACTGCGTTGCCCAGGCGGAGACGGTCGAGCGGACGCTGGCCGACCTGGGGCTGGTGGCGATGCCTGTGGTGGTGGCAATCAACAAGGTGGACCTTCTCGAGCGGACTGCGGCATCGGCCGGAAAGGGCCTCGCCGAGGCGCTGGCGCCCATCCGCGACGTCTATCCCGATGCGGTGCCTATCTCGGCCCAGACGGGCGCCGGACTGCCCGCCCTGGTACAGGCCGTTGAGGAGGAGCTGGCCCGCACGCTGGTGGCGGTGTCTGGGCTCGTGCCCTACACTCGGGGCGAGCTGCTGAACGAGATGCGCACCCACGGTGTGCTCGAGTACCAGGCGTACACCGCCGCCGGCACGGCGGTGCGGGCCCGGGTACCGCGACACATGCTCGCCGCGCTGGCGCCCTACCTCTCGCCTCTGCCAAGTTCGCCGCCCGGCGACAACTAGGCCGCGGCAACAGCGCAGCCACGGGGCCGGAAGGCTAGCGTTCGCCCGGGACAGAGCTCTCGGGTTCGTCCGCCATTAGGAAGTCGTTGGCGACGAGCGGCAAGAACGCCACGCCAAACGACTGCACGGTAGCGGTGGCACTGGGCGTCGGGCTGGCGGTGGCAGTCGGGGTGGGGCTTGCGGTGGCCGTGGCGGTGGGTGTTGGCGATGGGGCCCACCAGTCGGGAGCGTAACCCCACTGGTAGCTCACGGCGCCGGCGCCTTCGCCGCCAGCCGGCCCGCGCAGCCGCGAGAGCTGCCCGATCGCTCGGTCAAGCACGTACAGCCCCTTGTACTGCGCATCCTGCGCCGGGCCCTGGCTGGCAGACAGGGCTGATGTCAGCGCGCGAGGCCCATTGGCATCCACGTTATGGAACATGATCCTCTGTCCGTCGGGCGACCAGGCGATGGGGCCGGCGGCCTTGGTCACCAGAGCGGTGACCTGCCCGGTCGACAGTTCGAGCACAGAGAGGGTCCCCACGCCCTCAGGCATGCCAGCCACGAAGGCGATGCGCTGCATGTCCGGGGACCAGCGGGGATGGGTGGCGCTGCCCTCCGACGGAGCATACAGCGCGGCGTCGGCACTGCCGTCCGCGTTCATCAGCCGCAGACTCCACTCCGTGCGGTCGCTGAAGGACCGCGGCGGTCGCCGGGCTTGGTAGACGATCTTCGCGCCATCGGGCGACACATCCGGCCCTCGCTCGTCCATGTCGGCCGTGTCCAGCACCGTCTCGACGGTGCCATCCAGACAGGCCCGGCGCACGTCAAGCGTGCTGGCTCCGCCGCGGTGCACGCCGGCGTAGACCACGCAACGGCCGTCGGGCTGCCATGCTGGGCCACCGCCGGCCTCGCCGTCGTTCTGCGCCATGGGCGTAGGTGTGCCGCCCGTCACCGCCACCCGCCACACCGACGCCAGTCCATCCTTGTTGTACGTCGAGAACGCGATCTGGGAGCCGTCGGGCGACCAGCGCGGTTGCTCTTCGCCAGCTGCCGACCCGTAGACGACGGCATCGACAGTGTTCGTGAGCCGTTCCTCGCCGTCGCCGTCGGCATCCGCGAGGAAGATATCGACGGCGAAGTCGCGACTGTCGCTGGCAGCCCGCGTATAGACGATGCGGCCCGGCAGACCGTCCACGAGCGGGTACGGCTGGCTGGCGACGGCAACCACGAGCGGTACGCACATGGCGGCCGCGACGAGCCCGAGACTTCGGCACCAACGCCTCGGAAAGGTTCCTTCTTGGCGTGTACTTCGACGCAGATCAGTCACCGCTGACACCACTTGACCGGGTTCGGAAGGCAAGCGGCGGGCATTGTACCACACCACCCGACCGAGCCCCCCGGCGGGCGATGCTGGCAAGACGGTGGCGCGATGGAGTATGGCGCGAAAGTGGCGCGGTCGTGGCGTGGGGAGGGCCTTCGGCCGCCCACAGAGGTGGTAGGCTGGCGGTCCTGGAGCCCTCCTTAAGGGCCATCGCCGTGGGAGAAAGCAGATGAAATCGATTCGTGTTGCCTTGGTTGCCGCCGCCCTCGCGCTCGCTGGTCTCTTGGCGGTGGGCACTTCTGCCGCCGTTGGTGAAACGCCCGGCCTGGAGTCCGTCGAAGAGACGATCGGCCGGCATGCCACAGCGTTCGCGCCGGTATCCGCTGCCGACGCCGCTGAGGTGATTCGTCTGGCAGCTGGCTCCACCGAGCTGGCGCGCGCTCGCGCATGGCTGGCCCCGCTGCACATCGAGATCGACGAGCCACGGCTTGTCGGCACCCGCTTCGGCTGGGTGGGCGTTCACTATCCGATCAACTCGCCCCTGCTGCCGGAAGCCGGCCAATACGCCCTCTGGTTCGACACGGCCACCTTGGCCGTCGTGGCCGAAGCGGCGTTCGTGCCCAGCCGCGATGCCATCCGTGTCCGGATGGTGCTCGCGGGTGAAACGGTGCTGGACGATGTCATCCCGCTGGCCAGACTCGATGGCGACCGCTTCTGGGAGTGCCTGCGCACCTGCACGAAGGGCGCGCTCAGTCACTGGCTCTATACCCTTGTTCGCGCGGCATGCTCCCGCGTTTGCGTTCCGGTAGGCATCTACTGCGCACCGTGCGTGATCGCCCTGAGCGCCCTGGAAGCCGGCATGATCAGTGGCTGCGTGTTCGCCTGCAGCCAGCAGGTACCTGAGAGCGGAGCCTGGGCGATGCCGCCAGGTGGGGCCAGGAGCACTACGGTGCCCGACTCCGGATATCCGTTGCCTGTCTGGCGCTAGCCGCAGGCTCGAACCCTCATGGCATCGGACGCTGGCACGGTGGCGGCCTTTGAGCGGTGGGCGATTGGCGCTGCGGCAACGAGCGTCTATCATTGCGCCCCGAGCAGTCCAGGCCTTTGCCCAGCGAATGGGAGGCGCGTGCCGTGTTGCAACGTGTGGGTCGCCCCTGGGGAGCGTTCGTCTGTGCGGTGGTATTGGCTTTGGTGGTGACTGGGCCGCTGCCGGTGCGACCGGCAGCCGTCCAGGCTGCAGCCCAGGTCGGTACGGCGGTGCGGCTGCCCAGCCAATGGCTGGCGGTGCTGGCGCCCGAAGACATCGTGCGCGGTGATGCGTATGGCAGTTTCGGCTGGTTTGAGCTGACGTCCGGGGGGATCGCGCGTCTTGACGCCGCGGGCGTGCCGTACGAGCGCATTCCGGATGGAACGCTGATTGCGATCCAGAACGACCGGTTCGATCCGCTGGTCGGCGAGCCGCCGATCGAGGCGGCGCTGCGCGCTACGGATCGACCAGCGGCAGCGGCTGTCTGGCTGGTGCAGCTGATCGGTCCGACGAAGGATGCTTGGCTGGGGACAATGGCCACCCTGGGTGTGGACGTCATCCAGTACCATGCCGAGCACAGCTACGCGGTTTGGGCCACACCAGCGCAAGTGGAGGACTTGCGGCGCCAACCATTCGTGCGCTGGGTAGGTCCTTACCATCCGGCGTACGTGCTGGCCCCAGAGGTCACGGGACGTTCGGGCCGGCTGTCGCTCAGCGTGCTCAGCTACGAGCCGCAGTGGACGAGCATACGGACGGCGGCGGCGCGCTTGGGAGGCCGAGAGCTGAAGGCCGACGAAGCTGTCGCCGGCACACGCTATGCGGAGATCCTGATCGATGCGCGCCGCCTTGCCGCCCTAGCTCGCATTCCAGGCGTCCTGGCGATTGGCGCGGGAACGCGGCAGCCGATCCCCATGGACGAGATGTCGGACAAGATCAGCGCGGGCATGGTCAGCGGCTCCCAGCCCCAGAGCAAGCCACCGAGCTACCGCAGCGGCTTCTTGCAGGCCCAGGGAGTCGACGGCACAGGCGTCGTGGTCCACATTTGCGATTCGGGCGTGCACGAGGACCACGACGACCTGGTGGACCGCATGGATGCCGAGTACGGCGACGCTGCCAGCTCGCACGGCACCCACGTGGCGGGCATCGTGCTCGGCGAGGGATACAACGACATTGGCGATACGTCCAGCAACGGCAGCTGGATCTACGGCTTGGGCGTCGCACCTGCTGCCCACTACGTCGATGAGTATTACAGCTGCTCCCCCGGCACCTGCACGCGGCACGCGGTGACCAACGACGCCAACATTTCGAGCAACTCCTGGGGCTATGCTTCGGGCGGCAATCCCAACTACGGCTACGGCTACACCCAGAACAGCCGCACCTGGGATCGACTGGTCCAGGATGCGGACGACCAGACGAGCGGCGCCCAGCCCTTGCTCATCGTGGCCGCGGCCGGCAATGGCGGCCCCTCGGGCGAGACCATCATTGAGCCCTGGGAAGCCAAGAACGTGATCTCCGTGGCATCGTCCCGCAACTGGCGCAACAGCACGGGCTACTCGGGCTACGGCAACATCAACGACATCTCTTCCTTCTCGAGTCGGGGCAACTGCAAGGACGGACGCAAGTGCCCGGTAGTCACGGCACCAGGGCAGTACGTGATCTCGAGCCGCTATGGCACCACTGGCTGTGCTGCCCAGAAGGCGCCAAACTCGACGACCCATTCGGTGTGTTCGGGCACCAGCATGGCCACCCCTCATATGTCCGGTGTGGCGGCGCTGCTCACCGAGTGGTGGCGCGACAGCCACGATGGGGACGATCCGAGCCCGGCCATGCTCAAAGCACTGATCGTCAATGGTGCCACCGACATGGGTTCGCCCGATATTCCGAACACGGCAGAAGGTTGGGGCAGGGTGAATGCCGGCGACTCCATCAGTCCGCCGACGGTTACCCAGCGCTGGGACGAGCCCACGGTGCTTCACGATACGGGAGATCAGTGGACCGTCACCAGCGTGTGGGCGGCGAACACCACCAAGCCGATGAAGATCACCCTGGTGTACACCGACGATCGAGGTCCCGGCAACGGCGGCACGAGCGCAGCATGGGTCAATGACTTGGATCTGAAGGTGACACAGGGCAGCACGACCTGGTACGGCAACGTATTCTCCAGTGGCTGGTCGGTGAGTGGGGGCTCCGCCGACGGCAAGAACAACGTCGAGAACGTGTACCTGCAGTATCCCAATAGCAGCGCCTACCAAGTCAAGGTGATTGCCAGCAACTTGGCTGGCGACGGCGTTCTGTACAACGGCGACACCACGGATTCAACGTTCGCCCTGGTCTGCCAGAACTGTCTACTCGAGCAGCCCACCGCAACGCCGACGGTCGGTGCCGGCACCGCTACGCTCACGCCTACGCCGCGCAGCGACTTCACGCCGACGTATACGCCCACACCCACCGCTGCCGGCCCGCTCCCGCCCACCGCCACGCCGGGCGCATCACCGACGCCTGACTGGCGCACAGCGACGACAACGCCGACGGCCTCCGCGACGGCGACAGCCACGGCCACGCAGCCGCCCAGTGCCACGCCGAGTCGAACCGCAACCCTCACACCACTGCCGAGCAGCACGGCCACGCGGACACCGACAGCGAGCGTCACCCGAACGGCAACGGCCACCGCGACCCGGACGAATACGGCGACGGCCACGAGGACGGCCACGCCGACGCACACCGCGACGGCCACGGCGACGCGAACGCCCAGCGCGACCGCGACGCACACCGCGACGGCTACCGCGCTGCCGCCGACGGCCACGAGCACCGCTACGGCGACGCGAACGCCCACCGCGACCGCGACGCACACCGCGACGGCCACCGCGCTGCCGCCGACGGCCACGAGCACCGCCACGGCGACGCGAACGCCCACCGCGACCG
>DAOUCP010000127.1:0-8103 GCA_034432155.1 Anaerolineae bacterium
ACGGACAGCCGGCGGCATGGGCGGTTTCCCCGGCCGGGCGGCGAAGTCGTGTCTGGCCGGAAAGCCAGGTAATCCCTTGCGACGCGTAGTGCAATTCCATCGCCAGGCGGCCACCGCGGAGGGGCTCGCGGGCGACGTGGCGGCTCGACTGCGTCGGCGCCCCCGCCCAATCGAGAGACTGATCGAGCTCGCCATCCGTGGGTGCGGCGTGTTTTCGGTATTCACTACGGTGGGTATCGTCGCCGTCCTATTCGTGGACGCCTGGCGGTTCTTCGGCCGCCCCGAGGTACACGTCCTCGACTTTGTGACAGGCACTCGTTGGCAGCCGCACGCCCTTCGGTTCGGGATCTTCCCGCTTCTCAACGCCACGCTCTTGACGAGCGCCATTGGCATGTTGGTGGCTTTGCCTCTGGGGCTGATGATCGCCGTGTTCTTGAGCGAATACGCCACCTCACGAGCGCGTGGCGTTCTGAAGCCGGTTCTGGAGTTGCTGGCCGGCGTGCCGACGGTGGTCTTCGGCTACTTCGCGCTGACGTTCGTGACGCCCATCCTGCAGAACATTCTCGGCCGCGACGTGGTGGAGGTGTTCAACGTGCTGTCGGCCGGCATGGTGATCGGCATCCTGATCATCCCGCTCGTCAGCTCGATGAGCGAGGACGCTCTCAGCGCCGTTCCCAACCACTTGCGCGAGGCGGCCTACGCGTTGGGGGCGACGAAGCTCGAGACAGCCGTTCGGGTGGTGGTGCCGGCGGCCGTGTCCGGCATCGCCGCTGCTTGCATCGTGGCCATGTCGCGGGCTGTTGGCGAGACCATGGTGGTTGCCATTGCCTCGGGGGCTGGACCGCGCAACTTCGCCAACTGGGGCGTGGCGCTGCGCGGCGCCAACTTCCTGGTCCCCGTCAAGGCTGCCGAGACCATGACTGGTCACATCGTTCGCATCAGCGGAGGCGACTTGAGCTACGAGTCGATCGACTATGACAGCATCTTTGCCATTGCCCTCGTTCTTTTCGTCATGACGCTGAGTCTGAATCTCATTAGCCGCTATCTCGTTAGCCGCTATCGCGAGGAGTACTAGGAGAGGCTGGCCTTGTCCCTGATAGACGGTGGCAATGGTCGCTTTCCGGCAGGCGAGCGGTACCGCCGCTTCGTTCGACGCCGCCAGAGGACGGCTCGCGCCTGGACGGCACTGTTGTTCCTGGCCACGACGGTTGGCATCGTCGTGCTCTCGGCGCTGCTGTTGAACATCCTGAACGACACCATCGGCTATGTGGCCTACGAGAACGCCGTAGCCATCGAGACGCTGGTAGGCCGACAGGCGGGGGAGCTAGGTCCAGCCGGAAGCGAGGCGCGTGGCGGCGCCGCAGCCGTCGGGGCCGACGAAGCACGCCTGACGACGCTGGAGGCGGCAGAGCTGGCGGCAATCCTGAAGCAACATCTGCGCCCTGGCCGGCTGAAGTCGCTCGAAAAGGACGGGCCGGTCGTGGAGTTGCCGGTCGCTCGCCTGCGCCAGTTGGTGATCGACGAAGTGGTGCGTCCCGAGGTCGTCGCCAGCTGGTCGCTGTTCGAATCGCTCACGCGTCGAGAGGAGATTCAGGCTTGGGCCGCCCAGCGGCCGGGAATGCATCTCGCGTTTCGCTCCTGGCTGAACCGGCGCTTCCTCACTTCGCCGCAATCTTCGAAGCCCCTGCAGGCCGGGATCCGCACTGCCATACTTGGTTCGCTGTGGGTCACCGGGATCGCCTTCGCGCTAGCGGTCCCGGTGGGCGTTGGGGCAGGCATCTACCTGGAAGAATATGGCTCGGGGAACTGGCTAGCGAGGCTGATTGAGACCAACATCAACAATCTGGCCGGGGTGCCGTCGATCATCTATGGTATGCTCGGCCTGGGGTTCTTCGTCCGTGCTTTGGAGCCGCTGACCAGCGGCGCAGTCTTTGGCCTGGTCGACCCGACGACGGCGAATGGGCGCACCGTGTTATCGGGCGGATTGACGCTCGGCCTCCTCATTCTGCCGCTGGTCATCATCAACGCCCGCGAGGCCATCCGGGCCGTGCCCCAAGAGTTCCGCGAGGCCAGCTTCGGAGTCGGCGCTACCAAGTGGCAGACGATCCGCAGCCACGTATTGCCCAGTGCGCTGCCCGGTATCCTGACCGGTGTCATCCTATCCGTGTCGCGGGCCTTCGGCGAGACGGCACCCCTCATTGTGGTAGGCGTCTCGACGTACGTGGTCGTCGATCCGGCCAGTCCATTCGTCCGCTACACGACGTTGCCGGCCCAGATCTATCAATGGGTCTCGCGGCCGCAGCGCGAGTTCGTGCACCTCTCGGCGGCGGCCATCGTCGTGCTCCTCGTGCTACTCTTGACTCTGAACGCGACGGCGATCGCGCTTCGGAACCGCTCCTATCGAAGATTCTAGGCATCCATGGACTTGTCCCCCGATTTTGGCTGTGCCATCGAAGCGATCGACCTGAACGTGTACTACGGCGAAGCCCATGCCGTCGTCGATGTGAACCTGCGGATTGAGCGGCGTCGGATCACGGCACTCATCGGTCCTTCGGGCTGTGGCAAGAGCACCGTCCTGCGTTCCTTCAACCGCATGAACGACCTCGTTCGCACGGCGCGCGTCACCGGCAAGGTCTTGTTCCACGGCAAGAACATCTACGATCCCGATGTCGATCCCGTCGAGGTGCGGCGGCGCATCGGGATGGTCTTCCAGAAGCCCAACCCGTTTCCCAAGAGCATCTATGAGAACGTGGCCTGGGGAGCGCGCATCAATGGTTTCCGGGGCGACATGGATGAGCTGGTGGAGTCGGCCCTTCGCCGAGCGGCACTGTGGGATGAGGTGCACGACAAGCTGGCCGAGAATGGCTACTCGCTGTCCGGTGGCCAGCAGCAGCGGCTGTGCATCGCCCGGGCGATCGCTATCCAGCCTGACATCGTGCTCATGGACGAGCCGTGTTCGGCGCTGGACCCGATCTCCACCTTGCGCATCGAAGAGTTGATGCGCGAGCTCTCCAGTGACTACACCATCATCATCGTGACCCACAACATGCAGCAGGCGGCGCGCGTCTCCGACTACACCGCCTTCTTCATGATGGATGACCGTCGCCGTGGCTACCTGGCGGAGTATGGTGCTACCGGCGAGCTGTTCACGAACCCCCGGAATCCAAAGACGGCGGAGTACATCACCGGCCGATTTGGCTGATGCCACCAGCGCCAGCGCTGGCCACGCCGGCGGCTAGTGGCCCCTTCGACGGCGCTTCCAGCGGCCTGCGGGACGGACCGCGGCCGGGGACCCTTGCCTCGGCGAGTGATCCTGGGGAGGCAAACAGGTTGGCCAGCGGGCGAGTCTGTCGTGCGTTCGGTCGCAGTCCCGCAGGGACCGAGCGCTCTATGACGACTCGGCCGTCGGCGGCTGGGCGGCCTGCTGGAGTTGCTCGTACAGCTCGAGGGGCACGAGAGCAGCGAGCGGCTGGCCGTACCGGGCGACGACCACGCAGTCCCCCTGGGTAGCGACTTCCTGCAAGATTCTGCCCAGGTGCCTTCGCACCTCGGAGCAAGCGAGCGTCTTCTCCATGCGTGCCTCTCCTTTGCCGGCCTCGCGCGGCACCATGCTCAGCGGTCCTCACCACCGCTCGAGGTGCACGAGGGCCTCCAGGGGCTTGCGCTGCTTGGGACGGGGCTCGTCGGCCGGGTAGCCGAGCGGCGTGAAGGCGATCGGCTCGATGCCCTCGGGCAGCGCGAGAAGCTCGCGAGCCACCGTGGGATCGAACGCGGCCACCCAACAGGTGCCTAGTCCAAGGTCGGCCGCGGCCAGGATGAGATGATCCATGGCGATGGCAGCGTCTACGTCGGCGTAGCTCTTACCGTCGCTGCGCATCCAGGCGGCCCGGCGGTCCACGCAGACGGCGATCACGAGCGGTGCCTGCACGAACCACTCGCGGTCGTAGAGACGGCGCAACGCCTCGTGCTTGTCGCCGGTCCGCAGCACGACGATCCCAAAGGGTTGACGGTTAGCTGCCGTGGGCGCCAATCTGGCGGCCTCGAGGACGGCTTGCAGTTGCTCCTCCGGCACGGGCTTGGGCAGGTAGGCGCGAACACTGTAGCGCTGGCGAATGAGTTCGGCGAAGGCCATGGTGTCTCCCTTCGGTTCGCTAGCGAGTCGGGAGTGCCTGATCGCGGAACGTCTGGGCATCAACGATCAGGTCGCCAAGATGGAGTGTCCGGACACCGGACATTGTAGTCATTGGCGTCAGGAGGACCAGCCGCCGGGTCGATAGGTCAGCCGCAAGCACAATGCCGAGTCCCAGGGCCAGCCCGTCGCCGTTTTCCAGGGCCACAAGCTGGTGGAGCACAAAGGCGCACCGAGGCCAGACCAGGAAGTGGCGCAGCTCGAGCGCGACCGGCCGAGCCGCGGCGAAGTAGGCGGCGAACTGCTGGGCGCGATATGCCCGTCGCTCCTCGGGCTCGCGGCGTTGGGCGGCCGCCGCTGGCTGGAGCCTGAGGAGCTGCGGCCTCGAGCGCCGCTGGAAAAGACCGAGGAGCGGCTCCAGCTCGTCGCGCTCCTGGAGAACGATCAGTGTGCTGGGCCGCAGGATCTCGATCTTGGCGGCCTTTAGCGCCAGTCCCCCGTGTTCCCGACTGACCAGGCCCGTCGTATCGTAAAGGATCGTCTGTGCTCCGGCGGCTCGGGCTGCCTCGACGAGCTGCACGGCCGAAGCCAGGAGAGGCAAATAGTGGCCGCGGGGCGAGACCGACTCGACGAAGCGGCGCAAGATCGGGCCGCGCGGTGGGAAATCGTCCTGGCCGGGCAGACCCATGGCGAGGCTCAACGTGGTTGGCGGCCCCAGGCTGCTCTGGCCAGGATCGCCGTCCAAGAAGGCAACGTGGCGACCGGCAGCCGCCAGTCGAGCGCACAGCAGGCGGGCCAGTGTGCTCTTGCCGGTGTCGGAGGCGCCGGCGATCATCACCAGGCCGTTGAGGGCTTCTGGATCGAGTGCCTGGCCGAAGGCGGAAGCGAGCGATTCGGGATCGTACACGATGGCGCGCGTGGGCCCGGGACGCACCTGAAGCGCCTCCACGGGCGCATGGTGCTGGCCAGCCAATCGCACAAGGTACTCCGACAGCGACTGCCGGGCAAGCGGGTGGATCAACCCAGCGCGACGCACGGCCGCCGCCGGGCGGGTTTGGGATTCGGCGTCCCGTCGACCTATCGTCTGGCCCGTTGGCACGTCATATCTAGTGACGGCTGTCCACGCCCTCGACGGTCGAGGCAGCGAACAGAAGCGCAAACCAAGCGGGGAGGCAACGGCGATGAAAACGCAGCGCATCGTGGTTGGGCTGGCGATGCTGGCCGGAGTAATGCTCTTATCGGTTGGCGCGCCGGTGCAGGCGCGACCTCTTGCCCGGGATCTCACCTGCACGGTAACGGTCGACAAGACGGCTGCACCGTCGCAGATCATCCTCGGTGAGACGGTCACCGTCACCCTCAAGGTGGACGGCACCTGCCCCCAGAGGGAGCAGCCGGCCGATGTGGTCTTGACCATTGACCGGTCGCAGTCCATGACCGGCGAGAAGCTGGCGGCGGCGAAGAACGCGGCGACCACATTCGTGCAGCGATTGGATCCGACCTTGGTGCGGATCGCGGTGGTGGCGGTGGGGCCGACGGCGCAAGTGGTGCAAAGCCTGACGAACGATCAGGCGGCACTGGTGGCGGCCATTGCCGGCCTGACGAACCAGCGCGGCACCAACCTGGTTGACGGCCTGGACGTGTCGCGGGCCGAGCTCGTGGGTAGCGGGGCGCGCACTGGGGTGCGCAAGGTGATCGTCTTCATGACCGACGGCAGGCACACCGTCGCCAATCCGCCGATCGGCAACCTAGATGCGATCATCGCCGCCGTCCGGGACGCGGGCATCGAGGTTTTCGCCATCGGCCTGGGGAGCGATGCCGACCAGGCGACGCTGCGCCGCATCGCCAGCGACGAAGCGCATTACTACTACAGCCCATCGGCGGCCGAGCTCGAATCGATCTACATCCAAATCGCCGGGCGGACGCAGGCGGCACTCCTATTCAGCGGCGCCACCATCGCCGACATCTTGCCCGGCAACATGACGTTCCTGCCGGGCACCGGCAAGCCCATCGAGCCGGCGTACAACGGCGCAACGCGCACCCTCAGTTGGTCGCACACGAGTGTGGTCGTGCCCGGCTACTCGCTGAGCTACCGCATCCGGCCCACGCAGGTAGGCCTGTGGCCGACCAACGAGTCGGGGACGCTGGAGTATGTGGATGGCTTTGGCAATGCCGGTCGGCTGGTATTTCCCATCCCGAAGGTGCGCGTGATCTACAGCGAGCCAACCATCGCCAGCTGCGTTTGCCCTATCGTTTTGAAGCAGGTGCCGCGGGTGGTCATCAACGATGCGCTGGCCAACCCGCAGCGCTACTACGGCTGGCAGTACCCGCTCGATCCGGGCAAGCCCAGCAGTCCCGCCAATCCGCCGCGGGAATGCCTGACGCTGGCCAACGTCGGCATGCGCTACCATCCGCTGTGGAACAAGCCGGTCTGGCGCGTGGGCTGCCCATAGAACGGTCGTCGCTGTTCGTGGTCGGCTGATCGGACGATCGCCGTTCGTTGTGGCCGTCCGGTTGCAGCGGGCGTTGCTCTTTGTCGTCGGCTGATCGGATCATCGCCATCCGTTGTGGTCGTCCGATCGCAGGAGCGGCGCTCTTCGTCGTCGGCTGACCACACGGGCGCCTTCCTTTCGTTTGCCCGTAGAACTCGCAACGCCGGCCAGTGGTGGACTGCCGCTGGCGTTGCTTCGCCTGCGGGCGAGATTTGACCCCCCGGTCGTGACCTGGTAGGATTGTCGCCGAGTACTCTGGAGCACAGAGTACCGTGCTCCACAGAAAGGGATGCGGGAGACAGTGAGTGAACTCGAGAAGGCCGTGCAGCGGCCCCGGCAGTACTGGTTTGAGGACGGATTGACGGAGATGGCCACAGGTGTGGTGCTGGGCGCCGTGGGGCTGCTCTTCGCCGCTGAGGCCCGTGCGCCGGCGGGATCCCCGCTGGCAAGCGTCAGCGCCCTGGGCCTGCCCGCGTTGGTGCTCCTTGCCGCCGTGGTCGGTCGGCGGCTGGTGACCACCTTGAAGGAACGGATTACCTATCCGCGCAGCGGCTATGTGAGGTTCCGACCCGCGCCCAGGCACAGGCCCTGGCTGGCGGCCGGCATAGCCGTGGCGCTAGGTGCCATGGTTCTGATGGTGTTCCGCGGGGCGCCGCTGTCGTTGCGCTGGATCCCACTGTTGGATGGCGTGGTCATCGGCGCTTTCTTGGCGTTCCTTGGCTATCGCATGGGGGTCGGGCGTTTCCACCTCTTGGCGGTGATCTCGCTGGCGGCTGGGGGATTTGCCGGAGCGCGGTTCACTGACGAGACTGCGGGCACAGCGGCGTATTTCGCGGCGATGGGCTTGGCGCTAGCCATCAGCGGTGCCATCGCTCTGCGGCGCTACCTGGCAAAGACATGAGCGATCAGGCGTCGGCGGAACCGGAGCGGCGTCTGCTGGGCGCCCTGGATCGGACGGTCCACGAGCCGGCACGACTGATGATCCTCGCTTTCCTGGCTGAGCTCGCCGAGGCGGATTTCTTGTTTCTGCAGCGGGAGACCGGTCTGACGGCCGGCAACCTGGGCGCCCACCTGGCGCGGCTCGAGGAAGCTGGCTATGTGGCGATCGAGAAGAGCTTTCGAGGCAAGGTGCCGCGAACCACCTGTCGGCTTACGGACGCGGGACGCAACGCCTTCGAGGCGTACCGCAGGCAGCTCGTGCAGGGCTTGCTCGGTCGGTAGGCCGGCCACGCCGCCGTGCTGGCCTGTCGGTTGCGGCGTCAGCACGGCAGTGTACAATCGTCCCTGGCTGGCCCGCGAAAGGCGCCAGCGGTGCCGTTGCCGGGCCAGCGCCTGCGCCGCCGCAGAGCGAGGACGACTGGCCGACCGGGGTGGTGCGGGTCTGCCGACGGTCGGCCAAGAGGAGGGTGCGCCCCATGTCGGCTATGCGTCTCCAGCCGCGGCCAACCGCTTGCCTGGCAGCCATGCTCTTGCTCGCGGCGACGA
>DAOUCP010000128.1:0-6792 GCA_034432155.1 Anaerolineae bacterium
GGCTCGGCGGGGGGCGCGGCGGCGGCCGCCGATGCCGGACAACCCGCAAGCAACCTCATGCCCACCGGTTTGCCGGGTCAGACGGTACGTACCCCAGAACCGCCACCGCTTCTGCTCACTGCGCGCCCGCCAGGCTTGGCGGTGGAAGGCAGCGGAACACCCACGGCGGTCGCCGAGACCGGCATCGCCGGTACCGTGACCGACACCCAAGGCCAGCCCATCGTTGACGTGGCCGTGACCATCGTCGAGTCGAGCCAGCCCGTACCCGCCATGGCGGCCTTCACCGACGCCCAAGGGCATTACCTTTGGCGCGTCGGGCCGGGCACCTACACCGTGGAGGCGTACCGGGACGGCTACCGGACCGCTCGCCAGGAAGTGACCGTCGAGAAGGGCCAGGTCGCCGAGGCACACTTCCGTCTCGAGCCCCAGTAGGCGATCGCGCCGAGGTGGGTCTCGCGCCAGAGCCCCGTCGGACGGAGGCTAGCCCGCAGCAGCCGGCACGCCCCGGCGAGCGCCGCCGGGCGGTGCCCCAGGAGACGCTCTGGGCGCACCCGTGACTCAGAGCTGCGCCGAGGGGCAGAGATCCGCCAGCACGCAGTGTGGGCAGTCGGGGCGGCGCGCCGCACAGACGCGGCGGCCGTGGAAGATGAACAGATGCCCCAGCTCGATCCAGTGGGCCCGGTCCACCAGGCCCATCAGATCTTGCTCGATCTTCTCCGGGTCGCTGGCCGCCGTCAGGCCCAGCCGCCGGGCCAGGCGCTGGACATGGGTGTCCACCACGATGCCCTCGGCCTTGCCGAACGCCACGCCGAGCACCACGTTGGCCGTCTTGCGTGCCACGCCTGGTAGCCGAAGGAGCTGGGCCATGTCCGCCGGCACCGCCCCGCCATGCTCCGCTACCAGGCGCTGGGAGGCCTCCTGCAGGAAGCGCGCCTTCTGGCGGAAGAACCCGGTCGGCCGAATGGCGGCCTCCAATTCGGTCCGGTCGGCGGCGGCAAACGCTGCGGCATCGGGGTAGCGCGCAAAGAGCGCCGGCGTGACCTGGTTGACTCGTTCGTCCGTGCACTGGGCGGAGAGGATGGTCGCCACCAGCAGTTCGAACGGGTTGGCATGATCGAGAGCGCACCGGGCATCGGGGTGGGCGGCGCGCAGCCGCGCCAAGATCTGCGGCAGCCGCTCGGCGGCTGCGGACGGACCCGTGCGCCGAGGCGGCGCAGCCGCGCTTCGTCTGGGCACCCTGACCCCACCGTTCGCGGATGATGTATGATTGGCCAGCGGCCGTCAAGACGCGCCGGCGAGCCACAGGGACGACAACGATGCGCCATCCGCGGCCCCGTCGATCGCCCGCCTGGTGGGCGCTACCACCCCTCCTGGCGGGCCTCACGCTGCTGGCAGCCGACCGAGCAAGTCCCCGCTTGCCCCTGCACGCCGGCGCCCACGCAGCTGGCCCTTCCCAGGCGCCGGGCCCTTCCCAGACAGCGGGCATTGGCTACCGCCTGGCGGCCACGTGGGCGCAACGCCCGTGGCAGCTCACCCCTGGGCGCTACGGTCGGGTGGCCGACATCACGACGACACCGGACGGTACCATCCTGGTCCTCGACGGGCGGCATCACGTCGTGCACGTGGTGGCTGCCGATGGCCAGCCGCGGGGCATCCTCCGCCTGCCGAACCTGGAGCCAGGCACGGGTTGGGAGGTGCAGCGTCTGGATGCCGGCTTCGACGGGACGTTCGTCGTCTTGTGCCTTGGGCCGTACGAGATGACCAGCATTCGCCCGCAGCGGCTCTACCGGCTGGCGACCGACGGCCGCCTGCTCGCCAGCATCGAGCTCCAAGTGCTGCCCCAGACGCAGTACGTGGACGTCGCGGTGCGTGGCGATGGCCGCATCTACCTGGTGCGACTCGGGCCCCAGAACCCGTTCGTCATCTGGCCTGGCCCCACGGCAACGCCCCAAGCCTCGGAACTGCCGCCCACGAGCGGGGTTGACGTTCTGGACGCCGACGGTCACTGGTTGGAGACCATCCGGCCGCCGCAGATGGACGTACCCTATGGCGTCGACGTGGACCGCGCGGGGGCGGTATACGTCTTGAACCGCGTGCCGGTGCCCTGGCACGAGCCACCCGAGAAGGGTACGCCCACGCCGCGGCCTTCCTGGGGCGAGCCCACGCCGCCGCCTTCGTGGCTGGCGCTTGAGGCAAGGCCAACCATGCTTTCGCCAGACCCGCGGTCACCCCTGCTTGCGCCAAGCCCACCGTCAGCCATGCGGGCGCTCGACCCGCGGCATTCCTTGCTTGCGCCCGCTGGACGGCCCAGCCAGCCGCAGAGCGTCTTGCAGCGGCCAACGGCTACGCCGCCGGCAGGCGACCAGCCGGTCGAAGGAGTGATGTTCTTCACGCCCGACCACGCCTACCTGCGCACGTGGCCGTTCGCCGGCGCAGAGGACTTGGCGGTGGGACCGGGCGGGCTCTATCTGGCACGTCAGGTGGAGATCGTTCGCGTGCCCGAGGATGAGCCGTTGTACACCGGGCCGCTGGGGCGGGTCTATGCCGCCATGGTCGACGACGTCGTTTTCCACCTGGATGTCGCCGCCGACGGCCGACTGCGGGCCGGCATGAGCCACTGCTACTTCCAGGGTATCCTCGACTTCGGTCGCCAGGCGGCCGTCGGGACGGCACCGGCGCTGCACGGCAGTCTGGATCGGCCCGAGCTGGAAGGACCCGTGTATCCGCTGCGCTTGACCTTCGCCGACGGCCGGCTGGCCGTCCTGCAGGGACGCTACACCATCGATGGTCTGCGTCCCAACCAGCGCTATCTGGCTCATCCGTTCGCCACGGAGCCGCAGACCATCCAGATCTGGGGCGCCGATGGTCGTCTGGAAGGCCAATGGGGTGTCTGCTCCAGCTCGGAGAGCTGGTGGGTGCGCGACGTGGCGGCGGCAGCCGGGGACATCTACACCGCCGATGCCTATCTGGTCCAGCGACGCCCGGACGGCGGCTTTCCGGCGGGCTCATACCTGCCGGGGCTGAGTCTGCCGGCGAGCGTTCCTTCGCGGCTGACGGCGCTGGCGGCCGACGGCGAGCGCGTTGCCGTCTTGGATGGGGCGGCCAATCGCATCTCGCTCCTTAACCGCTCCGGGGCGGTGGAGGCAGAATGGTTCGTCGCCGCAGAGCCGGAAACGGCCATCGTCGACCTTGCCCTGCGCCGCCAACAGGTCTACCTGGCGGATGCCGGCCGGCGGCGCGTTCTGGTGCGCGGTGTGGACGGCTCGGAGCGCGCGTCCTGGCCGCTGGTCGATGCACCGCGGGCGCTGGCCGTTGGTCCGACGGACGATGTGTTTGTCCTCGGCAGCGGCGGCTGGGTCCAACGCTTCCGACCGGACGGTGAGCGCGTCGCCCTGTGGCCGATGCCCGACCCCGGTCTCGACGCTCTGGACCTGGCGGTCGGCGATGACGGCACGGTGTACGTCGCCTTTCTGGGCCGCGATCGAACCGGGTTGGAAGCCCGTTATGCCAACGATCCGGTGTTTCGGATCCAGCCGGCCGGCATCTGGCTGTTTCGCGAGACGGAACTCCCGGAAGCGCCGAGCGTGCCGTTGGCCGGTTGCGCTGCCAGTCCCGACAAGCTGGCCGCCCCAAGGCGGCTGCCGCTGGGCGGCACCGTAACCGTTACGCTGACGGTGAGCGGCGCTTGCCCGAAGCGCACCGAACCGGCGCAGGTGATGCTGCTGATGGACACCTCGCGGTCGATGAATTGGAACAACGCTCTGGAGCGCGCCAAGGATGCCGGCCTTGGTTTGATTCGCGAGCTGGCCGGGAGCGAGGCCGAAATCGGGCTGGCCACCTTCGACGACGACCCGGCGCTGCGCCTGCCACCGACCCGGGACATGGCCGCCTTGCGGGCCGCGCTGAGCGGCCTGCAGGCCTGGGGTGACACCCACCTGGCCGGAGGCATCCAGGCGGCGCATCAGGCTTTGGCGGACGCCGGTCGACCGGATGTGGCGACCCAAGCGATCGTCATCCTCACCGACGGCGCCATCAAAGACGACCCCAGTGGCGCGGCCGAGGCGGCTCGCCAGGCAGGCATTGAGCTGTACAGCTGGTTCTTTCCGACCTACGAGTACGAGTTCGCCTTCTGGGACGCGATGGCCAGCCTGGTGGGCGGCGAGGATCGCCTGGGCCGCGATCCGGACGCTAGCTGGCTGGCCGCCTTCGCTTCCCAGCTGCGGCATGAGCGCGCAACGCCAGGCCTGTTTGCGACCATCACGGTGCGCGACCGGGTGCCGGCCAACATGCGGTACTTGCCAGACTCAGCGCAGCCCGCTGCCGCATGGGACGAAGGGGCGCGCACCCTCGTCTGGACGATGGGGCCGACCATGGCTGCGGAGGGGCTACAGCTCCGCTATCGGCTGGAACCCTTGGCCACCGGCCACTGGCCGACGAATGTCTCAGCCACCGCGAGCTACACCGACGTCCTCGGCCAGCCGGGCCGGCTTGTGTTTCCCATCCCCGACGTAGAGGTCTACGCCCCGCGCGGCGAGATCTACCTGCCCTACCTGGTGCGCCAGACGTGCTCGGTTCGCAAGCAGCCCCTGGACATCGTGTTGATTCTCGACGCGTCCTCCAGCATGAACGGTCCCGCGCCCGGCGGCGGCACCAAGCTCGAGGCCGCCAAGCGGGCCGCAGAGGAGTTCCTTCGCCTGCTCCGCCAGACGACCGACCAGGTTGCCGTCATCGGTTTCCACGAACGGGCCCAGATCGCCAGCGGGCTCACGGGCGACTACGGCCGTGCCGCGGAAGCGCTCGGGCGCCTCGAGACCGGCCAGGGCACGGCCATCGACCTTGGCTTGCGAGCTGCGGCCGAAGTCCTCGCCGCCGAAGGTCGTCCCTCGGCGCTGGCCATTGCCATTCTGCTTTCGGACGGGGTTCCGACGCTGCCCGGCGATCCGCTGGCCGAGGCCGAGCGTCTCCGGCAACAGGGGGTCATCCTGTACGCCATTGGCCTTGGCGAAGATGCCGATGCGACCTTGCTGCAGGCACTGGTCGGCGGTGCCGATCGCTACCTGTACGCGCCGTCGGCGGATGACCTGGAGCGCGTGTTCCAGGAGCTTGCCATCCGGGTGGACTGCGATGGTGGTTAGTCAGGCCTCCCTTCGCCGCTGCGGCGACGGCCGCCCCCGACCGTCCGCTTGGCCACGGCTTGGGCGCCCGTAACGGCGCCACCGAACGGCACGTTATGCAGTCCGACGGCGAGGTTTCCGAGTGGGCCGACTTGGACGCCGAGCGCGGCCTGGCGGCTAGGGCATCGACCGGCGATCGGCAGGCGTTCGGCGAGCTGTATCATCAGTACGTCGACAAGATCTATCGTTACGTGTACTTCAAAGTCGGCCAACAAGGGGATGCGGAGGACATCACGAGCCAGACATTCTTGAGGGCCTGGGATGCCATCGGCGACTACGAATGGCGCGACCATCCATTCGGCGCCTGGCTGTTCCGCATTGCCCACAACCTGGTGGTCGACTACCACCGGGCACGACGGGAAACGGTGCCGCTGGACGATGCCAGCCCGCAGCTGGAGGGCCGGGCCAGTCGCGACAGCCTGCGACCCGAAGGCGCCCTGGCCGGCATCATCGCGGGGGATCGCGTCCGCAAGGCCATCGCGCAGCTTACCGATGAGCAGCAGCAGGTGCTGGTACTGCGCTTCTACGAAGGCCTGTCGACGGGCGAGACGGCCCTCCTCATGGGCAAGCGGAGCGGAGCCATTCGCGGCCTGCAGTTCCGTGCGCTGTCTGCCCTGCGCGAGCTCTTGGACCGGCAAGAGGACGAACTCGGATGAGCTCCGAGGCTGAGCTGCTCCAGGCACTCGATGCATGTCTGGCTGCCATGCGCAGCGACCGTGGGGATACCGCCACGGCGGCGGGCCACTACCCCGAGCTGGCCGACGAGCTCGAACCCCTTTTGGCCATCGCCGCCGAGCTCGAGGCCCAGCCGCCGCTGCCGATGCCCAGCCCCGAGTTCCGGAGTCGACTGGCGGTGCAGCTGGCCCATGCCCCGCCGCCACGAGCATGGCGGCGCCAGCGGCCGGCCATCTTCCCCTTGGGCGCCTTGCGATCGCGGCGGTCGCTGGCCTACGCAGTCGCGGTCGTGGTGGCCGCCGTCGCATTCCTGGCGGCGGGTGCCGTGCAGGCATCGGCCTCGGCGACGCCCGGTCAGCCTGCCTATTGGCTGAAGCGCCGGCTCGAGACGGTTCGGCTGCTTCTCGCGGGGGACGAGGCTGTGGCGCTGCACCTGAGCCTGGCGGATCGCCGCCTGGACGAGGCGGTCGCCTCGCCAGCCCACGGTGGTCTCTTGCTGGCCGATTTCAGCCGCGAGGTCACCGCGGCTCTGGTCGAGGCCGACGAGGCACTCGAGGCCGGTGCGGCGCGAAGCTCAGTGGTCGATCCCCTTCTGGCCTGGTTGCACCGTTGCCGCGAACGGCTCCAGGTAGCGCGACCCACCTTGCCGCCCACCGCGTGGCGAGCGGCCTTGGCCCTGGTCGAGGAAGCGATCGCGGCGCTGACCACGGACGAGTCCCTCTCGAGCGTGGTGCCGCGCCTGGCGGATGCCCGGCAGTTGTTGCAGTCGCAGTGGCTGGCCGGGGGGGCTTGGCCCGATGTGGCGGCCGGCGATCGGCAGCCGATGGAGCGCGGCGGCGGGTCGGCCCTGTCGGCCACGGCGTGGTCAGCTGGGGCCCAGGCCGAGGCCCGGCGCGATTCGCCGCTTCGCCAGACCGTCGGCCAGGCTGCCGTGGCGGGGCGC
>DAOUCP010000129.1:0-15708 GCA_034432155.1 Anaerolineae bacterium
GTCGTGCCGACCGCGACCCTCGGTGCGCCACCCACCCTGCCGGTCGCCTTGCCGACGGCGCCGCAGGGCGAGCCGCCCAGCGATCCGCCCACCAATCCGCCGGCGCATCCACCACCCGTGGCGAGTCAGCCGCCGGCCACGGCCCCCGCCGCGGCAACCGATCCCTCGCCGCTGCCGCCAACCCCGGTGGCCACCGCCACCGCCAGCGCCCTGCCGACCGCCTCGGCCACCCAGCCGATCCTGCCGGAGCCGAGCGCCACGCCCGAGCTTCCCCAGATCGCCTACCTGGCTTGTGCCCCGCAGACCATCGAGGTGTACGGGCAGTCGCGTTGTGAGGTCCAGGTGGCGCATGCCGAGGGCCAAGAGCTGCACTACCAGTGGACCACCGATTGGGGCGTGATGTACAACGCCGATCAGCCCGTCGCCATGTTCCACGCCGTTCTCAGCATGGGGGGCATCTCGAAGTTTGACGCCCCGGTGCGGATTAGGATCCGGACTGCCAGCGGCTTGGAGCTGAGTGGCGAGACGGTCGTCTTCGTGGTGCCGCGGCTCAACGCCTCGCAGGGGCCAGCGGTCACGAGGCCGACACCGGCGGCGATGGCCGGCGCCCACCGGCGCGCGCATCGCGAGGTGAGCCATGGACGCTAGGCTGCGCCTGCGCCGGCCGACGGGCCTGGCACTGGTGCTCGCACTCCTCCTACTTCTCGCCCACGCCGGCGCGGCGAGCCGCTTCGGCCCGCCGGCGGGGGCGGCCGAGCTTGCTCGGTCGGCGCAGGCAACACCAGCGCCGGAGGTGATCACGGGACGCCTGGATCTGCCACGGCCGGCCGAGCCATGTGGGCATGATGCCATCGTGCGACAGTGCTTCACGGGCGATGTCCATCTCGTGCGCTCGGACACTGACCTGAGTCCGTTTCTAGGTTACGACGTGCGCATCGAGGCGGTGCGACGCCCGTGCGAGGCCGGCGGTGGCAGCTACCTCCAGTTGCTGAACATCAGCATGCTGCCGGACGGGTGTGGCCCCACGCCGACGCCACTGCTGACACCGACCCCCGCTCCCGTGGAGAACATGGCCCAGGGCGCGCCTTTGGCGGTTCGGGATGCGGTACCTGGCTGGCCAGCCCAGGGCGTCAACGACGGCAACGTCGACACCGCCTGGCGATCGGACGCCGAGGCGACATGGATCTACGTGGACCTCGGCCGGGGCCTGGATCGACCACGTACCTTCAACCAGGTGGTGCTGCACTGGGGCGAGGCCTTTGCCAGCCGCTACGCGCTGTACGTCTGGGAGCAAGACAGTTGGAGCGGCATCTACCAGACACTGGCCAGCGCCGATGGGGGCGAGGACGTCATTAGCCTGCCGCGAACGTATGCCCGCTTCGTGCTCTTGTACCTGGTGGGCTCGGCCGATGTCAGGGGCTACGAGCTGCGCGAGTGGGAGATCTATGGCCGCGAGACCATCAATCAGGCGCTTGGCGGGGCCATCGATGTCTCGAGCGTGCTAGCGGAGCATCCTGGCCACCTGGCCAATGACAGCGATCGCCGGACATTCTGGCAGTCCTTGCCACCGGCGGAGGACGCCCATCCGTGGCTTCGCATTTGGCTGCCCGGCGTCTACGTAGCCGAGTTGCGCCTGTACTGGGTGGAAGATCGGTTCCCGCTCCTCTTCACGGTGGTGATCTACGACGGCGACCAAATGCGGCAGTCGACGTGGCAACCGCGGACCAGCGTGAATCGGATCGCGCCGCCGGCCCCCATCCGCGCTGATGCGGTGCTCGTGTACAGCCGTGTCCCTTCCAAGGAGGGGCCGGTTGCCCTGCAGGAGATCGAGCTGTACGAGAACGCCTTGGCGGCGGTGGCCCAAACCACAAGCGCCTGGCCACCGGCGCAGGTGGCCCGCGGCGTTCTCGCCGCCTCGGCGGCTGCCCCCGCGCCCTGGTCCTGGCTGTCCTCCGCCTCCGCCTGGCAGTCGGTCGGCGCAGCGCCGGCCGTCCGGACGGACGGCTTCGCGTCCGGCCCCGTGCTCCGCTCTCTCCCAGAGGCGGGCTCAGCGCCAGCACGGTGGCGCCTCGCGGAGCCACCGGCGCGCCCATCCTTGCCTTCCGCCCCAGCCAGCGGCCGAACGGCCCCTTGAGGCCCGGCGCCGCCGGTGACTCCTTCAGGCGCCGGGCGTGTTGCCGCGCCCCTCGCCGTGCGGCAAACGGAACACGAACCGTGCACCACCGCCAGGGTTCGGCTCCAGCCAAAGGCGCCCGCCGTGCGCCTCCACGTTGGCCCGACTGACCGCCAGACCGAGGCCGGTGCCTGGGAGTCCACGCGCGCGATCCCGCTCCAGCCGGTAGAAGGGCTCGAAGATGCGCTCGGCCATCTCGGGCGGGACGCCTGGCCCCCGGTCGGCCACGGCCACCTCCAGTCCCTCCTCCTTAGTAACCACGGTAACGCTGACCTCGCCGCCCTCGGGCCAGTAGCGAACCGCGTTCGCCAGGAGGTTGACCAGCACCTGGAGGATGCGATCCCGATCTACCCGGACGCGGGGCAGGTCCGGCCCGATTTCCACCCGGAAGGGGTGCCGTTCGCTCAGCTGGCGAGCGTCGGAGACAGCGCGCTGCACCAGTTCCGCGAGATCCGTCTCTTCGCGGTGCAGTGTCACTTGCCCAGCATCGAGACCAGCGAACTCCGTCACCTCATCGATGAGACGAGCCATCCAACGCGACTTTGCGAGCACCAGCTCGGCCCAGTGACGGCGCTTCGCCAGATCGACATCGGCACGCTCCCACAAGAGGTGAGCATACCCCAAAATGCTCGTCAGTGGCGTCCGGAGTTCATGACTGACGACTTGGACGACGGTGCGCAACCGATCGCGGGCCTCGAGTGCCTGGGCATGCTGGGCGCGCAGCTGCCGTTCGAGGCGAAACCGATCCGAGACGTCATGCACCGCCAAGAGGACGCCGTCCACGCCGCGTGCCGGATCGCCAAGGGGCAAGAGCGAGACGCTGAGCGCCTGCTGCTCCCCCCGAGGCTCCGGCAAGCGCACATTGCCGACGTGGCCGGGCGTGCCGTGGAGCGCTGCCGCCAGCGCATCGCGCGCCTTTGTCCGGCCCAGGTCCGGGATGATGGCCAGCACCGGTCGCCCGAGCAGCTGTTCGGTCGTGAGCCCCAAGAGCCGGCTGAACGCTCGATTGGCTTGCGTGATGCGCAGCTCGCGGTTCAGCGAGGCTACGCCGATGGGGTCCAAACCGGGCAGCGGGTCCTCGTCCAGGGCGGCTGGCGGCGCCTGCGTCCGCAAGTGAGTCTGCTCGATGAGCAGCGCCGCAGCATCGGCCAGTATCGAAGCCTGGCCGCGGGCCGTGGGCGAGAACGCATCACAGCGCCAGCTGGTCAGCTCTAAGGCACCGGTCGTCATGGTGCCGGGCCGCAAAGGCAGCCCAAGGTAGCTGCGCGCTGGCGGATCGGCATCCCAGTCGGCGCGTCGCCGTAGCGCGCGCGGATCGACGGTGACGTCGGGGCTGAGCAGGGAGCGTCCTTCGGCCACCACCCGACCGGTCAGCCCCTCGCCGATCGCCAGACGGTGGCCGATGGCTGCCGGCGGCAGCCCATGCCCGGCGACCAGCCGCAGATCGCCCTGCACCGGGTCCAGGAGGTAGATGGCACCGCAGTCGGCAGCCAGAGCGGCGGTCGCCACCGCCAACAAGCCGTCCAGCGTGGCTGCCAGATCGCGGCGCGGGCCACCGCTTTCCGCGCGAGGCCGGCTCATCACCCCAGGCGGCTTGCCCTGAGCGGCAGCCCGGGACCCTTGGTCCGTTCGCGCCTCGCTTGGCCCAAGAGCCGCTCGATCGCCGCCCGCTGGGCGGCAAGCTGGGCAGCTTGGGCGTTCAGGTCCGCCCGTCCGTCCGCGGCGTCGGCTTGCAGAAAGCGCAGACCCTCGAGGTCGCGGTTGAGGGAATCCTTGCGCAACCGGAGAACGTCGGCGCAGAGCGACCAACAGCATTCGGCCACGTCACCGGCGGGGATCGACTCTGCCCAGCGACACAGTGCCGCAGCGTACTCCGCCAGCGGTTCGGGGAGCGCATCCAGCCGATGTTCCGGCGGCGCATCGGGCGGCACGGCCCCCATGGCGGCATAGCGCACCGCCGCCAAGAGGTCGCGGTCCATGGAGCGCTCGAGATCCTGGGCGCCGAGCCCAGGCTGATCGGCTCGGGCCAGCATGTCGTCCACGCCGACGATCAGACTCGGCTGGCACAGCAAGCGAGCGAGCAGCCAGGCTGCCGTGTCACGAGGCGCAGCGGGCGTCGGCGCCGCCTCGGCCTGGCCGTCGGTCGCCGACCGAGGGGGCACCCGCGTGCGCTGCACCTTCCCCAGTTCGCGGTGCAGCACGCGCTCATCGACGCGCAGGAGCTCGGCCAACCGGGACAGCCAGGCCGAGCGAGCCACCGGATCGGGCACAGCTGCCACGATGGGCAACAGGCGGTGCGTGGCTTCCGTCTTCTGCTCGGGGTCAGCCAGCTGGAGGTCGCGGAGCATGGTCACGAACAGATACTCCATGAGCGGCTGGGAATTGCGGATCAGCCCTGGCCACATGTCCGGCTGGTCGCGGATCAGGTCATCGGGGTCCAATCCGGTCGGGAGGGTGGCTACCCGAATGCTCAGGTCGGACCGCGGCTGCCATCGGATCCAGCCCTGGCCCGTGGGCACCGGGAGGAAACCCTCCGATCCCGCCTCGCGCGCGACGTCGATGCCACGCAGGGTGGCCTTTTGACCGGCGGCATCGGCATCCAAGGCGAGCACCAGCACCGGTGCCTGGCGCTTCAGCAGCACGACGTGGTGGGCCGTCAGCGCGGTACCCAGGCTGGCCACCACATTCTCGAAACCGGCCATGTGGGCCCGGATGACATCCGTGTAGCCCTCGACGAGGACCGCTTCGCCGGCACGCCGGATGGCCGCGGCCGCCCGATGCAGGCCATACAGAAGCCGTCCCTTGTCAAAGATGGGACTCTGGGCGGTGTTCAGGTACTTGGGAATGCCCTCGGGATCCAAGGTCCGGGCTCCGAAACCGACCGGCCGGCCCCGTTCGTCGTGGATGGGGAATAGGAGCCGGCCGTAGAACGTGTCGTACAGACGGCCATCCTCGCTCTGCCGCAGAAGGCCGGCTGCGAGCGCCTCTGCGGTGCCCAAGCCAGCCCCGCGGAGTCGCTCCAAGAGACCCGAGCCGCGGCGGGGCACGTAACCCAGTTTGAAGCCCTCGCCCGCCTCCCCCCACAGGGCCCGACGCTGGAGGTACTCGCGTGCCCGCGCCGCGGCTGGCGATCGCATGAGCAGCTCGTGGTACAGCGCCACGGCCTCGGCCACCGCGCCACGGAGCCGATCCTCCTCCGCCCGCGCCGCCTCCCGCTCGGGCGTTGGTCGCGCCAGGTCGATACCATAGCGCTCGGCCAGCCGCTCGATCGCCCCTCGCAAGTCCAGGTTCTCGATGCGCCGCACGAACTCGATGGCATCGCCGCCTTCGCCGCAGGCACCGTAGCATCGCCACCGTCCCTCCGGGTAGACCACGAAGCTTGGTTGCGTCTCGGTGTGGAAGGGACAGAGCGCCTTGTAGGTCCGCCCTGCCTTTTGCAACGGCACGTACTCGCCGATCAGCTCGACGATGTCGATGCGTGCCTTGAGCTCGTCGATGACGCTCACGGCAGCAATGATAGCCCCTGGCCCGCCGACAGGGTTAGCACCTCGGCCCGCTGCGGGGAACGGAGGCCGCGCCGCGACGCCGCATCCCGGGCTTCGTTCACGGGGTCAGGCGAGGCAGCGTCGGGCTGCCGGAAAGGGGTGCCGCCGAAGCCCCAGCCGGCGCCGATGCGCTGGCCGGTGGCGAGCTCGTCGCCCGAGCATCGCGGTGGGTGGGCGAGGAGCCGGCGCTTGGAGCTGCGCCGGACGTCGGTGCCACCGGGAAAGCGGCCAGGTAGCGCGCCAGGGCATCGATCTGGTCGGGTCGCAGCGGCCCCCCGAACTCCTTCGCCCAGGCGGGCATGGCCATCGGCAGGCCCGCGCCGCGGGCACTTCGATCTGTGGCTGTCGGTGCGGGCGCCGGCGGCAGACGGTTTCCCGGGTAGCGTTCGGGACGCGTCGAGACCGTTCGCCCGGCAGCCGTGGCTGCGTAAAGGTATTCGTATGCCAGATGCCGGTCCCAGCCCAGCTCTTCGAGACGCCAAGCGACATGCGGTCCCAGCTCGCCGCCGTGCAAGCCCGACGAGGCGTCGAGCGGCGGACCGAGCCCGCCTGTAGCGTTGCGGCCGTGGCAGCGCGAGCAGTGCTGCTCGAACAGCCAGGCGCCCGTCTCTACCGTCCGCGCCTCCCAGGCGCGATGCTCGGCCGCCAGTCGCTCGCTCTCGCCGCGGGCGGCCAGCGCCAGCACGACCACCGTCGCCACGGTGGCCAAGAGTCCGATAGCACTCTCCCACTCCTTCATCGGCTCCTCACCAGGGCCGAGCCCGGTACCGGGGCCGCCACCTGCCGGAAGCCCTCACCGCCGCCACGCCGCTTGGCGGTGGATGGCCAGCTGCAGCTTCGCCTGGTTGTTGCGCAACAGGCGCACCTTGCCACCCTGCCCTTCGTCTGTCACTTCCTCCCACGTCAGGGTCAGTTCGAGCCATTTCAGGTCCGGTTGCCACTGCTCGATGGTCAACACCGCCAGCGGCTCTTCGCCGCTCTGGGGTGGGATGAGCCGTGGCTCGGCCTCGATGTCCGCCTTGAGACGTTGTAGCAAGCGATGGAAGGCATCGGCGTGCGGCCCGGGAGCCGGGCTCACGAACTCGTAGCGCGCCGGGTCGGCGAACTCGGGGCGGGCTGGCCAGGCAATGGGGTAGCTGAGGAAGTACGTCTTCGCCGCCCCCTCTGGTCCGGCCGCCAGCTCCTGCCAAGGTACGTGGCGCCACGGGCCGGCCTGGGCATCGGGGGCATAGCGTGCCAAGATGGCCTCCGCCGGTGGCGTTTCGATGCCAAAGCGCGGCGTGCCCATGTAGGTGAGCAGAAGTAGGATCCCGGCTGCCGTCAGGCCCATGGCGACGGCCAGCTTGCGCCGGCGTGCCAATCGGTACGGGTTCTGGTCCAACCACGGCAAGGCCAAGAGGACGAGGAAGGCGACGGCGGGCACGAAGACCCCCATCCAGCGGGTGTCGCCCAGCTTCAGGAGTCCCTGCAGCCAGAGAAAGAACCACGGCGCCGTGGCATGCAGCGGCGTGACCAGCGGGTCGGCCGGCGCGCCGAGCGGAGCATCGTAGGCCACCACCGCCACGACAAGCAGGCCGAAGGTCACGACCGCGGCGCGGGCCAACTCCTGGCGCAGGACGTCCGGAACGAGCGGCACGGGTTCCAGAGCGGCACGCCGAAGGCTAGCGGGCAAGTCGCCTTCCTCCACCACGGCAGGCAGGCTGATTGAGTGCTGGCGCGCCACCCGGTAGTAGTGAACGGCCAGGACCAAGAGGGCGACGAGCGGCAAGACAACCACGTGCAGTTGGTAGAACCGCAAGAGCCCTTCGGCCCAGATGTCCGGCGCGCCTCGCAAGAGAAGGTTAAGCTCCGCGCCTACCACCGGCACCGCCGCAGCCATCGATGTGCCGATGGTCACCGCCCAGTACGAAAGCTGATCCCACGGCAAGAGGTAGCCGGTGAACGACAGCCCCAGGCTGACGAGCAGCAACACCACGCCGGTGGCCCACGTGAACCGGCGCGGCCCCTTGTAGGCGCCGGTGAAGAAGACACGTGCCAGGTGCAGTCCGCTGACCACGATCAGGCCCTCGGCGCCGAGGCGGTGCAGATCGCGGACCAGCGACCCGAAGGGCACCACGGTGCGTAGGCGAACCATGTCGCCGTAAGCACGCTCGGGCGTCGGGGCGTAGAAGAGCATGAGCAAGAGCCCGGTCAGCGTCTCCAGCCCTAGGAAGTACCCGCTCAGCCAGCCCAGGCGCCACGTGTGGCGCAGCCAGGTACTGGCACGACGGTAGCTCCGGGGCCGCAGGTGAAGCAGGAAGCTCGTGACCTGCGCTCGCCGCCGCGGATCCGGCCGCTCGGTGGGCGGCGCGCCCTGCACAAGCGCCCGAACCTCCGCCAGGCCCAGTCCGGCCAGGAAACCACGGCTCAGACGATCCGCAAGCGAGCGCAGCCAGCGGGGCCCGCGCGGCCGCCTCCGTCGGCCCATGTTCGGCAGGCCAGACCTCGTGGCCTCAGCCTGCTCGGGATGGCGAAGCATTCCCTTGGCCTTCCTGCGCGGCCGGGCCAGAGAGCCGACGCGGCGGGCCGGGCAGAGGTTGCCCGGTCTCCACGATGACGGTGCTGCCCGTCGGAATGCGCACCGGACCCGCGGTGCCGTCGGTGCGGGCCACTTCTTGCCCGGCAGCGTTCAGCGCCCGCACCACGAAGCGGTCCATGCCGCGCGTGGCCGGCCCACCGAGGCAGCTACCGTCCCGGGCAAACTGCGACCCATGGCAGGGGCACACAAAGCGGCCCAGGGTTTCGTCCCAGTCCAGCGCACAGCCGAGATGCGGGCACGCCTGAAGCAGCGCCAAGGCGCCAGCATCGGTCATCGACCACCAGAACTGCTGGGAAGCTACGCGCAGCGGCGGACCGTCGGCCGCCGGCAGGTCGGCGAGGGGCCCAAGTTCCAAGGGGCCACCGGAATCCCCGGGGCGGAGCGGTGGCCGCGCGTACCGCCAGAACAGGATGCCGCTCTCCAGGGCCAAGATGCCCAGTGAGGCCAGCCAGGCGTAGTTCAGAAGCTCGCGACGCGTGTAGCCTGCTGCTGGATCCGCGCGCTTCGCCGGATGGCTCGCCGATGACATTCTCCCTCCGCTCGCGTTCGCCTGCTGGCGCGGCAACTCGCCGTAGCTTGCGGCGTCGGTCCGAGCCAGTCCCCCCGGAGCATCTATCCGCCCGCGTCCTCCGTCGCGGGTGCGGAAGCGCCGAGACCGTACCGTCCGCCCGGCCCGTACATGCGCTCGTAATAGGCTCGGAACTCCCCGCTCTTGATCGGCCGCCACCACCACTCGTTCTCCATGTACCAGCGGGTCGCTTCTCGGATGGCCTCGGTGGGCGTCAGCCGCGGCGCCCAACCCAGCGCCCGTAACCTCGAGGTGTCCATGGCGTAGCGGCGATCGTGCCCTGGCCGATCGGCCACATGCCGGATGAGCGACGTCGGTTTCTGGACGACTTGGAGGACCAGATGGGCCATCTCCAGGTTGGGGATAGAGATGCCGGTGCCGACGTTGTACACCCCTCCCGGCTCGCCGTTGGCCAGCACGCAGTCGATGGCCGCGCAGTGGTCCCCAACCCACATGTAGTCGCGCTCCTGGAGGCCGTCGCCGTAGATCGGCAGGGGCTGATCGTCGATGGCGTTGGTGGCGAACAGACTCAGCGCCTTCTCCGGATGCTGGTAGGGGCCCACGGTGTTGGCGCCCCGGGTGATGGTGACGAACAGACCGTACGTCACATGGTAGGCAAGCACCAGCAAGTCGGCGCCGGTCTTGCTCGCCGAGTAGGGCGAACGGGGCTGCACCGGGTCACTCTCGCGGGAGAAGCCCACGGGAACGTGCCCATACACTTCGTCGGTCGACACCTGGTGCATGCGCAGACCTCGCGCCCGAGCTGCCTCGAGTAGGGTGTAGGTGCCCAAGATGTCGGTGCGGATGAAGGCCTCGGGGTCGACGATCGAGCGGTCGACGTGCGTCTCGGCAGCGAAGTTGACAATGGTGTCCACGCCGTGGGCGTCGATGGCCGCCTCGACGGCTGCCCGGTCGGCGATGTCCCCCCGGAGGAACACGTAGCGCGGGTCGTCCTCCAGTCCACGGAGGTTCTGCAGATTGCCCGCGTAGGTCAGCTTGTCGAAGACAATGATCCGATCCGCCGAGGGGCGGGCCAACCGGGAGCGGACGAAGTTGGCACCGATGAAACCGGCACCACCCGTAACGAGAAGCGTACGTGCCACAAGAGCCTCCCATGGGGCTAGCGGAGCGGGCGATCCGTTGCGCCTGTCGGCCGACGGGCACCGCCCATCTCACAACAAGCCGATCTTGCTGTGATCGCCGACGGTGAGCTTATGCGCCGCAGGCTTCAGCGGCGAGCGCCGCAACTCGACGTATCGTCCGATCAGGCTGTCCTGGACGCGCCCGCGAATCCGAGAAATGACGGAGTGCTCGAGCACAATGGAATGCTCGATCTCGCTCTGCTCCACCAGCACGTGATGGTAGATCGATGTGAACGGACCGATGTACGACTCCACGATGGACGATTCCCGTCCGATGATCGCCGGGCCACGAATCACACTGCGGATGACGCGCGCGCCGGGCTCGATGGTGACCCGGCGGTCCACCTCACTGGCCGTGTCCACCTCGCCCGCGACGCGGTGCTCGAGCTCCTCCAGCACATGATCGTTGGCGGCCAACATGTCGATGGGCTTGCCGGTGTCGATCCACCAACCTCGGTGCAGGTGAGGCCGGACGTGGTAGTCGTGATCGATGAGCCACTGAATGGCATCGGTGATTTCCAGCTCCCCCCGCCAGCTAGGACGAATGGCCCGGCACGCCTCGTGAATATGGGCATCGAACATGTAGATGCCGACGAGCGCCAGATTGGACGGTGGCTCTTTGGGCTTCTCCACCAGGCGCCGAATGCGGCCGTCGCCGTCGAGTTCGGCCACGCCGTAATGCTCCGGCTCGGCCACCTCGGTGAGCACCACCTGGGCATTCCAGTCCGACGCCGCGAACTCCTGGATCAACTGCCGGACGCCGCCCTGGATCACGTTGTCGCCCAGGAACATGACGAAGCGATCATCCTCCAGGAAATCACGGCTCGTGAGGACGGCATGCGCCAATCCCAGGGGCTCCGGCTGGTCGATGTACGTCAGCCGGACACGCCAGCGGTCCCCCGAACCGGTCGCTTCGCGGATCTCGTCGCCTGTCTCGCCGACGACGATGCCGATGTCCTCGACGCCGGCATCGCGGATGGCCTCGATGACGCGATGCAGCACCGGCTTGTTGGCCACCGGGATCAGCTGCTTGGCGCACGTGTACGTGAGTGGGTAGAGGCGGGTGCCCTTGCCACCCGACAGGATCAAAGCCTTCAAGGCGACGACTCCCTTCCGTAGGCCGGATACGCAACGACGTCCGACGCCACGCCGGTCAACACCGCCCCGATCACGCGCGCCCCTACGCGCTCCAGGGCTGCCTTGGCCTGCCGCGCATGATCACGACGGCTCCGGCCAGCGGCCAGAACCAAGAGCACGCCGTACACTTGGGCGGCCACGATGGCCGCATCGGCTACCGGCAGCACCGGTGGAACATCCACCAGGGCAAGGTCCGACTCGGCGGTAAGAACCGCCAGCAAGTCGGCAAAGCGTTGGCTGCCCAGGAGTTCTGCCGGGTTGGGGGGCACCGGGCCACTGGTCAGGATGCGCAGGCCGGCGACCGGCGCCGCCTGCCACGGCAGCGGCTCGATGGGTCCCTCGCCGGCCAAGATGGTACTGACACCGTGTTCGTTGGCCAGTTCGAAGAGGCGGTGCTGCATGGGCCGGCGCAAGTCGCAGTCAACGACCGTCACCCGTCGACCCGTTTGGGCCGTGACCACGGCGAGATTGGCGAGCACCGTCGACTTGTCCTCCGCCAGGCTGGGCGATGTCACCGCCAGAACGCCCTTCGCGGCGCCGGGCAGGGCGAGCAGGAGGTTCGTGCGCAGGCCTCGATAGGCCTCGGTGTCAGGGGCGTAGGGGTCGCTGAGGGCAGCGATGGGACTCATGGCGATGCCTCCGGCTGGGTGGGCGTTGGGCGCCGGCGCGTCGGGTGGTGGCCGTCGGTGTCAGGAATGGCGGCCAGGAGTCGCACGCCAAGGTGGGCCACATCGTCGGCGCGGCACAGGAAGCGACGGTCCAGCAAGCGCAGCCAGGCCACGGCGGTGGCACCCACCAAGAGGCCGATGACCAAGCCGCTGGCAGCGTTGGTGAGCGCCCCCGCCGTGTCGCGGCGGACGGTGGTCTGGTCGCGCAGCCGAGTCAGGATGCGATCGCGTTGGTCCAGGGCCAGATTGGCGCGCGTTCGATCCTCCACAAAGAGCGTCGCCCAGAGGCGGCTGAGCCGCAAGGCCGCCTCGCGGTCGGGATGTCGGACATCGACGATGATCTCGTACACCCCCTCCTTGGGAGCGACGTTCAGGCGGGCCAGCAGCTGGTCAGCCGGCTCATCGGCCTCGGCCAGGGCGTTCACACGCTCCGCCATGCGCCGCGTCCGGATATCCTCGCTGTAGCCCTTCATGATCTCGCGGATGGCTTGCGTCTGTCCCCAATCGCTGCCGCGCGCCGGTTCGACCGCGATTCGGGTGCGGGCGCGCCAGACCACGGGCCGGGCGATCGACAGGGCGTAGGCGGTGCCGCCACCCAGCAACGCGAGGAGCACGATGGGGCCCACAGCGCGCGCGTAGCGAGCGACGGCCCCTCGACGCGGCAGCCGGCGACCCCGCGTGGGGCGGGCCAGGCGATGCTGGTAGGGCACGGCTCGTACCACAGCCAGGACCTGCCAGCCGAGGCCTTCGACGTCCTGCGCCTCGTGGATCAGCGCGCTGGCGGCAAACGCCCGCGCCAACGCCGTCACAGCCCCCAGGAGAGCTCCAGCAACGCCACCGCCGAGCGCCACCAGGCGACGCCGCGGCCAGATGCGGTGCGCCACCGTCTGGTCCCGCGCCGCGGTGACAATCCGGTCCAGGGGGTCCAACTGCACGTTCATCCGCTCCCGGCCCTCGACAAATGCGGCCGCCCAATGCTCGCTGATGCAGACCGCCTCGGCAAGCTCCGTGGAGCGGGCTTTCACCTGGATCTCGTAGACATTCAAGTCGCTGGCCACCCGAAGGCGACCCAGCAAGCGCCCGGGATCGCGCTCGTAGCGCCGACAGCGTGGATCGGCGGCCAGCCTGTCGGCCGCGGCCATCGCCATCTCGACGGTCGGGATGTCCTGGAGGTAGCTTTTCATCACCTCCCGGATGGCCTGCGTCTGCCCCAAGTCCGCCGGCCGGACCGGACTCACCGCCACGCGGGTGACCGCCTCGTACTCGTGGGGCCGGAGCTCGCCCAGAGCCACGGCCAGAATCGCGAGCACCCCCCCCACCACGAAGGGCAGCCAGGCATAGCGCACCAACAGGCGAGGCGAAGCGCCCCTCATCGTCGTCGGCTCCCGGCCGCGCCGTCTGCGGCCCAAGGCCCGGGGCCGTCTGGGACCACGGAGTCTTCCCTCACCACGGCCGCCGACCGCGCCATGATCTCGCCCGGCTGGGTATCACGCCCAGAACCGGTGCCGTCCCGACTGCAACCGCGTCCTCGACGCTGCGGATGGTGGGGTCCACCGCCTCGCGGATGGCCGCCAGGCCAAGGCCGATCGCCAGGGCCAGCAGGATGCGCAACGGCAGATCCAGTCGCTCGCGAAGCGAGGGCGGCACGCGCGCCACGCGCGGCGAGTCCACCACGGTGAGGACCACCTCGTCTTCGCCCAAGCGCGCGAACCACTCCCGGCCGTGGAGGTTGAGCTCGGTGACGACTGCCTCGGCGACGGCCAGCAACTGCCGCTCGAGCGCCGCCACCTCGGCGGCACTGGCATGGCGCGGCAGCTCGCGCCGCACCGTGATGTCGGCGATGCGGTGCCGGTCGGTGGCCGACAGCGAGCTCGCAATCTCGCCGGCTGCAACCTGTGCCGTGGGCGGCAGATGGCGGGCCACCGCTGCCGCAAACACGTCGCCACCAATCATCCGCGCCAGATCATCGATCAACGCTTCCCCGATCTTGGCGGCCGTGCCCTCATCGCTTCCGACCACGATCGCCGAGCGTGGAATATCGACCGCCACCGCCAGCCGCGCTTCGTAGGTCACCTGCTGGGCGGGTGGAGCGAGCTGGTAGAGAACCACCACCAGCAAGGGCAAGCCAAGAAGGATCGGCAGCTGCCGCCGGCCAGCCTCGCGAAGCCTGCGCCACAGAAGCCACGTCGGCGCCACAGCCTCGGAGGTGCCGACCATCGGCCCTGCTCCGACAACCCGCTCGCCGGGACCCGGCACATCAGGCGGCCGCAAGCTGGGCCTCCATGACGTCCTCCACGTAACGGCGAAAACGAGCCTCGAAGGCAGGTCGAGCGAACGCCAAGGCATGTTCTCGAATGGCCTCCGGGCGCCAGCCAATGGCCTCGGCGGTGAGCATGGCCCGGACGACGTCATCCGTCTCGGGTCGGTCGAAGAAGACACCGGTGTGACCTTCGACCACCGTATCCAACACCCCGCCGGCACGTCGGGCCACGACGGGTCGCCCGGCAGCCATCGCCTCCACCGGCGCCAGGCCGTAGTCCTCCACCCCTGGCCAGATGAGCGCCCGGGCGCCAGCCAGGAGATGCGCGACTTGCCGCCGGGGCAACCGTCCCCGAAACTCAATGGTCGGTCCCGCGAGACGCTCGAGGCGAGACCGGTCGCGACCGTCCCCCACCACCACCAAGCGGCGAGCCAGGCGGTTGCATGCCTCCACGGCCAAGTCGATCTCCTTGTAGGGCACCAAACGAGAGAGAACGATATAGTAATCGTGGGGTCCGGCGCGGGGCCGAAAACCATCGAGCTCGGCCGGTGGATGAATGACAGTGCTTTCCCGGCCATAGACGCGGCGGATCCTGTCCTGCACCGCCCGGGAGATGGCCACGAAGCGGTGTACCCGCCGCGCCGCGGCGAGGTCCCAGCGGCGCAGCCAGGGGAGGAGGAGTTGCAGCGCTGGCCGGGCAAGCGGCGGCAGTTCCTCGTGGGCCAGATAGTGCTCGGGCTGCCACACGTATCGGGTGGGCGTTAGGCAGTAGCACACATGCACGCCAGGATGGACATGCACACCGTGACAGAAGCCGCTCTTGTTGGACACCACGAGATCGAAGCCCTTCAGGCGGGTCGTCGACCAGGCCAGCGGATAGAGCGGCAGGTAGCGCTGATGGTGTCGGTCCACTCGGGGCAAGCGATCGAGCCAGCTGGCTCGTACCTCCCAACCCGCGGCCGCCGGGACGCTGGTCGGATCGAAGATGGCTGTGTAAATCGGCGCGTCCTCGAACAAGTCGTGCAACACCGCCAAGACGACCTCGGCACCGCCCGCCTGGTTGAGCCAGTCGTGGACCAGTGCGACGCGCCACGGACCGCCCACAGAGAGCGATTGTACACACCCTGCCGGCCGGCGAGCAATCGCCGACAGGTGTGGCGCGCAGCCCGACGCCCGCGGCGCTGCGCCGGTCATGGATCCGGAGCCGGGGGCCAGGCCTCCACACCACCGGCCACCACGCGGAACGCCGTCGATCGATCGAGAAAGGTGCGCGGCAGGGTGCCCAGGTCGGTGGTGGTCAGCAAGGTCTGCTGGGCTGGCGCCAGGCAATCCAAGAGCTGGCGGCGCCGGCGGCCGTCGAGCTCCGAAAGGACGTCGTCCAGCAAGAGGACGGGCGATTCACCGACGCGCTCCGTCATGAGCTGCGCCTCGGCGATCTTGAGCGCCAGGGCCGCGGTTCGCTGCTGGCCCCGCGAGCCGTACGCGCGCAGGTCGGCCCCGTTCACCGTGAGCGCCAGGTCGTCCCGGTGAGGGCCCACAAGCGTCATGCCGCGTCGCAGGTCCTCGCCGCGGCGGCTCCGAAGCTGGCCAGCCAGGCCCTCGGCAGCCAGAGCCGCATCCCGCGGCGAGGCGAAGAC
>DAOUCP010000130.1:0-12226 GCA_034432155.1 Anaerolineae bacterium
GCCCGAGGCGACGGCGGAGGCGGCGCCAGGGCCACTGCCGTTCGAACACCGGCGGCCGCCGTGGCTTCGCGTGCCGGTGCCATGGGCGGGTCACGCCCGTCAAGTGGAGCGGGTCCTTCGTGGCCAGATTCTAAACACCGTCTGCGAAGAGGCGCGGTGTCCCAACCGTGGCCAGTGCTGGGGAGCGGGCACGGCCACCTTCTTGATCCTCGGCGATCGCTGCACCCGAAACTGTCGCTTCTGTGCGGTAGGCAGTGGGCAGCCCGTGCCCCTCGACGCGCGGGAGCCGGCTCGCATCGCCGCGGCGGTGCAGCAGCTCGGACTGCGACACGCCGTCATCACGTCGGTCACGCGCGATGACCTTCCGGATGGCGGGGCAGCCGTCTTTGCCGCTTGTGTGGCGCGGATTCGCGACGCGGTGCGCAACTGCACAGTGGAGGTTCTGATCCCCGACTTCGGCGGCGATGAGGCGGCATTGGCGACGGTCTTGGCGGCTGGGCCCGACGTCCTCAATCACAACCTAGAAACGGTGCGCCGACTGTACCCGACGGTGCGCCCGCAAGCTGACTACGACCGGTCGCTTGGTCTCTTGGCACGCGCCAAGCAACTTGCGCCCGGCGTGCTCACCAAGAGCGGCATCATGGTGGGGCTGGGGGAGATGCGCCAGGAAGTGGATGAGCTGTTGGCCGATGTGGCCGGGGCAGGGGTGGACATTCTGACCATCGGCCAGTACCTGCGTCCCAGCCGCGATCACCTTCCGATCGAGCGCTACTACACGCCCGCCGAGTTCGACGAACTTGCCGCTGCCGGACGGGCCAGCGGCCTGCGGTGGGTGGAGGCCGGCCCGCTGGTGCGCAGCTCCTACCGGGCCGAGCGCCAGGTCCAGGCGCTGGGGCAACTTTCGCGGGCTGGTGATCCCGTTCAGCCAAGGCGGTGACGGTCAGCGGTGGACCGCATCCTGGGCATCGAGACGTCGTGCGACGAGACGGCGGCAGCGGTGGTGGCCGATGGCCGGTACCTCCTCGCCGACGTGGTGGCCAGCCAGGTGCAGCTTCATGCGCCGTATGGCGGTGTGTTTCCGGAGCTAGCATCCCGGCAGCACATGCGTGACATCGTGCCTGTCATTCGCGCTGCCCTGGCGGACAGTCAGACCGATTGGCGGGAGCTCGCGGCCATCGCCGTGACCTACGGACCAGGCCTGGCGGGTGCGCTGCTGGTGGGCGTGAACGTTGCCAAGGGGTTGGCCATGGCCACCGGCCTGCCGCTCGTGGGCGTGAGTCACCTGGAAGGCCATCTCTACACGAACTGGCTCCGGGCGCCCGATGGCCGCAGGCTGCCGGAAGGCGGTGCCGAACCCCCTCGGCAGGCGGGGCAAGCTGCCGCCCGGGCCATGGCGCGGTCAGGGGATCCGCCATTTCCTCACCTGGCGCTGATCGTCTCCGGCGGCCACACCGAGCTGGTCCATGTCCGCGGCCACGGAGAGGTCACCGTCATGGGGGTGACCCTCGACGATGCTGCCGGTGAGGCCTTTGACAAAGCCGCCCGGCTGTTGGGGCTGGGCTACCCAGGGGGGCCGGCCATCGAAGCGGCTGCGCAGGGCGGAGATGCCTCGGTGCTCGAGCTGCCGGTGGCGACCACCCAGTCGCCCTTCGACTTCAGTTTCAGCGGCCTGAAGACAGCCCTCGCCCGGGCCGTGGCCGTCGGCGGCTACGCCACCGCCGATCTGGCCGCCGCCTTCCAGTCGGCGGTTGTCCGGGCCCTGGTAGCCGGGATCCGCCGCGCGCTGGAGGCCCGCCCCGCCCTGGAAGTGCATCTGGCGGGAGGTGTGTCGGCCAATGCCAGCCTGCGACAGGCAGTGGCAGAACTTGGCGTGCCGGTGCGCTATCCTCCCCCCGTGCTGTGCACCGACAACGGCGCCATGGCGGCGGCGGCCGGCTACTGGGCGCGGCGACGAGGTCGGGTGTCGGGTCTGGATCTGGATGTCGTAGCCGGTCTCAGCTTCCCGGGCTGAGAAGCAGCGCCAGGCGCGACCACTCTTCCAGAGTCAGCGTTTCGGGCCGCCGGCGGGCGTCGATGCCGGCGTGTGCCAGGGCACTCGCCACCTCTTCTGTGGGCAGGGCCAGACCGGCGGCGAGGCTGTTGCGCAGCTGCTTGCGCCGCTGACCGAATCCGGCCTTGACGATGCGGAAGAAGGCGGACTCGCCGCCGGCAGGCATCTCGACCGCTGGCGCCTCGCGCACCGCCAGGTGCAGGACGTGCGAGTCGACCTGGGGCGGAGGATAGAAGGCACGCGCCGGAATCCGCGCTACGAGCGAGGGCTGGGCATGAAGCTGAACGCTGACCGCGAGCAGACTCATGCGCGGCGGCGTGGCCAGCAGTCGCTCGCCCACTTCGGACTGGACGGTGAGGATCGCTGCCTCCGGTCGGACCGTCGCCGACAAGAGGTGCCGCAGCACCGCCGAGGTGATGTAGTACGGCAGGTTGCCGACAACCTTGAAGCCTCGACGCTTGCCGATTGGTGTCGGCGCGAGACCGCAGGCGGTAGCGGGATCCAGAGTGAGGATGTCGGCTTGCGTAACCCGCACGTTGGGGCAAGAACCGAGTTCGTCGGTCAGCACGTCGCACAGCCGGGCATCGATCTCCACCGCCACCACCTGCGCCGCCTGCGCCGCCAGGGCACGAGTGAGGACACCCACGCCGGCGCCAATTTCCAAGACGACATCTTCGTCGCCCAGCGCGGCGGCAGCCAGAATCCGCTCCAGAGCGCCGCGGTCGACCAAGAAGTGCTGGCCCAGCGACTTGCGGGGTCGGATGGCGTAACGGCGCAGGATCGAGCGCGGATCGGCGAACGGCCAGTCGTCCGCGGACGGCCTTACGGCAGAAGCCACGGCATGTCGTCCGCGGGCGGCAGCGGCTCGAGCAAGTACACGTCCACGTACTGGTGCCAGGACTCGTAGGCGTCGTCGTCGAAGCACAGGTCGATGTGGTAGCGCCGAATGCCGCCACCGGTGTCCCCCGCCAGGGCGACGCCGTAGCCCGGCACGTAGACCCAGGTGCCGAGCGGGATGATGCGGCGATCGACGGCGATGATGCCGCGGCGCGCCGGCAGCCCCATGCGCGTCCGGCCATACCACGGAGCCGAGCGCGGCGTTCCGGCCCGCGAAGCGCTGTAGCTGGTGGCGTAGGCGCGGAGCTTGCGCCAGTAGCGTTTCGGGCCCTCCGGTGTGTCCACCGTTTGCCACACGACCTTCGTGCCATAGGCAACCCGTTCGGCCACCGGTTCACGGATGACTCGTTCCTCTTCCACGTGCCGCGCCACCTCACGACCGTTCTCGTAACGAATGCGAACGCGTTGCTCCTTGAGGCCCGGCTCGCCCGGGCGCAACACCACGCGACTGTCCAGCTCGAGGGTATCGTCGGGCTCGGTGACGGTGCCGTAGGCGATGGGCACCTCCTGCACCAGGATGTCCTCCACCACCCGCACCACCTCGATCTGCATTCCGGGCTCGAGAGCGGCATCGGCGGGCGGGATGGAATAGTCGGCGCCCTGCAGGGTCAGGCCCACCGCCGCCAGCGCCTCGCCGACAGTGCTAGCCCAGGCGCGCTCCGCGCGGAAGGTGCCGGCCTCGGTCACCCGGAACGGCGTGCCGCGCGCGATGTCGATGCGCATGCCGGCGACGAGCGGCGCGTCGGCCGGCGGCCGCAGCACATCGCCCCTGCGCACCGAGATACCGGCGGCGCGCAGGGCTTCGCCGATCGAGTCGCCAGCCAGCTGCGTGTCCTGGCGCAGGTTCGCCTCGACGATGGTGACCGGCACGGCGCGGTGCACTTCGACCTCCCACGTCGCGCTGTCGCCCGGCCGGCCGGCGCTGCGCTCAGCCTGCACATCCGCAATCGCTGGGGGGATGTCCAGGGGGCCGCTTTGGAGGGAGGCGACCAGCCGCGAAGCGGCGGTGGTCTGGGTGGGAACGCAGGCTGCACACGACGTACCGGTCCCGCGTGGTGTCGGCGCCGCGGGGGCCCAGCTGATGGCCGGTCGGTCCGCGGGCCAGAAATGGCCGTTCAGTTCGATGCGATCCGCGCTGCCGACCGTCACTCCCGCTTCCTGCAGCACGCCCAAGAGCGACCGCGAGTGACTGCGAACCTCGATGCGGGCTCCATCCACGAGGATTCGCACTGGCCGGGCGCGATGGATGGTGACGAGCGCACCGGTAGCCAGCCGCTCGCGAGGGGCCGGCTGGACGAGATCGCCGCGCTGGGCGCCGATGTCGGGTTCGGCCAGCAGCTCCGCCACCGTGCCGGCACGCGTCTGGACCTGCCTCCGGTGACCATCGACCTCCACCGTCACCAGTGCGCTGCCGGACACGAGGGCCAGCCGCAGGGCCAGGAGGAAGCCGGCCAGAAGGACCCACCCGGCGAAGGCCGCGACCAGGGATGGGTTCGCCTCCCCCCCAGGGTCATCGGCCCAGCCGGCTCGTTCAAGGCGTGCCTGCGGCACCCGAGGCACACTCCTTACCGCTGCTTCCTTCCGGACCTGACGGGGTTCGAAGGGCCTCGCCGCGCAGGTCCCTGGACGAGCCGGCTGAGCCGACGATGCCGGGCCATGGACGCAGGGGGTCGCCGAAGTCACCGGCAGGCCATTCTACGCTCCACCGTTCGCACCGTCAACGACCACGGCCTCGTCCCACGCCCGGCACCGCTGGTTGCGGGCGCCTGGCATGCTGAGTATGCTACGGCGCACGATCATGCGGCCTAGGCGCCGCAATGAAGGGGGTGCGCCATGTCGAAGGCACGTCTCAGTCGGTTCCTGGCGGCTGGAGCGGTCGCCCTCACCTTGCTGGCCCCGATGGCGGCCGATGCCGTGCCCCGTGCGTGGGTCGAACCGGCCCTGCAGCTGCACCCGACGGAGCAGCGGCATTCCGTGGCCCATGGGCGAAGGAGTGTGATTGTTCGCCTGGGGCCGGCGCTCGTCGACATCCAAGCACCGGATGGGCGGTCAGCGATGGCGATGGCCCAGGCGCTGCCAGGCCAAACGTTGCGGACCCTGGAGCGGGCCTTGATGGCCCGCCAGCGGCCCGTGGCCAATCAGATCGCGGCCACAGGGGCTACGGTGGTGGACTCCTACCAGGCACTGGTGAACGGCTTTCTGGTGCATGCCACTCCGGAGCAGATCCAGGCCATGGCGCGGATTCCGGGGGTGGTCAGCATCAGCCAAGCTCCCTTGGTGACGCCGGCACTGGCCGATTCGGTACCCCACATTGGTGCGCCGCGGGTCTGGAACGAGTTGCGCAGCCGCGGATCTGGTTCGCTTGTCGCCGTGCTGGACACAGGGGTCGACTACACCCACGCCACATTTGGCGGCCCTGGCCGTCCCGACGACCACACGCGGAACAATGAGGATCTGGTGGAGTCGGGCACCTTCCCCACCGAGCAGGTGGTCGGCGGCTACGATTTCGCCGGCAAGCGTTACTCGCCGAGTTTCTTGTGCGGCCAACTGCCGAACCAGGATTGCCATTCCGAACCGCGCCCCGACGACGATCCTTTGGACAGCCGGGGGCATGGCACCTTCATGGCCGCCGTCATCGCCGGCAAGGGCAGCACGAACGTCGCCCCCGGCGTGGCGCCCGGGGCGGGCATTGTGGCGCTCAAGATCTTCGGCAATCCCCAGAACTCGCCCGTGGTTTCGGACCTGCTGGCCAGCGCTCTGGAGTGGGTGGCGAAGAACAACGCCCGACTGGACGTCCCCGGCTGGCCCACAGAGCGCGTGGATGTGGTCAATCTGAGCCTCAGTGGCACCTGGCTGAATGGTACGGTGGAAGCAGAGCGACTGGTGCGCGCCGCCAGCGATGCCGGCCTGGTGGTGGTCGTAGCGGCAGGCAACGAGAGCGACCATCCCTATTCGGTAGATGCAGTGGGCTCGGCCAGCCGCGCCCTGGCGGTGGCCAGCTCGTACGGTGCCAACGAGGGCGGGCTGGTCCTCCAAGCCGACTGGTCCGGTGCGTCCGGCGCGGGCAACGTGAGCAGCCTGGCGATGGACTCCTGGATCGAGGGTCAGCCGCGGGCCACGGCCCTGGGGGGCTTCTCCGGTCCACTGGCCTGGATGGGTATGGCCTGCAACGACAGTCCAGTACAGCAAAGCGTGCAGGGCAAGGTGGCACTGATCGAACGTGGCCAGTGTCCGTTCACCGAGAAACTGACCAACGCCCAGGCCGCGGGGGCGACGGCGGCCGTGGTCTTCTCCATGCCAGGCCGAGGCGCCGATCACATGGCGGGCAACGCCACCTTGGGCATTCCGGCGGTCATGACGCCGCGCTGGATCGGACTGCGCTTGGTCGAGTTGCTGACGGGCGGCAGCGAGGTCCAGGTGCGGGTGGTCATACCGGCAACCGATGTGCTGGCCGATACCCTGGGCTACCTGAGCGGTCGGGGGCCGGCCCGTCTGACAGGCTTGCTGAAGCCGCAACTCACCGCGCCTGGTGAGATCATCCACTCGGCGTGGCCTGGATTGGGGCAGGGCGGTCGACTGGACAGTGGCACATCCATCGCGGCGGCGCACACGTCTGGCGTGATGGCGCTTCTAGCGGAGCGGTCCCGCAAGCAGGGGCTGCGTCTCGAGGCGCTGGATCTCGCGGCCTTGGCGATGAACTACGCCGCGCCCAACGTTCGCATCGAGCGTCAGGACGTCGGCCGCCTGGCTCCGGTGGCCCGCCAGGGGGCCGGCCGCATCGACGCCTATCGGAGTGCGGTGGGAACCACCATCGCCCGGAGCCAGGAGGGGATCGCCGACCTGGGCTTCGGCATGGTGCACGTCGGCCAGCAGCCGGTGAGCTTGCAGCGGAGCTTCCTGGTCCGGAATCTGGCGGCCACCACCCGTCGCTATGGGCTGTCCGCCCAGCTGGCCGATCCCGCCGACGAGGCTGGCGGCGGCATCCGCTTGGCGGTGGAGCCGGCCGAGGTTGCCGTTGCGCCCGCCCAAAGCGTGGCCGCCAGCCTGCGGTTGACGGTCGATCCAGCTGGCCTGCGACCCTGGCCGCTGGTCGGCCGCGAGGCGATCATCGAGCCCGACCGGATGACCGACGTGGAGGTCGACGGCGTCGTGCGAATCGTCGAACTCGGCGATGACGGTCAGCCGAAGCCGGGCGGCGACGCCCTGGGCGTACCATTTCTGGCGCTGCCGCAGCGCCACAGCTGCGTCCAGGCTGTGACCACCCAGCCCTTCGCCTTGGCCGGCATCGAGGACCGTGTCGAGCATCGCTGGCGCAACGGCTGCCGGGAGCCCGGGATGGCACGCCTATACTCGCTGATTGCCACCGATCCGGTGGACCCGGCTCTGCCCGGGGCCCTGGACATCGTGGCCGTCGGCTTCCGTTACGAGCCGATGGATCCCGGCAATCCAGAGAGCGACACCCGCATGGAGTGGTTGATTGCCACGCGGGAGCCACGACGCACGCCTCGTGGGATCCAGTTCCGGGTGCATATCGATGTCAACGAGGATGGCGAGTACGACTTCGTGGTGTTCAATAACTACGGGCCGGATCTCACCCTGTACATGCAGGATGTCGACTACCCGCGAGGGCGCTGGGTAACCGCCCATGCACCGGTGTATGCCGAGACGGGCGAACCCGACTATTGGAACACCGAGGGCGCCATCTTCTTCCAACCCTACGACCTGGACGAGACGGCCAGCCGTCTCTTTGCCACCGCGGAGGAGCTGGACATCGATCTGGGGTCGGGGGTGGCCCGCTTTGGTTACGCCATCACGGCGCTCGACAGCGATGGTGACTACGACCTCGTGAACGGTCGGCCGGCGCAGGACGCGGTACCAGGCGATCTGGCCTTGGCGTCGGCTCTGACCTACGACCAGGGTCGCCAAGCCTGTTTGGCGCCCATGATCGACGTCGACATTCCGGCCGGCGGTGAGGCGGCGGTGGACCTGAGCGCGCTGTGTTACGCACCGGCCGATGGTAGCGCTGTGCCGCTGCAGCTTCTGGCCCAGTTGCCGTACAACATGCCCGGTGCCGCCCAGCTCGAGATGCGTAGCGGTCAGCTAGCGCGCGTCGGGCCGACGCCTGGGCCCAAAGGTACCGTCTACCTACCGTGGGGAGTACGCCCATGATGGACCACCGAGAACGGCCCCGTTGGGGCAACGCCTGCTGGCCTGTGCTGGCCAGCGTTTTCGGCGTGCTCGTGCTGACGGCTGACCGGCCCGTAGTGGCCGGGCCTGCCCAGGCGCGCGCCTACTATGTGAATACCACGAGCGATCTGCCCCTCGACCCGCAGCACTGCCTGCCCGGTCGCGTGTGCCCCTTTCGCCGGGCCGTTCTGAATGCCATGGCCCTGCGGGCCGCGGTCCGGGTGTGCTTCGAGGGGGCTTGTCCGCCCGGGCAGTTGCCGCTGCGCACCGACGATCCGAACTACGATCCAGTAACCAGGCGCTGGACGCTGCGATTCAATTCGAAGCTTCAGCCACTGATCATCGATGGCGACGGCTTGGACGTCGATCTGGCGACGAATGTGCCGGGTTGGAAGGGGCCCAAGGACAATGTGATTACCCTTTCCAGCGGCATCACGCTCACCAACCACATGCTGGCCATCGAGGGCAGCGGCAACAAGCTAGCCGGGTTCAACATCCAGGGCAATTTCCAGGACGCCGCGATTCTCATTCGCCATGGCGCCCGCAACAACCAGATCGGCCCCGGCATGGCCTTCCACGGTTTCCCTGAGGGCAGGGCCATTCGCATTCTCGATGCTGGCACCAGCGGCAACCGTGTGGTCGGCAGTTGGTGTGGCTTCCGCGTCAACGCCCAGGGGGAGATCGAGGTGGACGGTCTGGTCGATGACTGCATCCAGATCGTGGAAGGCGCGAGCGACAATGTGATTGGAGGGCCGAACGAGGGCGACGGCAATGTGCTCTCAGCCAGCCAGCTGGGGTTCGGTGTGGCGCTCTACGATGCGGCGACACGCAACAACACCATCCAGAACAACTTCTTGGGCACCGATCCTTCCGGCACGCACGCCGTCGGCAACTCCGGTGGCATCGGCATCTTCGGCCAGGCCACCAACACCAAGATCGTCGGCAATGTGATCTCTGGCAACCGCAATTCTGGTGTGCTCGCCACCGATGCTTCGACGCGGTTTGGACGCACCATGAGCCTGGTGGAGGGCAACTGGATCGGCGTCGACCGTTCGGGCCAGATTCGGGTGCCCAACGGCAGCTATGGTATTGAGATCCGTGGCCTGTCGAAGGATGTGACCGTCGCGCACAACGTGATCATGTACAACGGCGCTGGCGGTATCCTGGTGTGTGACGAGCAGACGAGGAACAACAAGCTGACCGAGAACGTCGTCACCGCCAATGGCGGCACCGGCATCGACGTCTGCTCCGGAGCCAACGGCGGCGTTCGGCCTCCCGAGATCGCATACGTGGATCTGGCCTGCGTTCGCGGGAAGGCGTGTCCCGGTTGCCGCATCGAGGTCTTCTCCGACCCGGCGTCGCAGGCCGCTTACTTCGAAGGCGCCGTGACCGCGGCCGCGGATGGCAGCTTCGCTTTCCAGCCGTCGAGCGGCGCCTTTCGGTACCGCAACGTGACCACCACGGCGACGGATGGCGAGAGCACCTCCGGTCTGTCGCCGGTAAAGGTGATTCCGCGCCCAACGCTCACGCCGACACCGCGACCCGGACGGACGGCGACGCCAACGCCGTTGCTGACGCGGACGCCGGCACCGCAGTTTTCGATCTACCTGCCGAGCCTGGCCAACGGCGTGGCTCAGGGAAGTTGACGCGACAGGGGTTGGCCCCACTGCCGCGTCCGTCCTATCGCCGGTGCTCCTCGCAGCGTTCAGTGGAGTGGGTTCAGCCAGCCCCGGGCTGAGGTGGGCCGTCGTTTCCAGGCCGAGACGCGCGGCGCTGGCCGCTAGCCTGTGCGATTGTCGGCCGACGAAGCGCTTGTCCGTAGCTCTGGGCGGGACTACAATCGCACCACTGCTCTCGAAGGGAAAGGGGCAACCGATGCAGGTGCGCCGACTCCAACTCACGTTTGTCGTCTCTCTCGCAGCCACCAGTCTTTTGACAACGGGCTTGCTGGCCTTGGCCAGCGGTGCACCGGGGCAGCACTCGGTGGCCGCCATACCGGCGCGCGAGTGCAGCGCCGGGGCGGTCGTGTCGGCGGAACCGGGGGTGGTGTACTTGGGTGCCGAGACGCTGGTAACCAGCATCATCACGGGCACGTGCTACCCCTACGACACGCCGATCGACATCACCATCCTGGTGGATCAGTCCAACTCGATGACGAAAGGCGAGCCAGGTGGCGGCCAGAATGACACGCCGGGCGCGACACCGGGATCGCAGCCCACGCAGGGCAACATCGATGTCACAGCTCCGGCGCCCATTGTGCCACCACCCGGAACCAAGCCGCCACCGCGACCCACCGAGGACCCTGGCCCGGCGCCGACGCTGCTGGCGGGCTTGGCCCCGGGCGCCGGGGGACCCGCGGGCCCGGATCAGGTCGTCCTGACGCCGACCCTGCCGCCGCGGCAGACACCGGGCCCCTCACCGACGGAGGGCACCACCCATCCGCCAGGAGAGTCACCCACTCCCAGCGGAAACATCGATCAGCCGACGGCATCGAGCATCCGTCGCGATGTAACCGAGCCGCCCGGGGACGAAGACCTCATCCGGGTCGTCCAGGAAGCCATTCGCGAGTTTCTCGACGAGATGGAGGGGGATATCAAGGGTGGCCGCTACCGCGTCGGCATCGTGGCCTTCAACGATCGGGCGATCGAGCTTGTGCCGTTGACCGACGATGTCACCCGGTTGCGCTCCCGCCTGTCCCGTCTACGGGGACAGGGGAACACCCGTGTCGACCTGGGGCTGTCGGCGGCCACCCGGCAGTTGGTCGGCGTCGGCATTCGCGGTCGGCAGGATCTGGATCACAAGAAACTCGTGATCCTGTTCTCGGATGGTAAGTTCGACCGAAGGACCACGGCCCGCCTGCGCACCCGCGAGGAGATCGACATTGTGACAGTGGCCGTCGGGCGCACCGCTGATCGAGCAGCCATGCGCCAGCTGGCCTCGAGTCCCCAGTACGCCCTGGAGGTGCGGGACCAGAAGGGGCTGGTGACCCTCGTCCGGACGTTCAAGCCCAACCAGCGCGCCGTGACGATGCCCGAAATGACGGTCGAGGACATCGTGGCAGTGAACATGGCGCTGGTTGCTGACTCGATGGTGCCACCGGTGAGTCGGGCGCCGGATGCGCGAACGATGCAGTGGGACTTCGCGCCGCCCAGCTTCCCGATCACCATCACCTACCGCGTGCGGCCCCAGGAGCCCGGCGTTCACGTGGTGAGCGAGAAGGCGCACGCCACCTGGAAAGACTCGCTGGGCCGTACGGGCGACCTGCCGTTCCCGCCGGTCGAGGTGGAGGTTCTGGCCTTGCCGACGCCAACTGCCACCACCGTCCCCAGCGCGACGCCCACCGTGGAGGCCCCGCCCACGGCCACCCTGATTCCGACACCGGAGCCCGGTGAGCTGTATCTGCCGCGGCTGTACAAGGATCCGGAGCCGGTGCCGACGAAGAAGTGCGTGCCTGCGGAGCAGACGGTAGACGTGGTCTTGGCCATCGACATTTCGACGAGCATGAATGAGCCGGCTCCAGGGGGCAGGAGCAAGCTTCAGTGGGCCATCGACGCCGCCACGGAGTTCGTGACCAAGATGAAGGACCAGGATCAAGTGGCGGTGGTGGGCTTTGCCTCGTCGGCCACGTTGGCCTCGCCGCTGACCAATGACAAGGCGCGCGTAGTGAGCGCCCTGCAGAGTCTGGTGGGCTCTGCGGTCCAGGGAACTCGGATTGACCTCGGCCTGAGTTACGCCCGGGACGAACTGCAGAGCATCCGCCACCAGGCTGGCCACACCAGCGCCGTGGTGCTGGTGACCGACGGCTTGCAGACGGGTGGTGGCGGCAACGATGCGGTCCGGGCCGAGGCAGCGCAGTTGCGTGCGGCCAGCATCACGTTGGTGACCATCGGCATCGGTGACGATGTGGACAGCGCGCTCCTGCGGGAGATCGCCACCAAGCCCGAGTACTACTATCCGGCGCCGACGGCCGATCAGCTCCTGGACATCTACCGCGAGATCGCTCAGTACATCGCCTGTCCGTAAGCCAGACGCTGTTGCGCTCGAGAGCGTCCGTGCGGCAGCACGAACGGGCAAGCACGACGGGGGGCCCCC
>DAOUCP010000131.1:0-7271 GCA_034432155.1 Anaerolineae bacterium
CCTCGCCACACCGGCAGGGCAGGATCGGCCACGTTGAAGGCGTGCACCCCGTCGGTGGCGACCACGTACGCCGTGCCGCCCGCGACCTCAACTCCACCCGCCTCGAGGCCCTCGACGGCTCGAATCGCGCCCAGCGTCTCGGCATCGAGCACCCGCAGTCCCGTACCGGCGTGGCCCACGACGATCAGATGCCGGCCGAGCAGCGCCACGTCGGTAGCATAGCCGGGCATCTCCGCGTGCCCCACGAAAGCGATGTCGCCACTGCCAGAACCATTGGCCGCGTAGACGCCCCTGTGGTACGCCGCGAGGTAGATCCGACGGCCGTCCGTCGCGATGCCGCCGGCGTCAAGCCCAGCGTACGTTTCACTGTCGGGGGGCAGGTCGCCGTGCCGGACGAGCTGCGAGCGGGCCGGGTCGGCCACATCGATCTCGGTGAGCGCTGGGTAGCCCGAGAGCCAGAGCCGCTCGTCGTAGAGCCGGGGAGGACGCAGCCCGGTGATTCCGCCGTCGCGGTCGTAGCTCGGGTCGATCTCGGCCTGGATGTACGGGTCCCACAATCCGATCTGCCGGGGCAGCGACGGGTCCGCTACGTCGAAGACATGCAGTCCGCCCGCCTGGAAATGGAAGGGCTGACGCGCTACGTAGGCCAAGTTATCCCGCAGTACGACCGGCCCGCCCCGCGCCTCCGATAGCGTCCAAGGGTCGCGATGCGAGAGCGCGCCCAAGCCGACGGCGACCGGTGCTGCCGGATCGTGCACGTCGAGAACCCACAACTCGGAGTCGGCATCGGTGACAACTGCATGGCCATGGTCCAGGGCAATGCCCTGCGGGGCACCCAAGGTCGGGCGGACGTGCTCTTGGACGATGCTCGCCGAACCGCCCTCGGCCCGGTGAGCCATGGTCAGCAGGCCTGCCGGGCCAGCAGCGAACAAGAGATGCGATCCTGCGGCGGCGATGGCTGCACCCCACCGGTGGGCGGTGGCGACGATCTCCGGTTCCGGCAGGCCGTGACGATCGATGGAGTGCAGCTGGAACGAATCACGGACTGCCTGTGGACCGGCCAGCGCGTAGAGGCGATCGGTTGTGGCGGCGAAGCCCAAGACGTTCGAAATCCGAAGCCAGCCCAGGGCCCGCGGATGAGATGGCTCGGAGAGATCGACGATGCGCGTTCCACCCTCCCGCATGCCGTCCGGGCGGAGCTGGTCGGAGTCCACGAGCGCGAATCCGCCGACGCCGATGATCTTGCGCGATCCCTGCCCCACTGCGACGCGGCCGACGGTGCGCGGCTGCAGCGGCTCGGTGGCGTCCAAGAGGATCAACCAGCCCACCTGGTCGCTGTCGGTCGCCGCCACGAGGAGCCAGTCTCGCCAAGTGGCGAGCCCGGTGACGGTGGCTCCGAGGTCGGCATATCCCACCAGCCGTGGCTGCAGGGCGTTCGAGGTGTCCACGATGGCGATCCCCGCCCTGCCGGCGGCGGAGAGGAAAACCTGATCCCAAGCGACGAGATCCTCGAGGCTGTGGGCAGCCAAGCGGAGTGAGCCAGCGAGGTGTGGCGAGGCAGGCTGCCCGATATCCACAACAGACAGCTCGTCGTACCAGGCCGCCCGATCTGTCCCCTCCCAATGGCGCTGCACCAGAACCAGGCGGTCGTCGGCGACAGCTTTCACCGCCGCTTGTGCTGGCAAGCCAGCGCTCGTGCCCACGAGGCGGGGAGCCGCCGGATCGGCGATGTCGAGCACCTCGATCGCGTTCCCACGCGAGGCATAGGCAAGAGTGCCGGTGACCACCACGCTGGTGTATGCTCCGCCGTAGCTAACGAGAGGCTCGAATACGAGCGCCGCCGGAGATCGCGTCGGCTCGAGTCGAGCGCCGACGTACCTTCCGTCCGCAGCGCCGACCACGGCTACCGCCACGGGCAGGACAAGCGAGACGGCGAGGAACGGGCCAGTCGGGCGCTGCATTGTCGCCACCTCCTCCATCCGCGGCCTGCCGGCCGCGCTGCTGAATGGCCCCTCGATTGGCCTCGCCAGCCAGGCCGCTCCCCAGGGGCGCTCCTAACAATAGTGCGATCCAGAACGATCGGCCAGCCGCCCGTCTGCCCAGGCGTCGCGCTCGCAGCTGGGCGCCGCAAGGCTAGCGCCGGGCAAGCCACGGCAGCCACAGCCGCCATCTCGTCCCGTCTGGCGTGGTGGCGGATGGCTCGGGAGAAGGTGACGCAGTGCCAGAAGGCTCAGGAGAGGGTGAGGCCGTGGCGGTGCCAGAAGGCTCCGGAGGGGGTGAGGCCGTTTCGGGTGGCCGGCAGGGCGCATCCTGCCAGGCTCCGCCGCAGCAGTACCCATGGTCGAACACGTTCGCACCGCTCGTTGGGTCTGGGCCGCTGCCGCAACGGCAGGGGGCGCCGATCGCGTCGGCCCCAGCGCATTCGGCGGGGCCGATGTACGCCCGACTGACCACCACGTTGTCGACGTCCAGGACGTTGGTGGTGCGGGCAGGGTTGTTGTGGATGTAGAGGTACAGCCCGAACAGGTTGACCCGGAGCTCCGGCACCGTCCGCCAGGCGATTCCCGAGGCGGTGTAGATCCGCCGGCCGTCGATCCAGAATGTTTGGCTGCCATCTGCCTCGCCCGGGGTACCCGGATCGAGGCTCATCTCCAGCACGTGCCACGCACCTCGGCTGGTGAACGTCCCCTCGTCGGGGGCAAACATGTCGCCGTAGCAGTCGTTGGGTCCGGGATGCCCGCAGTCCATGTGCATGCGGTAGTAGTACGAATAGAAGCCCCAGCGCCCGGGCCAGGGCAGGCGCTGGTAGTCTGACCAGGGCTCGAGGTTGGATGAGAAACAGGCGTCGCCGGCAGGACGCTTGCCCGCCCCGCCCATACAGCCCCAGGGGTAGAGCCGCGGATGGGTGGCACTCAGGCCGCCCAGATGCATGAAGTTGCCCTGGTGGAAGTCGGCGCCGAACCGCAAATAGCGACGATAGTAGATCGTCTCCCAGTCGACCTGTCGCCCCAGGAAGCGCTTGGGCCCGGCGGTCACTCCCTGGGCCAACGGCTCGTTGCTGGGGTTCTGGATGGCCAGCCGCAGGCTGCGCTGGCCGGCGATGCCTGGCGGGTTCTCGTTGATGAGCCACATCCGGTCACCGGCTCCGTAGATATCGTTCCAGTAGCGATCAAACTGGTCGGCATCGGCAACCTCGAAGTCGTGGCAGAAGATCCACTCTGGGTGGCTTGCCGCATCGCTGCACTCCTGGGCCGCGGTCGGCCGGAAGCCCAGCGCAAGCGCAGCCAAGGCTCCCAGGGCGAGAGCCACTAGCCGGTGACAGCCGCGCCTTTCACCCATCGCTGCCTTCATCGCATCCCTCCCAACGCTTCGACGATGCGGCCCATGATCGCGCGCCGGCGCCGGTGACAGGATCCGACGCCACTGTTCTGCTGCCAAAGCGTACACCACTCGGCCAAGGATGACACTGCGCACTAGGAGACGCACCCAGTTCGCCCCCCTCACGGGCCCAAACACACGGCCGATGCCGGGGACCCTACGCCAGCCCGGCAGCCCGTCGGAGCGGCGGCGCGAGCTGTCATTTTCTTGTCACTTTCTTGTCACTTTTCGCTAGCGCCTGCCGATCTCCGTGCGGCATAGTGCAGACGGTGTCCCACACCGCGCTCGGCCCAGTCACGCCGCACCACCTCGTCAGTCTCTTATGATTCTTTGGTCACACAAGGGCAAGAGCCAGGTCGATGTTACGCTAGATATCGAGCCATGGAGCACAGGATGCCACCGAGGTATGCAAGGCCGGTTGGCGACTGGAGGCTAAGAGCGGCCCCGTGCGGGGAAAGGAGGACCATCATGACTCGGACGACTCTTTGGGCTGGCGTTCGCGGGTTCCACCAGGCCTTTGGGCGATCGGGCACCACCGTTGCTGTGGTAATACTGGGTGTACTGGTGCTTGCAGCATCATTCCCAGCCACCTCTCGGGCTGACCCGGCGCCGGTGTGGAACCCAGAAAACGGCCATTACTACGAGGCCATGGCCACTGACAACATTGGCTGGACGGCCTCCCGCGATGCGGCAGCGGCTCGCTCGTATGCCGGCTGTGCGGGTCACCTGGCGACGATCACGAAACCGGAGGAAATGGCCTTCATCGTCACCAACTTCCCCCAGGCGATGTCACGGAGTTACTACCTGGGCGGCTACCAGCTGCCGGCCTCCAAGGAGCCCGACGGTGGCTGGACGTGGATCACTGGCGAACCATGGGAGTATACCGGTTGGGCTCCCGGCGAGCCGAATAACAACGGGCCGGCGCCCGAGGCCTACCTGCAGCTGTGTCCTGGGGGTTGGAATGACACTTGGGAACGGGCATGGTACTACGGCTACGTCGTGGAGTACGAGTGCCTTGACGCGGATGGCGACGGCGTGGCGGACGAGGCGGACAACTGCCCGCGCGACTCCAATCTCGACCGGGCCGACCTGGACGGTGACGGGCAGGGCGACGTGTGCGATGCGGACGACGACGGCGACGGTGTGGCCGACGTGGTGGATGCCTGCCCGCGTGAGCATCCGGGAGGAGCCGACGCCGACCGGGACGGCTGCATCGACCGGGTCGATCACCTGGCGGACTTGATCAGGGGACTTGGGCTGCCGGCTGGCATCGAGTCGGCACTGGTTCACTCCGCACTAGCGGCCAGTGCGTCCGTGGAGCGGGGTCAGTACGATGCCGCGCGGGGGCAGCTCCGCGCGCTCGCCAACAAGCTGATCGGGATGCAGCGAGGGAAGGTGATCCTACCTGCCACGGCCGACATGTTGCTCGCCTACATCGCGAACGTGGTGGCCGCCCTGCCATAGGAGTTTCCCATGCCGGCCGCCCGGGCCAGGGGCGCCGAAACCGGCTTGACACGCGCCGTCTTCGGAGTTTCCCATGCCGCCAAGGGCGGCCGGCTTCGCCTTCTGTGAGCGGGCAGCTAGCGCCTGGGCCCTGCCACATGACCAGGCGGTGGCCCGCTCGCGTGCATTGGAAGCGGCGTGCTGGTGCTCGGCAAGGAGAGCCGGTGGATCTCGGCGGCGGGTACGATCTCCAGAACCACCAAACCGCCCTCTTGGTCGGCGACGTACAACCGTGAGCCAGCCACCCCGACCCGGTGGGCGGTGCCGACGGTGCGGTGCCGGGCCAGCTCGCGGAGCTGGGTTCGATCGGCCAGCTCGTCGATCGCCACGCCGGCCGTGCCTTCGGCGCTGTAACCGAGGTCGTCCACCACTCGCAGATCGTGGGCGCCCGGCAAGAGGCGATCAGCGTGCAGAAGGTGCGGACGGGCCGGCGTGGATGTGTCAAAGGCATAGCATCCCGCTTGGGTGAAAACGAACACCGTGGAGCCGACGGCGCGCACGTGGAGTGGTGCGGCCGGTGCCTCGGCAAGCCCGAGCGCCCATGGCGCCGTCGGGTCCGATACGTCGAATGCCTGAACCCCCGTGGCCCCCGCTACGTACGCTCGGTCGCCGTGCAGGGCCAAGGCCGTGATCGGCCCAGTGCCTGGACGGCTGGCGATGATCCGCGGCCGCGACGGATCCTGGACGTCGATCAAACAGAAGCCACCCCGGCACGGCGCAGTGAGCACCAAGTGGCCAGATGTGGCCGGGAGGATGCCGCCCGCAGCCTCAAGGGCCGAGCGAAAAGCGGGCCGTCGGGGATCGGAAACGTCGTAGATCCGGAGAGTGCCATGCCGGTCGCTGACGAGAAGCAGCCCGTCGTCCACGATCGGCGCTAGAGCACCCTCCATGGGGATCCCACCAAGCCGCCGGGGCGCCAGCGGGCGCGACACGTCCAGGAAGTGGACGCCATCTTCGGCGGCCACGTACAGGGTGTTTCCGGACAGGTGCAGCTCAGTCACGGTGACGTGGAGGTCGACGGTCGTGTGGTGAGCTTCGGGCCGCGTTGGCGACGGCAACTCGACCACGTGGAGATTGCCATCGGCCACGAATGCGTATCCATCCATCGCCTCGACGTCGGCCGACCAGAGCGTGCTGCGGAACGGGCCGTAGGCGAGGACATGCCCAGGTTCGGTCGGGACACTGACATCGAACACGTGCAGTGTCTTGTCCCCGGACGCACAATCATCGTGACCGCTCACCAGAAAGGCGCGGTCCCCCACCACGCGGAGCGCCCCCGCGGCCAGCTGGGCGTGACCTAGAACGCGCAATCGATTGGGATCGACGGCATCAAGGATCCACAGGCCCGATTGGCAGTCGATCACATACAGTGTCGAGCCGGCGAGCTGCATCGCGGCGCTCATGCGAGTGGCGCCGAATCCGCCGAGAGGACTGGGCAGTGCAGGCAGACGGCGGTCGAGGACGCGCAGGGCGCCGGCGGCGGCGTAGAGCCAGTCAGGCTGGGGATCCAGGCCGGCAATGGTCTCGCCTAGGTCGAGCGTGGCCGTGAGGGTTGGCGAGAAAGGCCTCGACACATCGACGGTGAACAGGCGGCTGCCGCTCGCGGCGTAGGCATGGACGCCCGCGGCGCCCACATCACCGATGGCGCCCAGCGGAAGGCGCGCCGCACGCACCGCAAGGGTGGGAGTCGTTACGTCCAGCACCGCGAGACCGTCGCCCTCGGCGAGAATGGCCAGAGGGCCGACAAGCTCGATGTCGCTGGCGAAGGCCGGCTGGCCGGCAGTGTCCGAAGGGCTAGGGAAGGGCCCCAGTTCCGCCGGCCGGTGTGGGTCGCGCATGTCGACGGTGTGCAAGCCACTCTCGCCGCCGGCCACGAACGCGATCCCGTCGCGTTCGGCGACGGCGAGCGCACGGGTGGTGAGGTGCAGCGGGCCCAGGCGACGCGGCGCGCCAGGATTGGCCATTTCGACGACCTGCACTCCGAATAGGTCCGTGGCGACGAGTAGACGTTGCCCGTGGACGATGGCCGCCCTCGCCCGCTCCGGCAGCCCCAGCCAAGCCAGGATGGGGAGTTCCGTCTGGGTGGGATCGCGGACGCTGAGGATGGCGCCTAGTGCGCACGAATCGGGAAGGCCCGGGATGCAAGAAAGATCCAAGCCGGTGGCCACCAGCCAATCCTCGGTTACTGCGAGCAGCTGCACGCTCATCGAGGCATTGTCCAGGCGAGCGAGCTCAACCGGTGCTGCAGGGTGGGCGATGCCAACCCAACTTCCACACTCGGGAGATGCAGGTGGCCATTTGACGGCCTCTTCTGGTCACTCCGCCGGGTTTTGGGTCCCTACGAGTCGCGTCCACGTCCGGACCGGCGTCATCACCTGACTCGGGATCCC
>DAOUCP010000132.1:0-8613 GCA_034432155.1 Anaerolineae bacterium
GGCCAGCTCGTGGCAGCCGGCGAGCTCGCAGCCGAGGTTCGCCCGCTGGTAGAGCTGGCCGAGCAGCTCTTGGCCGAGGTGGTCACGCCTCCCGCCGCCGATGCCGGCCTTGCCCGAGCGCGGCAGCGGGTGCTAGCGGCAGCTCGACGGGCAGAACGCAGCACCACCTCTGAGCGGCCTGCGCATCGAGCAACGGCGCGTTCCGCACTCCGTGCGAGCTGGCGGGCAACCCTCCGTTCGTGGCTTGCGCCACGCATCTGGCTACCGGCCCCCCGACTGGCAGCGGTGGTCGTCAGCGGCTTGGTGCTGGTTCTCGTCGCGAACGCACTTCTGGCGCCCAGGGTTATGGCTGCCATCCCGGGCGATGCCTTCTATGGCTGGAAGCTGCTGGGTGAGAATGTGCGACTGGCATTTGCCTTCGACCCGGCCATGCGCTCCCGGCTGGAAGCCGAAATCAGCCAGGAGCGGGCGCGCGAGCTCGCTGCAGCCGCGGAGCTGGGGCGCGTCGCGGAGATCACCTGGCGCGTGCGCCTGGTCGCCGTGGAGCTCGCCGATCCGGCCCGGCCGGACGTCGGGCGGCTGCAGGTGGCGCCCTTGTCTGGCGACGGTGTGGGCGGCCCGTCTTCCGTGGTCGTATGGAACGAAGACACGCAATGGCTCCTCCACGCTCTGGTCCCATCGGTCACCACACTGCCCGTGGGTAGCGAGCTGGAGCTTCGACTGCGCCTGCGCGGGCCCCATGGGCCCCCATTGCTCCTCTGGGCGTCGCTGGTGGCTACCGCTGCCAGCCAGACAACTTCGACGCCGACTGTCGAGTCGCCCGGCCGTGGCGCGCAGAACCCTTCGGCCACGCCAGGGCTGCCAAGTGCCACCGCTACCCCAGGGCCGAGCACCACACCGCTGCCTTCGCCGTCCGCCACCATGCTCAGTACCGTCACCCCAACGGCGGCGGCCGTGTCGGGCCGTCCCGAGGAGCCGGAGCGCGTCGAGCCGCTCAAGCTCCTGCGCGGCACAGTGCGCGCCAAGAACGACAACCGGTGGGACATCGCGGATGACGGTCAGAGCGGTCGGCTCGTCAGCGCCGACGTATCCCGACTGTCCGCGGCCGACCGAGAACGGGTCCGCCCGGGGGACTGGGTCCGGCTTGTCGGGCGCTGGCGCGGCCACGACACCTTCATCGCCGAGGATCTGGACGACTACCGCCCCTGGGAGAACCGTTGCGTCCGCCACGAAGCTGTCGGCGACGTGATCGAGTTCACGCCGGGATCGTGGCTGCGTCTTTCCACTGGCCAGGGCTTCCGCCTGAGCCGCGCGGGTGCGGCGGTGGCAGGGGACGTTGCCGTAGGCAGCTACGTCCAAGTCATTTGGCTGGATTGTGGGTCAGGTGACGTCCGGATTCTCGAGGTCAAAGTGTTGCGCCGCGAGACGATCGAGACAGCCACCGGAACGCCCGCCCCTCGTGGACCGTATCAAGGAACGGTGGCGACGGTCTTGGACGAATGGAGCTTCCGCCTGGCCGCCGACGACGGCAGCACCTACACCGTGCACTACGACGCGCAGACGCCGATCGTGGGCGCCGCGACGGAGATTCGGCAGGGTCAGGAAGTCGGGATCTACGGCTGGCTGGAGGGTAGTGATTTGCGGGCGCAGCGGATCGAGGTCTATCGCGACGTCGCGACCGCTTCGCCCACGGCGGCCGGCACAGCCGCCGTCGGCGCAGTGGCCACCATTGCGCCCACACCGGTGGCGAGCCAGCCACCTTCTGCTGCCACACACTAGGCAGCCCAGACAAACGAGGAGCCGCTGGGACCGGCCTTGGTGAGGCACAGGCCAGCGGCCCGGGCAAAGGAGCGGCCGTTAGGACCGGCCTTGGCGAGGCACAGGCCAGCGGCGTAGGCAAAGGAGCGGCCGCGAGGACCGGCCTTGGTGAGGCACAGGCCAGCGGCCTAGGCAAAGGAGCGGCCGCGAGGACCGGCTGGCGAGGCATGGGCTAGCGGCTTAGAATGGCAGGACGCACTCGCGGTCAGGGCAATTGGCGGGGTACCGAGGACGCAGTCCGGAGGATCGAAAGTAGCGCAACCATGGCAAACACGTCCGCTCGTCGCCGTGCCGCAGTGAGCGTGGCACTCGTCGCCTTGCTGGCCGCATCTGCATTGCAGCTCTTGGCGGTGGCAGCCGCGAGCCGGCCACCTTCCCGCGTGGCCAGCCAGGTTGCCCGTCCGAGCCAGGATCGTGGCGCGATCGCTGAGTCGCCCGCGGAGGCGTCGGGGCTCGACTGCCGCGTCACAGCGGGCGACCTCACCGCCGATGGCCAGGATCCTAACCGCGTGTGGGCGCAGGTGCGCAACATCGGCCCACGACCGGTCACGCTGTGGGCCATCGAGGTCGGCTGGCGTGGCTCGGCGGTGCTGGAGACGGTGCTGGTGCGGCGAGTCGGCGAAGCGACGGTGCACCCGGTGCGGGACGAGCCGGCCACCAGCCCGGCTCTGCTATTCCTGACGGCCACCGAAGCGCCAACGGCCACGTTGGCCCTCGAGCCGGGCGATTCCGTCGACATCGGCTTGGAGTTCGGTGGCGTCAGCAGCGACCTCGTGGCTGGGCTGGGTCCAGTCGTGTTCCACATGAAGGAAGGTTGCGCCGTGGCCGCCGGCATCCAGGGCGACGTGGACTTGCGGTGCCGCCTAGCCGCCGCCCCGCTCTCGGTCTCGAAGGAGGCGACCAACCGAGTCGAAGCCAGGGTGCAGAACGCCGGGGCGGAACCGGTGGAGCTAGTTGCGGTGGAGCTCACTTGGCCCCCGACCAACGGCTCCTTGTTGTCGCTCTGGGTTGATGGCCAGGAGGTGCAAGCCTTCGACAAGTCATTTGGCGCCTCGCCGGCGGTGATCGACTTCCGTCGCTTGGGCACAGCCTTGCCGAAGATCGAGGGCGGCGGTGAGCAGACGCTGGGCTTCGTCTTCGAGAACGACGCCGCTCTCGAGCCGTACGTGCTCCTTGTGACCAGTCGCGATGGCTGCGCCGCTGCCAGCACCACCTGGCTGGTGGATGGCCGCATCGACTGCGGCCTCGCCCCCGTGGGCTTCGAATTCCACGGCGATACCGCTCAGCTACGTCTGGCCAACCGGCGGCCGATCAGCCGAACGCTCTCTGCCCTTGGCCTGTTCTGGCCGGTCGCCGCCAATGGCCCCCTGTCCGAGGTTCGGCTGAACGGCAACTTGGCCTGGCGTGGGGAGGAAAGCGCCTCGCCGGCCGCGGTGCGCCTCACGGGGGCAACTCTGCCGCCGAAGAGCACCGTGGAGCTGCAGTTGGTCTTCACCGGCACGCTGCGCAGCAGCCTCGCCATGAAGGGCGGATCGGGTGGCGACTACACCGTGGTGGTCCAGTCGCAAAGCGGCTGCCAACACGTGTTCTCGACCATCGCTGGCCGGCAGGCCGGTTGTAGCCTATCGGCCGGCGAAGCGGTGCTCGACCCGGCGAACCGCCAGCTCTCGGTCCGCATTACCTCCCTCGCCGGCGACGCCGTGCTCAAGCGGGCGTCCATCCAGTGGCCAGCCCGGAATGGCGCCCTTGCCGCGGTGTGGCTCGACAGCGATCTCCTGTTCCGCGGTCCGCAGCCGCCTGGTGCCGAGCCCTTCGAGATCCAATGGGCCGATCGCAACGCCGTGGTGCCACGAAGCCAGAGCCGCGAGCTGCGCTTGCGCTTTGCCGACCGGGTGACGCGGGGTGGCTACGTGCTATCCCTCACCTTCGAGGACCCCTCCGGGTCTCCCTGCGAGCTCTTGGTGCAGTCCGCGCCCCAACAGCCAGACTGTCGGTTGTCGGTGGGCCGGGTTCGGAGCGACCTGCGCGATCTGCTCGTGCCGCTGCGCAACGAGGGCGCCGACGAGGTCGAGATCCGCTACCTGGACGTTGACTGGCCATCGGACGGCTTGAATGGCTTGGTGCAGGTCGCTCTGCTTGGCGAAGCAGGGCGCGAGGCGCAGATCGTCTGGGCACCTACCGCCGAGGAGCCGATGCGCACTCGACCGCCAGCGCGCATCGTGCCCAACGGCAGCACCAGTCCGGTGATCGATCCGGCCATCACCACGACCCTGCGACTGCGATTCACCGACCTCATGGACCAACCGGACGTCTTACGACGGTTTCGTCTGACGGTGGCGGCGGTCGAGGGTTGTGTGGCCAACTACACGCCCGATGGGTCGCAGCTGCCCGCCCAGCGGGAGACCTTTGGCGGCGTTATCCGGCAGCTGCCGCGGGGTCGCCCGGGCGAGGCGGGCTTGTTCGGCATCTGGCGCATCGAGACCGAGCACGGCGACCGGCTGGTCAAGGTCGATGCTCGAACGCAGTTCCATCCGCCCACCGTCACACCCGCAGAAGGCGACATCATTACCGTTCAGGCCTTGCGCACCGACGATGAGCGCCTGCTGGCCGAGGAGATCACCTTCCGCAGCACTGCCAAGGCCACGACTCTCATCGGCACGATTGACGCCCTGGACAACGAGGTGCGCCCGCCACGGTGGATCGATGTCCGCATGGGCTCGGAGGTTCAGAACGTCCGCCTGACCGCCGACACCGTGATCGAGGGCGAGCTTGCCGTCGGCGCCGGTGTAACCGTCGCCGGTATCGCCAGCCCCACGGGTGGCGTCACGGCAGCGCGGATTACGGTGACGCAGCCGCCGCGGGGTGAGTTCCTGCTGGTGCGGGGCACCGTCCAGCAAGCCGAAAGCGGCGCTGTGGCCGGGGAGCAGAACTGGGTGGTCGACAAGTACCAGGTGCGTGTGCCGCGCGCCTACGCCCCGGACATCAGCCCGCTGGGCAGCCTACCCCCGGCTGGTCAACGGGTGGAGTTGTACGGCCGACTCACCGGGCGGGAACTGGCCGTCGTTCAGAAAGTGAAGCTCCTGCCCACCCCGGCGCTGCGGCGGGTGCGTGGCACCCTGCGCGAGCTGCCGCCCAACAGCCTCCTTGGCTCCTGGACGGTGGCCACCGCGGACGGTTCGCTCGTGACCTTCCTGGTCGATTCCCTCGTAGCCGTGGACACGAGCGCCGCCCCAGCGGAACCAGGCCTCTGGGTATCGGCGGTCCTTCAGGAGGGGGGCGGCACACCGGTCGCCCTTCGCGTGCGCATGGACTGGGAGCCGTGAACCTGCCGCCGAGGATTCCGCTGACAGGTGAGCTGCCAGCCGTGACCGGGCGACGGAGCAGCTCGCCGGACTGCGCCCTTCGCTCGTTGCGGCCAGGCAGCCGCGAAGGGCGCCAAGGCATCGCCCGGGGCCGGAGCGTGTCGGGCGTGCTCGTGGCCGCGATGCTGGCCGGTGGACTGGCGCTTGCGACCACGCCCCTGGGTCTGGGAATGCGCCCTCGCGTCGACGTTCTGGATGCCACCAACCTGTCGGCCAGCCCCTCGACCAGCTCCGGCCAGCCGGACATTGCGGTCACCAGCGACGGCACCGTCCATGTGATCTGGGAAGAGGGAGCCAACCTCGTCCATCGCTACCGCCTGCCTGACAGCTCCGACTGGTCACCGCCCGTCATCGTCTTCCGCCAAGGGTACGATCCGGCCCTGGCCACCGATGGCCGCACCGTGGTGGCCGCCTTGGTGCGCGGCAAGGGCGATGCGGCGGAGGACACCGAGATCCTCTACAAAGTCTGGGATGCTACGCGGCGCACCTGGCCACTCTTGCCCGAACAGGTTCAACCCAGCGCCGAGAACATTGCCGCCGGCGGCCAGCAGCCCGACGTGGCGCTGAGCGCCGACGGCGCAGTGCTCTGGCTTGTCTGGATCGACACCTCGTGGGGCGATCAGCGGCCGTATTACGCCCGCATCCGCCTGGCCGACCATCATGTCGAGAGCGCCGAGATCGATCCCCAGTCCGCGCGGGCCCAAGGCCCGGCCGTCGCCATTGGCCAGGATGGGCGCATTCACGTCGCTTGGTCGGAGCAGTCGGAACTGAAGAAGACCGCCTACGTGGCGCACTTTGCCCGCGATGACACCACGTACTGGCAGCCAGATGGCGCGAACCCGTACTTCCTGGAGGCCCGACAGGCTCGCTCGCCCGACATCGCGGTCTCGGCCAAGAGCCTGTGTTTGACCTGGCACGAGAACATGAGTCTCCTGGTGGGCGGCACGCCCCAGCCCAACAACGAGATTGTGCTGCACTGCGACGGGCGAGAGTGGAACATCTCCAACAGCCCGACGCACTCCTTGCTCGCTCGGCTGGCGCTCGATGACCTGCGCGGCCCGATGACGATCTGGAAGGAAAACGCCGACCCTCGCGAGATCGTCTTCCGGCAAGGCCATCCACCTCCGGCCAATGGGGATGCCAGCATTGGCGCGGGCCAGGTGGAAGCTCCGGCGATCGCCTTCGCCGATGGGCAGGTCCACGCCGCCTGGGTGGCCGGCATCGACGAGGCGGGCGACATCTTCACCGCCCACTGGCCAGTGGCCATCCCCACCGCTACGCCAGAGCCGTCCGCTACCGCCACGCGCACGCCGTCACCGCGCCTCTACTGCCCGCTGGTCGCCAAGTAGCCCTCTGCCGGGCCAGCCGCCTGCCGTTGCCGGCAGCAGCTATGGCGCGCCACGCATCGGCGACGTCGTCGGCAGCGGCGTAGCGGTGACGATGAGCGGCAGCCGTGGGCTGGGCAGGCGAGTCGCGATTGGAATCTCGGTGGGCAGCCGGCTCGGGATCGGCATCTCGGCGGGCAGCACCGGGGTCGGCAGCGGCGCCACGGGCACGCCAAGCTCGGCCGGGGGCCGATCCGGCAGCGCCGGCGCCACGAGCTCGGCAACGGTATAGACCCCCGTCGCAAGGGTGAACAACAGCAGCAGGACAATCAGCGAACGCACAGCTCGGCTGTTTGCGGCCTCGCGTTCGAGCAGAAACATGGCCCGGCGCCGGTCCTTGCCGGCCCGTCGGATGGCCAGAAGCTCACGCACTGCAAGCACCAGGAGCAGCCCATAAAGCCAGGCGGCATACTCCCGGATGGCGATCACCAGTTCGTCCATCGTCGGCGCGTCGCCAGACGCCGCAGGCTAGATCCCGAGGTCGCTGGGCCGCTGGCCGGCCAGGAGCTCCGCCGCCGCGCCTCGCAGGTCGATCTGCCGCCGCACGAGGCGGTCCAGCACGGAGTCCACTCGGCCGTTCGAATCCCTCGACAAGAGCTTCGTAACCAGGCGGGCATGCAAGAGCCGGGCGAGTTCGGCCGCTGCCCGGGTGCGCTCCCGAGCCTGCCAGGCGCCGCTCTCGCGCAGAAAGCGGCCGTGACTCGACACTGCCTCCACCAGCTCGCCGACGCCCCGGCCCTGCGTGGCCACCGTCTGAATGACCGGCGGCCGCCACTCGGTCTCCCGGCCGCGCATGCCGATCGACAGCATCATTTGGAGGTGCGTGACGGTGCGATCTGCGCCCGGCAAGTCAGCCTTGTTCACCGCGTAGACGTCGGCAATCTCTAGGATGCCGGCCTTGATCGCCTGCACATCGTCGCCCAGACCGGGTACGACCACCACCACCGTGGTGTGCGCCTCGTCGGCGATTTCCACTTCGGCCTGGCCCGCGCCGACCGTCTCGATCAGGACGACGTCAAAGCCAGCTGCGTCGAGCACTCGCACCGCATCGCCGGTGGCCAGGGCCAGCCCACCGACACTGCCCCGCGAAGCCATGGAGCGGATGAACACCCCGGGATCCCCAGCGTGGCCCGTCATCCGCACGCGGTCCCCCAGAATCGCACCGCCGCTGAAGGGGCTCGAGGGATCCACGGCCACAATGCCCACGGTGCGACCCTGCTCGCGCCAATGGCTGGTCATGGCCGCCACCAGCGTTGACTTGCCGCTGCCCGGTGCGCCGGTGACGCCCACGATATGGGCCCGCCCGGTGTGCCGATAGAGGGCCGCCGATAGCTCGCCCAACGGGTCATTCTCGACGAGGGTCAGGGCGCGGGCAATGGTGCGCCGATCGCCCGAACGGATGCCATTCAGCAGTTCGTCAAGAGACAGCGCCGACACGAACGTGCTCTCTCACGTAGTCCACGATCTCCTGGGTGTTGGTGCCAGGGCCAAACACCGCTTGGACGCCCGCCTCGCGAAGGACGGGCACATCGTCGTCAGGGATGATGCCGCCGAGGAGCACCAGCACGTCGGCTAATCCTTTCTCGCGCAGCAGGGCCATGATCTGCGGCACCAGCGCCAGGTGCGCCCCGGAGAGGATGGACAGCCCCACGACGTCGACATCCTCCTGCAAAGCCGCCTCGGCAATCATCTCTGGCGTTTGGCGAATGCCGGTGTACACCACCTCGAAGCCGGCATCGCGCAGCGCTCGAGCCACCACCTTGGCTCCCCGGTCGTGGCCATCCAGCCCCGGCTTGGCGATCAGAACACGAATCCGCGGCTCACTCATTCGTTTGCTCCCACGCCGAATTCTACCACCGCCTGCCGGGCCAGGGCGGCCGCGGTGTTAGTCGCTGCGCAGGGCGCTGAGCGGCCGCAGGCTCGCCGCCCGCAGCGCCGGATAGACACCGCTCGCCAGCCCGACCACGCTGGCAAAGGCCAGGGCGAAGACAGCCAGCCACAACGGTGTCTGGATCGTCGTCGGCGGGGGGTTGGCCAGCCCCCCCCCC
>DAOUCP010000133.1:0-7834 GCA_034432155.1 Anaerolineae bacterium
TGGAAAGAGTCAACAAGGAGGTCCGGCGACGGACGAACGTCGTCGGCATCTTCCCTGACGACGAGTCCGTGATTCGCCTGGTCGGCACGATTCTGCAGGAGATCGACGACGAGTGGCAGCTCGACCGACGGTATTTCAGCCACGAGTCGATGGCGTTCCTGGATCCGACCGCAACCGACCTTCTTGAAGCCTCCGCGCCGTTCACCTTGGCGCCCAGCCGCTAACCGCATACCTGAAGGGGAGCACACTGGCATTTACACCAGCTTGACAGACACGGCCCGAGCAGATTATGGCCATGCGAGCCGAAGCACTGGCGGCGCGCTCGGAGAGCGAGACTCCATCGCCAGAGTAGCGCTGGGCCAGACCCGGCGTTCTCCTGAGCCGGGGTTTCGCCTGCCCTGCGCGGTCGGGCGCCTCTTCGGGGCGCAACCGGTGGCCGCGCCGGTTTTCGAGCCGCCGGCCCTCACCTTGCCTCGCAGCTGGACACCCGCCCGCTCAGCCGAGGGATTCCGGGAACGTGGGCTCCCTCCGGTTGTCCACGTTAGGAGCCCCGCATTGCGAGCGGCCCAATAAGCAGCCCCTGCCCGCACCGCGGCCTGCATCTCCGCTTCACGCCCTCGCACGAGGGCTTCCGCGTTGCGCCCGTGCCCGTCGGACAGCACCGCTCGCACCACCACGCTCCGCCCCGGCGGCAGGTGGCGCATCGCCCGGAGTGCCGCAGCGACCGACCACGTCGGCCCCTCCCCGCCGCTGCGCGCCAGGTGACCGGAGGCGCCGGACGGAGTTGACGACGGGGCGTGCCGAGGGTACATTCGCGCACGGCGTCGCGCCTGCACGGAAGAGCACCCCGCCATCGTTTGCGCCTCCCGGCGCAAGGAAGGATGTGCGATGGGCACCGTACCTCGGTCTAGGCGGACCGCAACGGTCCTGGTCTTGTGGCTCGTCGTTGCGAGTCTCACGGCCTGTCTGGGTCCGAAGACGGACCGGCAGAAAGAACCCTCTCTGCGCCCGTCCGAGCAGCAGCCGACGAGCGAAGCGGCGGAGCGGTCCGGTCGCAGGGCCAGCCAGCCGGTGAGCTCGCGCCAAGGGGTGGAGGCAGCCACGGTCCGGATTGTGGCGCAGGGAAGCTTCGTCGATCCCGAGGTCGGCATGCGGCAGAACGCCGTGGGTCAGGGCTCGGGCTTCTTCATTGATCCGAGGGGCTTGATCGTCACCAACAACCACGTGGTGACCGGAGCGGCGCTGGTCAAGGTGTACGTTTCCGGTCGCAGCGAACCCCTGAACGCTCGCGTGGTCGCCGCGTCCGAGTGTGCGGACTTGGCTTTGATCGACGTCGAAGGTGCGGACTTCCCTTACCTGGCTTGGTACGACGAGGAGATCGAGACCGGCCTCGACGTGTATGCGGCAGGCTATCCCCTTGGGGACCCCACCTTTACCCTGACGCGGGGCATCGTCTCCAAGGAGAGGGCCAGCGGCAAGACCAATTGGGCGGCGGTGGACGACGTTCTGGAACACGATGCCAACACCAATCCCGGCAGTTCGGGGGGACCCCTGGTGACCGAGGATGGCCGCGTGGTAGCAGTCAACTACGCCGGTCGGGCCGACACGCGGCAGCAGTTCGCGATTGCCGCGCGCAAGGCGCGGCGCGTCGTGGAGCAGTTGATGGAGGGTCGGGATGTAGAGTCCCTCGGCATCAACGGTCAGGCAGTCACCAGTGATGAGGGGTTCTCGGGCATCTGGGTGGCTGCGGTGAAATCGGGCTCACCGGCCGACAAAACAGGCATCCAGGCAGGTGACGTGCTCACCAAGCTGGAGGGTCTGGTGCTGGCGACCGATGGCAGCATGGGCGACTACTGCGACATCCTGCGCAGCCATCTGCCAAGCGACACCCTGTCGGTCGAAGTGCTCCGTTACTCCTCGCAGGAGACGCTGGCCGGACAGATCAATGGCCGCCAGCTGGAGCCCGTAACCAGCTTCGCCCGCGAGCTGGGAACCGGCGAAGAGCCACCGAGCACCGAGGAGGCGGAAGACCAGCGACGTTACGTGACCGTCACCGATGACACCGAAGCCATTCGCCTGGTCGTGCCTGCCGACTGGACTGACGTGGATGGCTCGCCCTACGAGTTCGACGACGGTTCGAAGGGCGCCGCGGTCGCGGCATCGCCCGACCTAGACGAGTTCTATTGGACGTACGAGGTCCCGGGGGTGATCTTCGTCGCCGTCCGCGACCTCGCCGGCGATACCCAGGAGATTCTGGATACCCTGACCTCCGACGAGATCAAGACCGATTGCACCTTCGTCGAGACCAGCGAATACGAGGACCCGCTCTACAGGGGACACTACTCCGTTTACAAGGATTGCGAGGGGGGCGACGCCTCGGTCATCCTCCTGGCTGCCCAACCGGCGGACCAGGCGTTCATCACATTTGTCCTCGTCCAGGTACGCAGCGACGCCGATCTCGAAGCCCTGGATCGGATCCTGCGCAGTTTCCAGGTGGTGGGCGACCTGCCCTAGCGCCCACCGTCCGCCCCTGGCGCACGTGGAGCGCGACGGCGTGACAGGTCCGGTCTCCTCATCGAAGGCTAACCACCTGGGGCCACGAGGAGGCAACCGCGAAAAAGGGTCTCAAACGAAGGCTGGGAGGCCTGGATTCGAACCATGATTAACGGATCCAAAGTCCGCTGTCCTGCCGTTGGACGACCTCCCAGCGACAGCCCCATTCTAGACAGGCCGCCAGACGCCGCCAAGCGATCGACGCTCGGCCGCAGAACGCAGCAGGCCTCGCGCCCCGGCCGAGGGCTGCCTGGCGTACCCGCCCAAGTGGCGTGGCCGCTCGGGAAGCCACAGAGTTCTCGGAGAGAAGCGAGTTGGTCGCTCCCCAAGCGCCCATGACCAACGCAGCTCCGACGCTGCGCCGGACGCAGGATCTGACGCGCCGTCGGCGGCCCAGGGGAACCGCCGACGGCCGTCGGTGCGCTTCCCGCCTCGCGCCCGTAGCGGCGTCGTGGCTACCGGCCGGTGGGCGCACATTCCTCGCCAGCTGCGAGACACCCCCGCCCGGCTGAGGCACACGTGGCCGACGGGGCCGAGTATCGGCCGACGTGAATCACGTCCCCCGCCAGCTGGGACACGCCCGCCGTTCGCTTGGGCGCGGCGGCCCGCTGCTGCGCATCCCCAGCCAGCCCAAGGAGGTAGCGATCCAGAAACAGACCCGGACGGTAGCTGCGACGACTGGCGGATCCCTGCGGCACGAGCATTCCCGCGGCCACCGCCAGCCGCAGTGCCTCGCCCGCGCCGTTCTTGCACGCGGCCGCCGCCAGCCCCCCTGCCGCCCCACCTGGCTGGGACTTGGCAGCCTCAACCACAGCCCACACCAGCGCCTGTACGGACTCCGGTACGGCGTGCCAGAGGCGAGCCCACATATCGCGATAGAGATCGCCGGGCAGTCCCCTGCCAGCCTCGAATTCGGCGACCACCGTGGCTAGGTCCGCCCATTCCAGCATGGAGGCGGCAAGCCCAATGGACGCCGGATGGCCGCCGGTAGCCCGAATCAAGGGCTCCAACGTGGCGGTCGACGCCCGATCGATGTCCTCGACCCCCGCTGCGGCAGCACTTCGCCGCAGCAGCGCGATCGAGCTCGGCCGATCGAGCGGCGGCACCGCAAGTCGTTGGTGGCTGGCCGTAGCCGGTAATTCCACGCGGCTTGTGATCACCACCTTGCTGGGCCAGCGCACAGCGCCCAGTCTCGCTACCAGGCCAGCGGTCCCCTGGGCCTGCTCCCATCCATCGACGACGATGACGGTAGGCCGTCGGTCCGCGCTGTCCAGGACATCCAATGGCAGCGCAGGCATCGCCGGCGCGGTCGACTGTCCTGCGGCCCGATCGTCGCTGCCGCTGGGTCGCCCACCGATCGCCATCGAGCACCAGGCGATGTCCTGAAACACCGATGACTCGACTGCCCGAAGGACAAGATAGCGCGCCAGCTGGGTCTTGCCGATGCCCCCCGGGCCGGTCAGGAGAAGAATCGGCGGTCCTTCGCTGGAGCAGAGAAGGGGCACGGCGCGATTGACGGTGGCCTCGATGCCAACGAGCCCCCCGACGGCGGCGGCTGGCACGTGCGCTGTGGCCCGCTGCACTGGACTGCGAGACAGAGCATCGCGCTCCAGTTCGGCGAGCCGAGCCACCAATGCATCCACGCCTCGACTCAGCCGTCGCTGGATCGTCCGCCTGTGAACGGTCGTGACCAGGGCGGCGAAGTCATGCAAGCCAAGGTCTAGGTCCGGCCGCAGATAGACGTGGTAGAGCGAGCTCCACGCCTCCAGCTCACGCTGGCCGTGGCTGAAGTCGTCGCGGATGCGGGCTCGGTGGTTGGTACCGTTTGCGCTGCTCGGTCGGCCCACCTCGGCGCGCAGACGCCCCAGCTCGCTCTCCGTGATCTCCAGCAGAAGACGGCCTAGCTCCACGTGCCGCGATTTCTCGCCCGTCGAGAGCCCGGCTGCCTCCAACGACTGACGGACCAGCCGCAGGTTGGCGAGCGGCGACTTCTCGGGCATTCGGTCATGGGACAACTGACGAAGAAGTTGGTAGAGGTCCTTTCGTGTGATCGGCAGGCTTTCCATTTCGACCCGTCTCTCGGAGCGCGGGTGGCAACTTGGGTGGGTCCCCAGCTTACTGCAGTGGCCTGGCGGCCGTCGAGAAAGAACTTTCCCGGATTGCCCATGGCTGGGATCCGGGGCGATTCATCGTCGGTACCCGCCTGACCAAGCCGCTGGCCACCTTCTGCCCAACGTCACCCTGCCCAGCGAGGGACGGCCATCGGCTGGGCAAGCCCGCCGCCGGCGCCGCTACCTCACGGTGTAGCTGGCACCCGGCTCGTCGATCTGGGGAGGCGGAGGTTCGAGCGGGCTGTACAGCCCGCAGCGGTGCGCCCAGGCAACCAGCTGATGGGTCTTCTCGAAGCCGGTGGCGGCATACATGTTCGAGATCGCCTTGTTGATGGTGCTTAGGCTGAGACCCAGCCGCAAGCCGACTGCCTCGCGGCTCAGGCCGTCGCACAAGCCAATCACGATCTCGCGCTCCCGCGGACTAAGCAAGCTGGGCGGCGGATCGCCGTAGCGCGCCCCTGGGGGCAGGCCACGACCTGCGGAACTGGGCCAGGGCCGCAGGTCCGGCTCGCTCAGCGCCTGGCACAGGTCACGGCGGCCGATGCTCGCCGCAGCGGCCCACAGCCGGGGCATGCGGGCTGCCTCTGGAATCAGGAAGTGATGCTCGCCCATCGCTGCCACCAGCGAGTGCAGGGCTTCCAGCTCCGGCAAGGCCTCCTCGATGCCGGCCGCTAGACAAGTGGCATAGGCCAGCGCCAGCCGCGCCCGTGCCTCCCATATCTTTGCCCCACCAGCCTGGAAGCCGGCCACAGCCTCGCGAATCGAATCGGCCGCCGCGGCCACACCACCCTCGCTGGCCGCCAGCATGCCTGCCGCCAGGCGAAGAAGGCAGTGCTGAAGCGCGTGCCAGGACGCCAGCCAAGGCGCGGCTGCTTCGAGGTGGCGTCGGCTGGCGGCAAGGTCGCCACCAATGCGGTGGCGGTGGCATAAGCCCAAGTGCGCATAGGCGGCTTCGGGGCCGAGTCCAACAGCCCCAGCCAAGACCATCGCTCGTGAGTAACACAGCTCGGCCGCCTCGGGGCGCGCGAGGTCCAGCTGCAAGTCACCTTCGCTCAGCCAGAGCACCGTCTCAGCTTGGAGATTGCTCCCCTGGCGCGCGATCTCCTTGCCGCGCCGCAGGGCTGCGGCGGCATCGTCGTAGCGACCCAGAGCATGGTAGGCGATGGCAAGGTTGTTGCACGCCGCGGCCGTAGCGAAGGCCAGGCCGAGCTCCCGGGCCAGCCGCTCGGCCTCCCGACCGAGCCGAACGGCGGTTGCCAGCTCGCCTTGCATCTGCCGCAAGCCGCTGAGCTCTGCCAGCAGCGTCGCCTCGTCCCGCGGCAACGCCGCGGCTCTGGCCAGTGCCAGCGCCTCCTCCAGTCTCTCTTGGGCAGCGGTGAGCTGGAGCTGGTTGGCGAGCTGGCCGGCGAGAGCGCGCAGCGAGTCGAGGGAATAGCGTGGCGCGGCATCCGCTCCGATGGCCAGCACCCCGCGGATGTCGTCGAGCGCCCTCTCGATGTCCCCGCAGGGAAGGAGTGCGAAGCTTCGCGTCACCAGCAAGCCGGCGCGGGACGCCTCATCGAGCCCTGGATCCTGCAGGGCGCGAGAGGTCTCGGCAACGGCGCCGCGCCAGTCACCGACGAAGGTCATGGCGTGCGCCTGCCAACGGACCAGCGCTGGCGGCAGCTCGGTTCCGGTGGCAGTCCGCCAGCGTTGCAGAAGATCCAACATCACCCGGAACTGGCCGGTCCGGGCCAGGTCCTGGCACGCCTCGGCCAGCATGAACTCCGCCCGGCCAAGGTCGCCACCGGCGATGAGATGCCGCGTCGCCCTAACCCGGTCGCCGGCCCTCGCCAACATCTCCGCGGCGCGCAAGTGCTGCGCGGACTGGAAGCTGCTTGCGCCGGCCGTGGACGCCACCAGGTAGTCGCGGAATCGGCTATGCAGGCGATACTCGCCATGGGCGTCTGGCCCGGCTAGAAAGACGCCATGCTGCACGAGACGGCCGAGCATGGCGTGGGCGTCGGCCATGGCCAGGCATTCTTGGCAGAGCGGCACGGTGATGCGCTCCAGCTGGGCAACGCACTCGAGAAAGGCCCGCTCTTCCGGTGGCAGGCTGGCAACGAGATGGACAGCCAGTTGCTCGAAAGACCGCCGAGCATCGGCGGCGCAGCGATCGGGCTGGGCGAGCAGGGGCACCACCGCCGGCCAACCTTCATACTGCTCGAGCAACGTGAGCAGACCGGGCCAAGACTCGACGGGCACTCCCTGAGCGGTCAAGAAGGCCTCCGCCTCGTCGGTGGTGAAGCGCAGCTCCGGTGGCCCCAATGTGGCGATGCGGTATTCGGGATAGAGGCCGGCGAGCTCCTGCGGCAGCGACCGGCGACAAGCGGCAACCACGTGCACGAAGTCAGGCAGGGAGCGCAGGAAGGTGCCCAGGAGCCGCAGCGCCGCTTGGCTGCCCTCCAGGGAGTGCAGGTCATCCAGAACCACCAGCCACTCGCGCGGCGGCCGCGACAACCGGTGGGCAAGCACTACCATCTGGAGCTGGGGGTCTCCGTTCGCCGCCAGCGCCAGTCGCCGGATGGGCTCGTCGGGCTCTTCGGGTAGCGCGTGATCGATCGCCGCTCGCAGGCTGATGGCCAGTCGGGCGACGTCGCAGTCCTCGTCGCCGAGGCGGAGCCACACCTGCGGCAACTGCGTCTGGCGTACCAGGTCGACCAGCAGAACCGTCTTGCCATAGCCGGCCGGCGCGACGAGCAGGCATAGCCGCTGACGCCGAACCAGGGGCTCAAGCAGCTCCGTCAGCCGGGGGCGGCGAAGCAGGCCATCATGCCAGAACGCCGCTACCACCTTGGCGGGCGGCACCGCCAGGAGCGCGGTCGGACCGGCTGCCTCGCCAACAGGTGTTCGGGAAGACACTGGGCGGTCCATCGCGACGACCCCGGCGCGAGGTCGGATGGCGCTCCGATCCGTCGGCATGCGCCCCGACCTCCGGCGGTGGTCGGGCGATTGCAGCCCAAAGGGCTGCGGAGAACAGCGAGCTCGCAGGCGCCTCGACGCCCCGGAAGAAGAGAGCGCGCTCGAGAGATGGCGCCCTCGAGCGCGCTCCGGTAACCGCCCGATCGACCGCCCGTCAGTTAATGACGATGGCCTGACCCACCGAGTCGAACCCCACCTCTTCGTCGGCG
>DAOUCP010000134.1:0-2558 GCA_034432155.1 Anaerolineae bacterium
GCCCTGGCCAACGCCATGATCCGGTTCATATCGCACGGCCGACCGGCCAGGTGCACCGGCACAATGGCTTTGGTCTTTGGAGTGATGCGCCTGGCGATCTCCTCGACCGCGATGTTGCCGGTGGCCCGATCCACGTCGGCGAAGACCGGCCGTGCCCCGCGATGGACGATGACGTTGGCGGTGGCGGCGAAAGTGATCGGCGTTGTGATCACTTCATCGCCGGGTCCTACACCGGCGATCTCCAACGCCAGCGCCAGAGCGGCCGTACACGAACTGACGGCCACCGCATGCACGGGCGACTCAGGCGCCTCGCCAGCACTCATCAGCGCCCGAAACGCATTCTCGAACGCCGCGACCCTGGGCCCGGTGCCGATCCAGCCGGACCGCAGGGTGGCAACCACCTCAGCGATGTCCTCTTCGGTGATCTGCGGACTGCCGAAGACGAGAAACTGGCTGCGTTTGAACGCCGGCCGCATGGCACATTCCCCCTATGAAGCTGAGGCCTGGAGCCGACTCAGCACGGTCTCCGCCGCCTGGGCCAGGCGTTCGGCCGGTATGGACCTGGGCGCCCTGACCGCGATGATGGCCAGGACATTGCCCCGGCGCACCACCACGGAATAGGCGAAATTGGAAGCCTCCGGCGATTCCGGAGCCACCTCCTGTCCCCGACTGTCGGTGACCACCAGGCTGGCCTGCGACGCGTCGCCCAGCGAAGGCATCGCGAACGGCACGCCTCGCTGCCCGCCCACGGCCGCCCTGAAAGCCTCGACGACCCCGCTCGTCTCGGCGTAAATCTCAAGCCGGGTCGAGAAGCCCTCGGCAAAGCCTGTCGTATGTTGGATGGCTTTGCTCGGATAGAGCACCTGGAGCCCGCGCATTCCCGCGCGTTCGTAGGGCTGCGCGACACTATAGCTGACCTCGAACAGATCACTCATGTCCTGCGGGCCGAGGACCGCCTTCTCCAGGTCGAAAGCCAGGTCGAGGATGGGTGCTCCGGGGGGCACCACCTCTCCTGTGGGCGTCGCCGCCACCGGCGACTCCGCGACCGCCGCGGTCGGCAGCGGAGACACCGCGGGGAGCGGCGAGAGCGCCGGGGATGCCGCCAGCCGACTGCACCCCGACAAAAGCGTCAGCACCAGAATCCCAATCCCCATCGCAAAACCCAGCGAAACAGCCCTTTCGGGAACTGCTGTCATGTGATCACGCCTCCGTGTTGAGAACCTCCGCCAGACTCGGCAGATGCCCAGCTCTCCCAAGCACCTCACGGGGCCGGGGCACGGGGCACCTATTGTATCACCTCATAGACCCACACGCCATTTTGGGCATAGACACGCCCGAAGTGGGCCGGATCGGCTTCGAAGAAGTCGGCCGTCAGATCGGTGGGCCGCTTTCCGATGTATACGTGCGTCACGCGATACTGTTGCAACACCTGCCACATCTGTGTCGGCGTGCCGGCAGCCTGAAGGTCCTGCAGGCGGCGATTGACGAACGCCATGTAGCCAGCCGACCCGTCGCTGGTGTAAGTCTCAGGCGGCATCGTCGTCTGGCGGCCGGCCAGAAGGGGGATCCAGTAGCCTGCATCCAGCCCATGGGCCGTGTCGGGCGTCCAGAAGAAGGCAGCCACATAAAACAGGGCGTCCTGAGGGATATTCTCCTGAATCCACCTCATGGCCTCCAAGTCGGCCGGCCTGACAAATCCGTTATCGGGTTCGATGAGCCTGGCCGTGCCGATGGCGCCGCCGACGCAGATCGCCACAAACCCCAGCACGGCTGCCCCTCGCAGGGCCCGCGCGCGCCGCGCGTCAGACTGCAGGACCGGTCGAGCCACGTCGGCCAGCCGGTCCGCAGCGTAGCCGGCCAGCGTCGCAACGGGAAGGTAGAGGCCAATCGCGACGACCAGCGATGAAAAGAGCGGCGGTATGCCGATCCGGTGCACATTGGCGGCCAGGAACAGGGCGACCACCCAGCTCGCCAGCCACAGCATCGGGGCGTTCCGCTTCCGCCATCCCCAAACCAGGCCCACGCCGGCCAGAAGCCACCAAACAGGATACATGCCGAAGGCGAGCAAGTAGTAAGCCCTGAAGTCGAAATAGGTGCCGGCCAGCTCGGGACGATAGCCGCCGGCGAGGTCGCGCGCCACCGCGCTGCCGAAGCCCTGCAGAAACCGCGCCACCCAGAGGGCGTCCAGCAGCAGGGCAACCGCCAGGATGGTCAGGCCCCCCAGTGCCAGCCGCCCGACCTCGAAGGACTGACGCCGTGCCTTGAACGCATGCCCCGCGAACAGGATGGCGGCCAGAATGCCGTAGAACAAAGTGACCCGGTTGTGCACCATGAACAGCCCGGCGGCGCCGACGCCAGCCAGGACCCACGGTGTCCATCCCCTCGTCCGATCCTCCAGGGCATCCAGGGTCAAGACGGCGAGAACCGGCAGGATGATCTGGCCCGCCAGTTGTGGATACCGCCCCCAGTTGACGAACAGGGCCGGCATGTGCGACAACAGGCCGACGATGATGGCAGCGACCAGAGCCGCCCTGCGGCTGTGCACCAGACGCCAGGTG
>DAOUCP010000135.1:0-7483 GCA_034432155.1 Anaerolineae bacterium
GGCGCTCGCCACCACGGGACGGGCTAGCGCCAGCGACTCGAGGAGCACCACCGGCAGTCCTTCGCTGCGCGACGGCAGCGCCACGACCGACGAGGCAGCCAGGAGGGCCGCGACATCCGACTGGTAGCCAGCAAAGCGAACGACTTCGGCGATCCCGAGGTCGCGGGCCAGACGGTGCAAAGCCAGTCGCTCCGGCCCGTCGCCGACGATGAGAAACTGGACGCTGGAAAGCTGCTCGCGCACTTGGCGGGCGGCGAGGAGCAGGCAATCGACGCCCTTCTGCTGTGTCAGGCGGCCGACCATGGTCACCAGCGGGCCTTCGGCCGGCAGCCCGAGGCGGGCGCGCACGAGCTGGGGCGGCGCCACCATTTCCGCAAACCGCTCGACGGCCACCGCCGGCGGGATGAGGCACAGCCGCCGACGGTCCAAGCCCCGTGACAGAAGCAAGCGACGCTGGTCGCGGGACACGGTGACGACCGCATCGGCCAGCCGCAGAAGGAAGAGATCGATCGTCCGATAGAGCCGCAGGCGTCGTGATCCTGAGGTGTGGAGATGCACCGTCGCGACCCAGGGCAGGCTGCGTTCGCTGCGGCGGGCCACAAGTCCGCCCAGCATGTTGCTGCGGTAGTCATGGCTGTGGACGATGTCCGGCGATGCCTCGCGCAGCCGCTGCGCCAGACGGCGAAAGGTTCGCACCGACAACGGGCCCGGGTCGAGTACTTGGTCGGCCTGTATGCCCTGGGCGCGGCCTTCCGCGATCCAGGGATGAACGGCGGCATCGCCGGGTCCGGGTCGGTAGAGGGCAAGCAGGCGGACGGTGACGCCCCATTCGGCCAGGGGCGCCACTAGCTCGGTGATCACCCGCTCGGGCCCGTACCGACCGCGCGAGCTTCGCAGGTGCAGGACGGCGATGCCATCTGGCTCGTGACGCGGCTGGGAAGGCCCTTCCGGCGCCCCGGAAGCCGAGTTCGTCACGGCTCGATGGTCGCCCTTGCCGCAGGGCGGCCGCACCGCGCCTCGAGCAGCCAGCCGTCGTAACAGGCGGTGAGTCGACGCACCATGCGCCGGGCGTCGAAACAGGCCACGGCCCGCTCCCGAGCGGCGGTCTCCATTCGCGACCGCACGGCCGGATGGGCCAAGAGATCGCCCAGCGTCTGTGCCAGCGCGGCCGGCTGGGACACCGCAACGACACGGCCGGTCACGCCGTCTTCGATGGCCTCCGCCACGCCGCCGGCGTCCGTCGCCACCACCACGCGACCGCAGGCCATCGCCTCGAGAATCACCAAGGGCAGGCCTTCGACGCGGGACGGGAGGCAGACAAGGTCGGCTGCGGCGTACAGATCGGCCATGTCAGCTCGATGGCCGAGCCAACGCACCACACCTTCGAGGCCGAGGGCATTGCCGAGTGCTTGCAGCGCCGATTGCGCAGGTCCCCCACCGGCGCACAGGGCCAACATGTTGGGAACCGACGGTGCGAGCGAGGCCAGAGCTGCCAGAAAGTCGGTGTGTCCTTTGCGCGGCTCCAGACGGGCCGGCACGAGGATGATGGTCGCCGCTTCGTCCAGGCCGAGCCGGCGACGGGCGCCGACGCGGTCAGCCGGTGCGAAGCCGTCGGTGTCGACGCCATTCTCGATCACGGCGATGCGCCAGCCGGGGACCCCGCGGCTGATCAGCTCGCGACGCATGGCCTCAGACACAGCTAGGAAGTGAGTCCCGGGCAGCAAGCAGCGGTCGGCCAAGGCGCGGACCGCGGACGGTGGCCGTCCTCGGCAGTGCTCGTGCGCGATCACTAGCGGTACCGAGGCCCATCGGGCTGCCAGTCGCACGTACGGCGAGCACCGGCTGTACAGGGGTACCTGTACGATGGCCGGGCGCCGGCGACGCAGCCAGCCAGCAATCACTGCCACAGCGCCGAGGTCGTACGGGCGTCGAAGTCGACCGAGGGCCGCCACCGGCACGCCGAGCGCCTTGGCTTCGTCTGCGAGTCGGCCACGGTCACGGACGCACAGCAGGTGCGGCCGGTAGCGCTCTCGGTCTAGCAGACGCCACGTGGTGAGGCTGAGACGCTGCGCCCCACCGTCGCCGAAGTCGAGGAAGGCGTACACGACGGTGGCTGCATCGCAGCGCGAAGTCATCGTGGGCTCGCATGCGCTCGGGCGCGGCTTCTGGGACGATGCCGCGCCGCCGCTTCGTTCCTGGGCGGCCGGTGCCGCCGGCCTGGGTCACACCGCCGCAGCATGGCCCTCCTCGTAGGCCGCTTCCTCATTGGCCAGCGAGGTACCGAAGACGCGATGGACCCAGATCTGGCAGAGCAACACCACAGGCAAGAAGGCGGCAACGACGACGAGCATTACCTTCAGGGTGAGCGGACTGGAGGCTGCGTTGGCGATGGTGAGGCTGTAGGCGGGGTCCAACGACGACCGAATGAGGTTCGGATAGAGCCCCACCACGCCTAACACCGTGGTGGCGACAACGACGGCCGCCGATGCGAACCAGGCCGGCCACCACTGCCCGGTGGCCATGAGCGCCCGCGCTGCCACAAGAGCCACCACCGCCACCGCCGGAATGGCGAACAGGACGGGCCGTGCTAAGTAGTTCGCGTACAGGCTGGTGCTGGTCGCGGAGGCGATGAGAAACAACAACGCTCCGACGACCAGTGCGATCCACAGGCGATTGGCAAGCCTTGCGGAGTGCCTATGAAGCTCCCCGCTCGCCTTTGTGGCCAGCCACAGCGTGCCGTGGAAGGCCAGCATAACGACGAACAAGAGACCGCCAGCCAGGGCGTATGGATGGAGAAGGGCCAGGAGGCCGCCCTGCACTACCCCGTCGGCCGTCAGGGCCAGCCCCCGGAACAGATTGGCGAAGGCGACGCCGAGCAGGAAGCTGACAAGCAGGCTGGCGGAGGCAAACGCGGCATCCCACAGCCCACGCCAACGCGATGGCCCGAGCTTGTCACGGAAGGGGAAGGTCGCGCCACGCAGAATGAGCGCGATCAGGATGAGCATCAGTGGCGCCATGAGCGCACTGAAGAGGGTAGCGTAGGCGGCGGGAAAGGCGGCGAAGGTGATGGCGCCGGCCGCGATCAGCCAGACCTCGTTGCCATCCCAGAAAGGACCCATGGTGCGATAGATCAGCTTGCGATCGGCTTCACGCTTGGCCACCACGGGCATGGTCATCCCCAGGCCAAGATCGTAGCCATCCAGCACGAAGTAGATTGCCCACAAGAGACCCCACAGCAGGAACCAGATGGTGCCCAGCATCGTTACCCCTCCTTGTTGCCGATCTGCGGAGCCAGTGGCGGCGGTCCCTGGATGGCGAAACGACGGCAGACGGTGAACGCCGCCACGCCGAGTAACGCATACAGGACGAAGAGCACCGCCAGCCAGCCGGCCACCTGGTGCGTGGACAGCGGCGCCAGTGCTTCCTCGGTGCGCATCAGGCCATAGACGATCCAGGGCTGGCGACCTACTTCGGTGACGATCCAGCCTGTCTGGATGGCCAGATAGGGCAGGGGCAGGCTCCACATCACCAGTCGCAGGAATCGAGGGCTGTCCGCCGGCCGATGGCGTTGGAAAAAGCCGATCGCCGCCAAGGCCACGAACAGGAAGCCGAGGGCCACCATGATGCGGAACGCCAAGAAGGTGATCGCCACTGGCGGTCGGTCACGCACCGGGAACGCCCGCAGGCCCTGCACTTCGGCATCCGCCCTATGGTACGCCAGGAGGCTGAGCGCTGCCGGGATTCTGCCGATCTCCCAGCGATTGCGCTCGGCGGCCGGCTCTGGGATGGCCAACAGGACCTGCGGGGCGCGCGTCTGGGTTTCCCAGAGGGCCTCCATGGCCGCCAGTTTCGTCGGCTGGATCTTGGCCACCTCAGCGCCATGCAGATGGCCCTGGACCACCTGGGCCACGGAGAAGACCAGGGCGAAGGTGAGGCCGTGTCGAAAGGCCGTGGTGAAGAAGGAGGTGTTCTGGCGTCGCAAGAGATGGTAGGCACTGACGGCCATGAGGACGAAACCGGTCAAGATGTAAGCGCCGAGGAGGGTGTGCAGGATGATGTGCCAGCCGAAACCATGGCTGATGATGGCCCGGAGGTTCTCCAGTTCGGCTCGGCCGGAACGCAGCGCATAACCGACCGGATGCTGCATCCAGGCATTCGCCAGCAGGATCCATACCGCCGAGATCGTCGCCGCGCCAGCCACGAGCCACATCGAGGTGGCGTGCGCCCGCGGCGACAGCCTTCGCCAGCCGAAGGCCCAGACGGCCACGAAGGTGGACTCCAAGAAGAACGCGACGGTGGCTTCGATCGCCAGGAGGGAGCCGAAGACATCGCCCACGTACTGGGCATACCGAGACCAGTTCGTCCCAAACTGGAATTCCAATGTTATTCCGGTGACCACGCCAACTGCGAAATTCACCAGGAAGATGCGTCCCCAGAACTGCGCCGAACGAAGTGCCTCTCTATCTCCATTCCTAACATATCTAGTTTCCATAAACGCAATGTACAACGATAGGCCCAAGGTTAAGGGTACAAAGAGAAAATGAAAGGCAGTTGTCATCGCAAATTGCAGTCGAGATAGTGTCAGTGCGTCCATAAGCCTTGCTCCTGTCTGTGTGACCGTGCCGGTGACGATGGTCGCTGGGTCTCTGCCGAGAGCGACATGCCAACGGGCAAACGACGCCGCCGCTCCAAGAGAATCATCCACATGGGCGCTCGCCCACCGCCCTCGGGCAGCGATTGGGCCGGTAGCCGGCATCCTTCCCCAGGGGGCAGGCCCATGGCTGCCGGTCGCAGCGGGTGCAGCCCCTCGCCACCTGGCCGAGCACTCCTGCGCGGTTTACGGCGGGCAGCGGCTAGGGCAGCAACGGCGACCACCGCCAGGGCGGCCGTCAGGGCCGGCGTCAGGGCCACAGCCACCGCCAGGGCGACCACCAGAGCCAACGCCTCGGCGACAGCCGGACCGAGTGCGAGTACCACCGCCAGGGCGAAAGCCAGAGCGACAGCCGTCATCCGGAAGAGCGCGAGATGCATGCGGTCGCGATCGATGGTGCGGATGCTACTTAGGCGAGGGCGCGGGCGCAAGGCACTCGCCGTCAGGGCAGTCGCCAGCCTCGGCGGGCGCCCGGAAGGCGACGGAGCGCCCCTACCGCACAGGCCTTGGAAGCATGCGGGAGGCGCGCCTTGCGCCGCGTTGACCGGCCGGCAATGGCGGGCTAGTATCCGTCGCTGTGCTCCGCCAGGGGATGGAGACGAAACGCACCATCCAAGGTACCTTCGAAGGGCTGTTCGCACCGCTTGTCGAAGCGTGCCGCGCGACGTGGTGTTCGTTTGATGGCTGTGGTGATCTTTGGTTCGGCTGCTCGGGGCGTGGCTGGCCCAGACTCCGATGTGGATGTCCTGGTGGTGGCCGAACGGCTGCCTGACGGGCGCATGGCCCGGGTAAGCGGGTTCGCCCCCGTCGACGCAGCGATCGAGCCCTTGCTTCGGCTTGCCCGCCAACAGGGCGTGAAGACGTGGCTCTCGCCGGTGTTCAAGACACCGGAAGAGGTGGTGGCCGGCAGTCTGCTCTTTCTGGACATGACCGAGGATGCCCGGGTGCTCTATGATCGGGCGGGCTTCTTCGGCGCTGCGATGGCTCGATTGCGCCGACGCCTGGCGGCGCTGGGAGCCCGGCGCATTTGGGTGGGAAATGCCTGGTACTGGGATCTCAAGCCAGGCTACGCGCCCGGTGACGTGTTTGAGGTATGAGCAACGTCTCCCTAGCCCAAAGCGATCTGATCAAGGCCACTAAGCGCTTGGCGATCCTGCCCGTGCTGTTCGATTCGGCCGCATACTCCGATGTGGTGGGCGAGGCGCGGGAGATCGTCGAGTTGGCGCTCAAAGCGATGTTGCGCCAGGTGGGGGCGGAGCCACCGAAGTGGCATGACGTGAGTTCGATCGTGGCGGAGTTTGCCCAGCGGTTTCGGGCGGACATCCAAGCGGACATCCCCCCTGCGGTCCGTTTCGGGTGGGCTGCGCCGAGAGCGGGAGTTGTCGTTTTGCGGCGACGTCGACTTCATTCCCACAGAGCAGTACAGTGCGGCCGATGGTCTGCGGGCCATGGAAGATGCGCGCTTCGTGGTGGCTGTGGCCGGGCGGATGATCGATCTGCCCGCGGAATGACGAACGACGCGTCGGCAGTCTTCGACAGGAGCACGGACGAGATGTCGAATCAGCACTCCTTTCGCGCCCTCGTGCTCGAGCAGGAGGGCGAGGAGCTGCGAGCCGAGGTGCGACCTTGCCATGAGGAGGACCTGCCGGAAGGCGATGTTCTCGTAACGGTGAGCTGGTCGGGTCTCAACTACAAGGATGCACTGGCGCTCACCAATCGCGGCCGAATCATCCGCCGCTTCCCGATGGTGCCTGGGATTGACCTGGTAGGGCGAGTGGTGGCCTCGAGCGCCCCGGACGTTCGCGTTGGCGACGCGGTCATCTTGACCGGCTACGGCACCGGGGAGGACCACTGGGGCGGCTACAGCCAGCGCAACCGGGTTCGTGCCGAATGGCTGGTGCCCCTGCCGGCCGGCTTGACGGAGCGGCGCGCCATGGCCATCGGCACCGCCGGGTTCACGGCCATGCTAGCGGTTATGGCTCTGGAAGAGCATGGAGTCCACCCCGACTCCGGCGACGTCGTTGTCACCGGGGCGGCGGGCGGCGTGGGTAGCTTCGCCATTGCGCTGCTCGGGCACCGGGGCCATCGGGTGGTCGCCAGTACGGGACGCCCAGAGCTCGCAGGGGACCTCAAACGCCTTGGCGCGAGCGAAGTCATCGATCGCGGCACTCTCGCCGAACCGTCCGAACGGCCGCTGTTGTCGGAGCGCTGGGCCGGGGCGGTGGACACCGTGGGCGGCGCGACGCTGGCGAATCTGCTTGCCGGCACTCGTCGCCACGGCGCGGTGGCGGCCTGTGGCCTGGTGTCCGGCGCTGCCCTGACGACGACGGTCTACCCGTTCATCCTGCGCGGCGTAAGCCTGCTGGGGATCGACTCCAACTACTGCCCCATGGACCGCCGGCGGCACGCCTGGGAGCGCCTCGCCAGGGAGCTTGGCGCAGAGGAGATCGACGAAATCGTATCCGGCGTGGTCGGCCTGGATGGCCTGGTGGAGGCGGCGCAGGCTGTCATGGCCGGAAGGGTTCACGGCCGGCTGATCGTCGACGTGAACGCGCCAGGCGCCCACAGCTGAAGAAGGTCCGCGCGGCAGCGGGATCTCCCGCCCGCCTTCGCATTCCCTCAACCGACGCCGGGGATCGCTGCGAGTGAGCGCCGGCACTCAGTCGAGACCGGGCATCACCGGGAGTGAGCGTCAGGTCTGAGGCGACAGGAGGCGGAGGCCGCGCGGCGGCGTTGGGCGAGCTGCGGGCGTCACACGTCGTAGCCGGGCGTGGGCGGAGGCCGCGCGGCGGCGCCGGGCGAGTCGCCGGCGCCAGGCGCCGTAACCGGCCG
>DAOUCP010000136.1:0-3514 GCA_034432155.1 Anaerolineae bacterium
ACGGGGATGAAGCGGCCGGGGATCGCGGGATTCCGTTCCGGCTGTACGAGAAGGACAAGCTGAAGTTCGAGTTCGACTGGGAAGGGCCGGCGCGGCCGCTGTGCCCGGGTCTGCCGGACTTGCGGCAGAAGCCGGGAGAGGGTCCGCAGTGGCTGTGCCCGCCGGATCGGATTGACGCCACGTTTGGGACGTGCACCGAGGATCCGCGGATCCGCGATTGTGGACAGGCCACGCAGAATGTCCGACTCTACCGCGGTGGTGTACCGTCGGAGTGCGGGCCGCCGCGAGCGTGCCAAGCACCCTACACCGGCAGCTTCCAGGTCGACTGGTACATGTTCGACAACCCGGAGGGCAAGGAAACGTGCGTCGAGATGACACTCACGCACACGTGCCCGAACTACCAGCCGTTCATGCACTCCTATAAGGACGCGTATGACCCGACGCAGCCGTGCCTGAACTACCTCGGCGACGCGGGTCAGAGCGGCTCGCCGCAGCGAATGGGCTTCACCGTACCGGAAGGCTCGACGCAGTGGGTGGTGGTCTTCAGCGAGGTCTATCCGCCGGCCGGCGCTTGCAACTACAGCTTCACCATCAGCGGCTTCGAGTGCCAGAAGTAGCCGAGGCGCTTGCCGCATAGGGGCGGCGCGACCCGGTACGACCAAGTCGGCCCCCCGCTTGGGCTGGGCGGGGGGCCGGTCGTTCTGCCACAGCTAGCGGAGATCGGCGCCGCGGACGGGGAGGCACTGCCGGTGCCACGGGCGCTGGGCAGGAGAGGGAAGGGACGGCGAGCCGAGCGGGGTAGCCGTATCTGGCGGGCATCGGCATCGTTAATAGGCTAGGCGCCTTCCCCAGGGGCAGCCCGATGTTGTCTGCGTCGTGATATGCCGTGCGTCTGGCCTGGGTCCTGGATTTGCGGGGTGGAGGTGCGCCGGGCGCGGCGGCTACCGAGTAACTGCAATAGGGAGGGTGTGAGCAATGGCAATTCGATGGCGCTTCGTGGCCGCGCTGGCCATGGTGCTGCTGCTGGGTGGGGCAGTGCAGCAGTCCCGGGCGGCGCAGGCGCAAGGGACGCCGGAACTGGCTGGCAACCTAAGCCTGGCTACGCACGGGTTCGTTGAGAACCAGGGGCAGTGGGACGAAGCAGCGCTGTTCCACCTGGAGGCCAACGGTCTGGACGTGTGGCTGACGGGGACAGGGTTCCGGTACCAGGCGGTGGACCTGCCGGTGCTGGAGGGACAGCCGGCAGAGCCGGTGACGACGACGGAGCCGCAAAATCCTCCGCCAGAGCCGGGGAAGGATCCCGAGGCTGACGCGCACGCGGTGTTTGCCGAGTATGTGGGGGCAAGCCCGGCGGCGGTGGAAGGGATTTCGAAGCTGCCCGGCTATTACAACTTCATCGTTGGCGATCGCGATCACTGGGCGTCGTACGTCTCGCAGTACCAGATGGTGGTGTACCGGCAGCTGTACCCCGGCATCGACGCCTACTTCGCGGCGCTGCACGAGGACGGGGCGCGGACGAACGATACGGTGCAACCGCAGTCGCCAGACGCGTACGCGATGGAAGTGACGTATGCGGTGGGTCCGGGGGCCGACCCGTCGGCGATTCGGATTCGCTACGAGGGTGCCGACTCGCTGCGGCTGGGCAGCAATGGTGAGCTGCTGGTGGGCACATCATTGACACAGATCCGGGAGCTGTTGCCGCTGGCGTACCAGATCACGGAGAGTGGTCGAAGGCAGGCGGTATCGGCGGGCTTTGTGCTGGAGGGCAACGAAGTCGCGTTCGACGTGAGTGGCTACGATCCGGAGCGCGCGGTGTACATCGACCCGATCGCGATCTTCTCGCGGTCGTTCGGTGGTTCGAGCACCGATGGCGTCTGGGACATGCACGAGGACGCCACGGGGCGATACTTCACCGGCACGACGACGTCGTCGAACTTCCCGACGACGGCGGGTGCCTACAAGACGTCGATCGGCGGCTCGTACGACTGGTACGCAGCTAAGTTCAACCTGGCGAACGACACGCTTCTTTGGGCGACGTACATCGGCGGCAACTACTACGAGTACGGTGGTGGATCGGCGCTGCGGAGCGATGGCCAGCTGGTCATCTCGGGTTCGACGTACTATCCGCTGAGCTACGGCTTCCCGTATGTCTACCGTTACTCCAATCCAAGCTACAGCGCATACTATGAGCACGCCATGTTCCGCCTGTCGGCGGACGGGGCGTCGCGCATCTCGGCCGCCTTGCTGGCCGGCGCTTACTACACGTACGGTGGCGGCGTAAAGGTGACCTCGGATGGCGACGTGTACGTCACCGGCCAGGCATACTACCCGACCTCGTATCCCGGTTTCCCGATCGGGGGTGGTGGCTACCGTACAAGCGGCTACGGCAGCTACGATACCTATGTGGCCCGCTTCAACGCCGATTTCTCGAGCTATCTGAACTTCACCTGGACGGCCGGCTCGGTCTCGTACTTTGACGCCGGCAGCGACTTGGCGTTCGATAGCTCCGGCAATGTATACGTGTTCGGGACGACGTACTACGACTGGGGCACGCCGATCGGACCGGGTGGCAACTACGATGCGTTCGTGGCCAAGTACAGCCCTGATCTGTACACGCAGTACTACGACGTGCGTATCGGGGGCACTTCAACGGATCCGACGGCGGGCTACTCGTACACGTCCATTCCGGACTACTACTACAACTCCTCGGGCGACCCGATCATCGTTGACAGCCAGGGACGCGCGTGGATCACCGGCATGACGGCGTCGACGAACTGGCCGACCACGCCGGGGGCGTACAAGACGACCAACGCCGGCAACTACGACGTCTTTGTGACGGCGCTGAATCCGAGCGGCACCGATGTGGTTTACAGCTCGTTCATCGGCGCTTCGAGCACCGATGGCGGCCGCGGGCTCGACTTCGACTCGACGGGCCGCGTGTACGTAGGCGGCTTTGCCTATGGCAGTGGCTATCCCACGAAGAACGCCGAGCAGGCGACAAACGGCGGTGCCTACGACTTCGTGCGGACCATCTTCCTAGCCGACTTGTCGGACATTGACTGCAGCACCTATTGGGGTGGCAGCGGGTCGGACTACGGCCAGGACATCGCCGTGCACCGCTTCCCGTCGGAGAAGCCCTATCGGGCGACGGTCGCCGGCCATGTCTACTCGCCCTGGAAGCAAGTGCCGAGCGGCTCGCCGGTGTTCGGTGGCGGCGGCGCTTACGACGGCGGTGTGGTGGACCTGAACTGCGGTGGTGCGGCGCTGGCGATCGAGAATGAGGAGTTCGTGCCGATCCCGAAGACGCACTCGAAGGACTGCCTGACGGCAGGCGATGTGGTGCGCTTCACGTTTGACGTGGTGAACACGGGGCTCTCGGATCAGCCGGATAACCCGGGGCCGGAGCTGTCGGCGGTGTTCGCGGGGCCGATGATTCCGTACAGCTGCACGACGTCGAGTGGTGTGTGCACGTTGTCAGGGTCGTCGGTGGAGTGGAACGGCAGCATTCCGTCGG
>DAOUCP010000137.1:0-59559 GCA_034432155.1 Anaerolineae bacterium
CGGGATCCCGAGTCAGGTGATGACGCCGGTCCGGACGTGGACGCGACTCGTAGGGACCCAAAACCCGGCGGAGTGACCAGAAGAGGCCGTCAAATGGCCACCTGCATCTCCCGAGTGTGGAAGTTGGGCTAGCACCGCCGCCGGGCGCCTCAAGGGCAAGCTCGCTCCGCTCGTCGCCTGCGGCGACCCTTGACCCGCCTCGGCCGGGCGGTGACCATGCGCAGGCAGCGGTCGGCTACGCGTGCCTCGCTGTCCACCCCTTCCGCACTCGAGAGAGTCGGCTTACAGTGTCTTGTATCCAAGAGCCGCTCCTTCTTCGGGCGAGCCCGAAGGCTGGTCGGTCGAGCGGCCACAATTTCGGGAAACGTCCGGCCAGGTTTTCCGGAACCGACACGCGTCATGTGATGACGCCGGTCCGGACGTGGTGGCCGGAGGCACGTTGCTCACGATGGAGCCACGAAGCGCGCGAGCGGGCGCTTCACCAGCTCCGTGGTGGCCAGGTAAAGAAGTGCCAGCCCCAAGATCAACGCCAGGTGCGCCGCCGTGGGAGGCGTGAAGGCAAAGAACGCCGCCGTTGCGGGCACCACAGGCAGGGCGAGGGTGATGGCGAAGGCCAGCGCCGAGAGGACCAGAATCACCGGCGCCGGTCGCCCTGCCCGCTCGATGGGCAGCATGGACCGAATGGAGAGGACGAGGAGCAACTCGGTGATGACGCTGGCAACGAACCAGTTCGTTTGCAGCACCTGCGGGGAGATCCGGTAGAAGAGTCCGAAATACAGGAAGTCGAAAACACTGCTCACCAGACCCAAGGTGACGAATACGATGTACAGGGCACGAAAGTCGTATCGTTGCGGCCGTGCGACCTCGGCAGTCGAGACGCGGTCGAACGCGATGGCCATCATCGGGAAGTCGGATAGGAGGTTGAGAAGGAGGAGCTGCTTGGGGAGCATGGGCAGGAAGTCGATGAAGAGCGAGCCCAGCGCGACTGCATAGAAGTTGCCGAAGTTCGACACGAGGGTAGCTCGAATGTACTTAAGCGTGTTTGCGTGGGTCTCCCTTCCCATTCGGATACCGTCCACGATCACACGCAAGTCGTTCTCGAGCAGCACGATGTCGGCCGTTTCGCGCGCCACATCGGCCGCCGACTGCACAACCAGCGACACGTGGGCGGCCTTCAGCGCCGGCGCGTCGTTGATTCCCTCGCCGAGGTAGGCGACGGTGTAATGCTCCTTCAGCAGCTGGATCAGTTCCAACTTAGCCTCGGGCGTGGTGCGGGCAAAGACGCGCACGCTGTGCAGTCGGCGGGCGCGTTCCCGTGCCGGCAGCGCCAGAAACTCGGCCGCCTCGATCACCTGGCTAGCGCCGGTCACCAGTCCGGCCTCCCGACCCACGGCCGCTGCCACCTTTAAGGCGTCGCCGGTGATCACGGTAATCGCGAGGTTCAACCGCTTGGCGGCGGCGATCGTCTCGGCCGTCGTGGGCTTTAGCTGGTCTGCGAACGAGATCAGCCCCCCGAACCTGGCGCCGGAGCCATCGTCGTAGCTCACGCCGAGCACGCGGTGGCCCCGGTCCTCCTCCTGGGCAAGCCAGCTTTGGGCCCGCTGGCCGTCGGCTTCCGCCAGCTTTAGGAATGCCTCCGGGCTGCCGCGACGAATGTAGAGCTCGCGGCCGTCGCGGCCGCGCACGAGGACGCCGTTGCTGCGCAAGGCGGGATCGAAAGCCTCATGCCGCAGGATCTCGAAACTCGCGACCTCTCGCCGCTGTTCGGGCGCAAGTGCCTCGTCAGTAGCGCGATCGAACGGCTCGGGCAGCTGCCGCTCCAGCCGCTGAGCGGCCAGTCGCGCCAGGACGAGGGGGTCGTAGGCGGAGCTAGCGCCCTGGAGGCGTCCCTGGTAGACGAGCCGATTCTCGGTGATGGTGCCCGTCTTGTCGGTGCACAGCAGGTTCACCGAGCCGAGATCCTGGACCGAGGACAGCCGCTTCACCACGACGCTTCGCTGCGCGAACTGGAGGGCTCCTCGGGAGAGCGAGAAGGTGAGGACCAGCGGCAGGGCCTCGGGGATGACCGATACTGCCAGGGCAATGGCGAACACGGCCAGCTCGGGGACGTTGGCGGCTGTGCCCTCGATGAGGATGTTCGCGAGCACGATGCCTGCCAGCGTCAGGAGCGTGGACCGGAGAACGAACGCACTGATGCGGTCCACGCCCTTCACCAGCTCGCTCTCGGCTTGCACGGCGGTCGCGGTCGCGGCGATGTTGGCCAGTCGGGTGTGGACTCCGGTAGCGGTCACCTCGGCAAGGGCATCGCCGCGGAGCACGACGACACCCTGGAGGAGACGGTGCTCGTCGGCGACGGCTTCGCCCTGCGCCTCGGCTGCTCGCTTGGGCACCGGAATGCTTTCGCCGGTGAACGTCGTCTCGTCCACCAGGAAGTTGTGCGCCCATCGAACGGTCGCATCGGCTGGCACGATGTCGCCGGCCTCGAGCTTCAAGAGGTCACCCGGAACGATCTGGTCGGTGGGGATCTCCTGATCTCGGCCGTCGCGGCGCACGGTCGCGTGGCGGACGAGGTAGGATCGCAGCCGATCCACGGCATCGCTTGCCTTGTGTTCCTGATACACGTTCAAGCTAGTGCCGAGGAACACGAAGAAGAGGATGAAGGCGCCGTCGACAGTCTCGCCGAGGGCGAATGTCACCGCCGCCGCGACGAGCAGCAGGAGGTTGAAGACCCCTCGAAACTGCCGCATGATGAGGCGCAGCAGGCGATGCCGTTGTTCGGGGAGCGCATTTGGCCCGTACTGGGCCAAGCGCTCCGCCGCTTGCGAGGAAGTGAGGCCTTCGAGCCGCATGACGTGGCTTCTCAAGCGAAAGATGGGTGATTGGCGCGCCCGTCTCGCACGGTGGCACCTGCGGCCGTGGCCTGCCCGGCAGAGGCGCAGTGGGCAGCGTAGCCCACCGCCAGCGTGCATGTCAAGCTGCTTCCTCTAGGCTGGGGTCGGTGCGAGATTGGGCTGGCGCCCGGCGGGAAAGGCGGAAGGCGCGTCGAGCGGTGGCGGCTGGCGCGCGAGGCCGAGATTGGGCTCACCTCCGCCGGACGAGAGGCGGGGTCCGTCGGCTGCGGCCGGAGGCCGGTCTGGCCGGTGGCTGAGGCTACAATAGGGCGGCCATTCGGGCCGGAGCCTCGTGGCTGTCATGGCACGGCCAATCGGGGCACTGGGCAAGGGAAAAGCGTCGGACAGGGAGGTGGGTGTGACGGCATGGCTGTTGGCCAACTCGGCGGGGACGGTGGGCGTGCGAGCCGCGGTCGAGATGCTCCAGAGCGGGCAAGGAGCGCTTGACGCCGTGGAGCGCGGGATCCGCGAAGTGGAAGCAGACCCCACCGTGCGATCGGTGGGCATCGGTGGTCGGCCCAACCTGCTCGGCGACATCGAGCTGGATGCCTGCATCGTGGATGGCGACAGCCTGCGGGCCGGCGCCGTAGGGGCACTGCAGGGCTTTCGGCATCCGATCTCGGTGGCCCGCCAAGTGTTGGAGCGATTGCCGCACGCCTTGCTGGTGGCCGAGGGTGCCGCCCGCTTTGCCCGGGAGGTCGGCGCCGAGGCGGGGGATCTACTGACCGAGGACTCGCGCAGCGACTGGCAGGCGTGGATCGAGGCCCAGGTGCCCAAGACGATCCGCGACCGCTGGTCGGCCACGACGCTGGTGGATTGGGTGCGCCTGACCACCGATCTGGAGGATCCCGGCGACACCGTGATCTTTCTAGCGGCCGACCGTCAGCGCCACCTGGCGGCCGGGGGCAGCACCTGTGGCTGGGCCTTCAAGTATCCCGGACGACTCGGCGACTCGCCAATCGTCGGGGCCGGTGTTTACGCCGACAGCAGCTTCGGGGCCGCCGGCTGCACCGGCGTGGGCGAGCTGGCGCTGCGAGCTGCCTCCGCCCGTTCGGTGGTGCTGTACCTGAAGTCCGGGCTGAGCGCCGCCGATGCCTGCGGCGAGGCGATCCGTGACCTACGGCGACTGGAGCGCCATCATCCGGGCGGCCTGACCATCCACGCCGTCGACCGCGACGGCAATGCCCATGCCATCACCATCGGCTTGCCCAAGCCGGCACGCTATTGGTTCTGGCGCGAGCCCGACGCCGAACCCGAGCGGCGCTTCGCCGCCCTCGAGCGCTGGTGACGAGGGGCAGTTCCTGGCTCGCCGCAGCCGCCCGCCAGGCGGCTGCCCCGCAGGCCGATCGTGCTTGCCCCCGTACCTCGGCTCGGTGCTGGCGCCCGAGGCCACCGGTTCGCCGGCGGCGCCCTTCCGCGGGCCACCCCTCAGGCCGGTCGCACCTGCCTGGGCAACGCAGCGGCGAGCGGAAGGCCGCTACACCGCGTCCGTGGTCGAGGTGAAATGGAAGCCTTCGGCCAGGACGCCGGGCATCAGCGATGACATGAATTCCCCGCCGACTCGTTCGGGCCGGGACAGCCCCAGCACGTTCTGCAGGAAGCGGATCGGCGACTCGTTCCAGCGAAGGTTCTTCACCGGTCGGACGATCCGGCCATCCTCGATCCAGAACAAGCCATCGCGGGTCATGCCCGTCACCATGAGCGAACGGCGATCGACGAAGCGCAGGTACCACAGGTTCTTGACCAGGAGTCCGCGTGTGCAGTTGGCCACTAGTTCTTCTGTGCTTCGCTCCTCGCCGTCCATAAAGAGCGGCGTCCGCGCCGCATCGGCGTGCGTGCCTTTTTGCTGCGCCCAGTACCGATCGTGGTACAGGCGGCGCACAACCCCGTTCTCGACCCACGTCACGGGTTCGATGGGCAGACCGTCTTCGCCGTAGACAGGCGCCGGCAAGATCGGATCATCCACGCGCAGGCGCAGGCTCACCGTCTCGTGCATCAGCTTCGTACCGAGCGTATTCGCGAAGGGCGTCTGCCCTTCCTCGGCATCGCGTGCCCCCATAGTGAACACGATAAAGGCTAGGAGCTCGCCTACGGCCGCGGGCTCCAGGATGGCAGTGTAGAGTCCGGGCTCGAGAGCGACGGGGTTCTGCGCCAGCATCGTATTCGCAAGCGCGGTGGCAGCGAGCTTCTCGACGTCGATACGCTCCCGGCTGCTCTGCACTTGGGCCGCCTTGCCGCTGCCGTTGGCACCGTGGAAGGTGGTCGAGTAGTCCAAGTCACTGGCTGCGTCCCAGGCCCACAAGCCGCGCGTGTTGCGAAGACCGCCAGCGCGCACCGTGGCCCCGAAGAGGCCGCTGGCGCGCAGGCCTTGCGTGCGCGCCCGGTCGACGACCAGGCGCACGTCCTCGGCGACGTCCTCGGGTCGGAGCGCCACCACATCGGCGAACAGCCGCTGCGGACGGTCGCCGTACACCTGAGGGCCAGGCAGCCCAACGTACTCCGGATCCTCGGGCGACCGACGGGCGATCGCCTCGGCGCGCGCGGCGGTCGCCACCAGCGAGTCGTCGTCCAGACGATTGGTGGTTGCCGTACCGTGACGGCGACCAAACGCTGCCCCGATCGTCACCGTCTCCTGCGCGCCGCCGATGTTCTGGGTGATGGCGTTCTCGCCGAAGCGCGTGGCGAGGGTCCACTCATAGCCATAGCGAGCCATGCCCTCCTCGGCGCTGAGTTGGGACAGCGCCCGGTCAAGGATGGACCGAACCTCTTGTTCGCTTCTCATTGGCTGCCGTCCCCTACTCGGATGTTGCGGAACCGGGCGTAGCTGGCCCCGTGGGTCATGCGCATGATCTGCTGCGGCTCGCCCTTGCCGCAGTTCGGAACGCCGTGCGGCGCCCACCACTGCGGGCCGGCCACGCCGTCACAGCTTCGCCAGAACTCGGTTGTCTCGGCCTGGTACGTCACCTTCTTCAGCGGTCGTGTCTTTCGGCCACCCTCGATGGCCCAGAAGAGATCGCCACCGAACTGGAAGTTGCGGCGCATCTGGTCGATGGAGAAGCTGCCCTGGCCCTCGATGAAGATGCCCCGATCGACGCCGGCGATCAGGTCCTCGGGTGACACGTTGGGATCGCCCGGTTCCATGTACAGGTTGGGATTGCGATTGATCGGGAAGTGAGCGTAGCTGTCGGCCCGGCAACAGCCGTTCGAGGCCGGCCAACCGACCTCGGCCGCCGTCTCGCGGGTGCAGCCCAGCCCGACGAGAATCCCCTCCCGGATGACCGGGAATTGGCCCATGCGGACGCCGTCGTCGTCGAAGAACCAGCTGCCCAGACCGCCCTCCATGGTGTTATCGACCCTGAAGTTGACTAGCGGGCTGCCATACCGCAGGTGGCCCACGTCCTCCAGGCGGACGAAGCTTCGGCCGGCGAAGTTGGCCTCCCAGCCGAGAATGCGATCCAGCTCGGTAGGATGACCGACCGATTCGTGAAGCGTGAGCGCCAGATGTGCGGGGTCCAGAACGAGATCCATGCGGCCGATGGGCGGCTTGTCGGCTCGGCACTTCATGACCGCCTCCTCTGCCCACTGGCGGGCATGACCGAGGAAATCGATCTCGCGGATGAACTCAAAGCCCGCTTGCTTGCCGCCACCCTGGTAGTTGCGGCTCTGGGACTCGCCGTCCACGACCGCGGTGCAGGTCACGTATGGCTCAGCGAACGTGTTGGTGAGATCCAAGAAGCTGCCGTCGGTGTTGGCGATGATCCGATGCAGCCGGGTAAACGACAAGAAGCCGACGGCCATCACGACCCCGGGCACCGACAGCATCCGATCGCACACCGAAAGGAGCAGCTCCGCCTTCTCGCCATCCGGCACGGCGAACGGATCCTCCGCACACGAGCCCACGTGCGTCTCGACGGCGGCCGGGGCCGGCGCCAGCCGCGCCGGTGTTGCCTTGGGGACGTGAGCCGAAGCGCGGGCAATGGCCACCGCTTGCTCGGCGGTGCGAGCCACCTCATCGCGGTCCAGCCGAGTCGAGCTGGCGAACCCCCAGGCCCCGCGCAGAAGGACGCGCACGCCGAAGCCGAACGTTTCCTCGTCGCTGATCATCTTCAGCGAGCGCCGCTGGACGACGACACGGTTGATCCGTTCTTCCACGATCCGCATGTCCGCGAACTCTGCGCCCGCCGAGCGAGCGATGTCCAGCGCCAAGTCCGTGTAGTCACGCATCCGTGTTCACCGCCTTTCTGTGATTGCCCAGGCTGCGGCAGCATCCCCGGACACGGCCCCTGGGCCGGTCGTGCACGGCGCGAGAGGGCTCAAGCCCGCCTGGGCGCCCAGATGCCAGGCGCCCATTGCGTGGTGGCCATGCGCCCGCCCGCGGTCCGAAGCAGCCTCGCTCATGGGGTCGAAGTCGGCCTGGCTGCCAGAGTCAGATCCAACAGGGCAAGTTCGAGGTAGCCGGCAAAGCGGCGACCCTCCAGCGCGATCACCTCGATGAGGTAGTCCTGGCTCGACGTCAGAGTTCCGGCCCAGTGGTCGCTACCGGCCCGCTCGTCCAGCCATAGGCTAGCGTCGGCACCCGAGATGCGCAAGCTGGCGCGACCCTCCGTAGCGTGCAGCCGCGCGCTCAGCGTCTGGCCGGCACGGCCGTAAAGGAGAAACAACACCGACTGATCCGCCGGCGCCACGAGCGGCAGCCGCTGGCTCGGCTGGCCGGCCACTAGCTCGACGCGCTGAATCTCGAGGGGCCGGCGCGGCGTCCAGGTGCTCGAGGGTCGCACTACGAGGCTGGGCGTCGGGCTGACGAACGTCGGGCTGACGGCTGTCGGGCTGACGGGTGTCGGGCTGACGGGCCTCGGGCTGACGGGTGTCGGGCTGACGGGTGTCGGGCTGACGGCCCTCGGGCTGATGGGCGGCGTGGCGCAGGAGCCACCTCCAGCCGCCAGAAGCCCGGCCATCGCCAGGCCGACTGGCAGATGGAGTGTGCCGGGACGGCGTGTCGTCCCGAGCGCCCTGGTCCAGTTCCGCATGGCTGCCGTCCGCCGGGCTTCGGTCCACGCTCGCCTGGTTGCTATCCAGCCCGCTTTGCTCCACGCCCGCATGGCTGCCATCCAGCGTGCTTCCGTCCAGCCGCGCCTGGCTGCCGTGCGCCGCGCTTCGGACCACGTTCGCATGACTGCCGACCCGATTTCGCCAGCCAGGCGCTAGGCCTGACGGATGGCCGCCCCGAGCCGATGGACGAGCGCCCGGCTGATGCGCTCCCGGGTGGCAGCCACTTCCTCATTGGTGAGCGTTCGGTCAGGTGCCTGGAAGACGAGCGACCAGGCCAGGCTCTTCTTGCCCTCACCGATCTGCGGTCCCCGGTACACGTCGAACAGGGAGATGTCCACCAGCAGGGCTGTGCCGGCATCGCGAATGGTGGCGGCGACCTCGGCCGCGGACAGCGACTCAGCCACAATGACGGCCAGGTCCTCACGAACAGGAGGGAACGGCGAGAACGGCCGGAAGGCGACCGGCGCACCGCCGAGCCCGAAGAGGACCTCCAGATCCAGGTCGGCTACCGCCACTGGCCCCTCGCCCAGCTCCCACCGGCGTCGGACGTGCGGATGCAGCTCGCCCACGTGTCCCACCACCCGGTCGGCCACCGCCAGGCGTGCGGTGCGGGCCGGATTCATCGCCGGATGCTCTCCCAACTGCCAGTCTGCCGTCACGTTGAGGTCCTTGAGCAGGCCCTCGAGCACCCCCTTGGCGTCAAAGATGTCCATTGCCCGGCTTGCCGCAGAGCGCCACGTGGCCGGGCTGGGCGGTCCCACCATGAGGATGCCGAGACGCCAGTTCTCCCTCGGCAGCTGGGCGCCGTGCCATTCGAATACCGGTCCGATCTCGTACAACGCCAGCCGGTCGGTGTGCCGCAGGTTGTTCCGGCCTGCATCCAAGAGACCGGTAAGGATTGAGCGTCGGAGCGCGGACCGTTCGGGGCTGATCGGGTTGCGCAGGGTCACGTAGCCTGCTGGGTCAGGCGGCGCAAGGACGAAGGCGGCCGCCTCGTGCTCGATGGACGTGAGTCGGTAGCTGACCACCTCGAGCAGGCCGGCGGCAGCCAGGCCGTCCTGCGCGGTGCGCAAGACCTGGCCGCGTCGGTCTTCCGCGGGCGGTGGCAGAGGATCGGCCACCAAGCGGGCTGGCAACCGGTCGTATCCGTAGAGGCGCGCAACTTCCTCGAGCACGTCCGCGGGACAGGAGATGTCCAGCCGATGTGCCGGGACGGTGGCCTCCAAGCCGCCATCCGCGAGCACCCGGACGTCGAACTGCAGCCGTCCGAGGAGCGCGGCCATGGTCGTCGGCGCGAGGTCGAGGCCCAGCACGCGCGTGGCCTCTCCAGCCCGAAGGGTGATGGTCGGTGCGACCGGCGGCTCGGGATAGGCGTCGACGACGCCCTCCATGACGGTGCCGTCGGCCAACCGTCGCAGAAGATCGGCAGCGCGAGCCGACGCGGCCGCTGCCATCGCCGGGTGGACGCCACGGCCGAATCGGGCCGCGCTCTCGCTGGGGATCCTCTGTCGTCGACTGGTGCGGCGAATGCTGATGAAATCGAAGGCCGCCGCTTCCAGGAGCACCCGCTGGGTGCCATCGTGGATCTCACTGTCGGCGCCGCCCATGATGCCGGCGATCGCCAGCGGACCGGCTTCGTCGGTGATGAGCAAGGTGTCGCCGTCGAGCTCCCGCGCCACGCCGTCCAGGGTGGTCAGCCGCTCGCCGGGCTGGGCGCGGCGCACGATGATCCGGGGCCGGCCGCCGGCGGCACGTTGGACCAGGATGTCGTAGTCGAAGGCGTGCAGGGGCTCGCCCCATTCGAGCATGACATAGTTCGTGATGTCCACCACGTTGTTGATGGGGCGCATCCCCGCCAGGGACAATCGACGAGCCATCCAGAACGGCGAGGGCCCAACGCGCAGCCCCTCGATCAGGCGGGCCGCGTAGCGGGGACACAGGTCCGGGTCGGCGATCTCGACCGCCACCATGGCCCCCAGGTTGCCAGGCACCCCTTCGACGGTGGGCTGTGGCTCCTCAAACGGCAGGTCCAGGATGGCCGCCGTTTCGCGTGCCACGCCGATGACGCTCATGGCACGCCCCAGGTTGGGCGTCAGGTCGATGTCGAGGACGGTGTCGCCCAGGTAGTCGACGAGGGGCTTGCCGACGGGCGCATCGGCGTCGAGGAGTAGAATGTCCTCGTGCTCGTCGGCCAGGCCAAGCTCCTTGGCCGAGCACACCATGGCATCGCTCATGACCCCGCGCACCGGTCGCCCGCGCAGCACCATCTTCACCCAGCCCTCGGCGTGACCGTCGAATAGCTCGGCGCCTTCGGTGGCGAAGGCGACCTTCAGCGGCTGAGGCAGGTCTCCGGCCTCCCGCAGACGCACCAGCGCCGGTGCACCGGTGACGACACGGTGGAGGCTGCCGCGGCCGGTGTCGACGTCGGCCAGGACGAGTCGGTCGGCGTTGGGATGCGGCAGCACCCGCACCACGGCGCCAACCAACAGCCGCTCACGATCCCACCAGTCCCCGTAGTGCTCAATGCCCACCACCTCGAGCCCAGCGAGGGTAAGCCGCTCGGCGAGATCGGCCACCGGAACGCCCTCGGTATCCACGTACTCCTCCAACCAGCTTCGGACCACGCGCATGGCGGGCTCTCCTCTCCATCGCCTCTCAGCTCAGCTGGGCCAGGAAACGGACATCGTTCGCCCAGAAGTGACGAATGTCGTCGATGCCGTGGAGCAGCATGGCGGTTCGCTCCGTGCCCATGCCAAAGGCGAATCCGGTGAAGCGGTCTGGATCGTAGCCGCCGTTGGCCAGCACCACCGGGTGCACCATGCCGCAGCCCAAGATCTCCAGCCAGCCGGTGCCCTTGCAGATGCGGCAGCCCGCGCCGCCGCACAGGAAGCATTGGACGTCCATCTCCGCCGACGGCTCGGTGAAGGGGAAGTAGCTCGCCCGGAAGCGGATCGGCCGATCGGGGCCGAACATGCGGCGAGCGAAGGCGATCAGGGTGCCGCGCAGGTCGGCCATGGTGATGGTGGGACCCACCGCTAGGCCCTCCACTTGGCTGAACTGGATCTCACTGCGCGGTGTGATCTGCTCGTGCCGGTAGCACATGCCCGGCACGATGATGCGCAGCGGCTCGGGGGCAAAGTGGCGCATGGCCCGGATCTGACCGGGCGACGTGTGGGTACGCAGCAGCACCTCGTCGGTCACGTAGAAGGTGTCTTGCATATCCCGCGCCGGATGGTGTGGCGGCACGTTCAGGAGTTCGAAATTAAGCTCATCGGTCTCCACGTCCCGGCTGTGGTACGTCTGGAAGCCCATCTCGGTGAGGATGTCACACACGCGGCGCAAGGCGCGGGTCGCCGGATGGATGCCGCCGCGTGGCGGCCAGGTGCCGGGCAGGGTGGCATCGATCGGTGGACTCACCAACTCGGCTTCCAGTGCGCTTGCCGCCAGCCTCTCCCGAGCGGCCGCCAGCGCTTCCTCCAGCTCGGCCTTGGCAGCGTTCACCGCCGCGCCGAAGGCCGGTCGCTCGGCGGACGGCAGGGCGGGAATCCGTTTCAAGAGCTGGGTGATTCGACCTTGCTTGCCCAGCTCGGCCTGGCGCCAACGTTCCAGTTCCGAGGCACTCTGGATTCCCTCCAAGGCTGCCAGCGCCGCCTGGCACGCCTGTCGCACCACCGACGTAGCATCGGAGCCCGTACTTTCGTCCATCGCTACCACTCCCCAGACGACTATATGGCGCTGCCGGCCGACGGTCAAAAGGTGGCGACCTCTCGGCGACCTGCCCAAGCATGGGTGGCAGCTGACGAGGCAGGTGCTTCGCGGCAGGACACCCTCCCCCTATAATGCCGGCATCACCTTACAGATTCCGCCGAACAGCCGAGCCGGCTGGGCCGTTGTAACGGGGAAGGGCAGTCGGCTGGCGGCCTGGGGAACGGAACGAGGGATGGACGGGGCGCCAGAGATCACCATCAGTCAGGTGGCCGAGCAGGTCGATGGGCGAGTCACGATTCGCGGTTGGGTGCACAACCGCACCGACAAAGGGCAGCTGCAGTTCGTGTTGTTGCGCGACGGGACCGGCGTGCTGCAGGCGGTGGCGTTCGAACCGCAGCTCGCGGCGCTGGACTGGCAGGCGGCGCGGACGGTGACGCTGGCCTCGAGCGTCGCCGTCACAGGAACGGTGCGCGCGGACCGACGGGCGCCGGGCGGATACGAGCTGTCGGTAGATCGCTTTGAGGTCATCTCGCTAGCCCAGCCGGACTACCCGATCCAGCCCAAGGCGCACGGCACAGGGTTCCTGATGGAGCACCGCCATCTCTGGCTGCAAACACCTCGCCAGGCAGCCATCCTGCGGATTCGCGCCAGCTTCATTCGAGCCCTCCGGGACTGGCTGGACGACCATGGCTTCGTGAATGTCGATGCCCCAATCCTGACGCCCACCGCGGTGGAGGGCACGACCACCCTGTTTGCCACCGACTACTTCGGCCAGCCGGCCTACCTAACGCAGAGCGGACAGCTGTACAACGAGGCGGCGATCATGGCGGTGCGCCGCGTCTACTGCTTCGGGCCGACGTTTCGCGCCGAGAAGTCCAAGACGCGCCGCCATCTGACGGAGTTCTGGATGCTGGAGCCGGAGCTGGCGTTCGCCGATCTGGAGGAGGCCATGGCGATTGCCGAGGAGCTCCTGGTTTCGGCGGTGCAGCGCACGGTGGAACGGCACGAAGGCGATCTCCAGGATCTCCTAGGGCGTGACGTGTCTGCTCTGCGCCGAGTGCAGTCGCCCTTCCCGCGCATCAGCTACGACGAAGCGGTGGCCATCCTTCGGGCGGAGGGGTTCCCCGAGTTCACCTGGGGCGAGGACTTCGGCGCACCGCACGAGACGCTTTTGTCCTCCCGTTTCGATCGGCCGGTCTTCGTCCACCACTACCCAACACAGGTCAAGGCCTTTTACATGGACGTCGTTCCCGAGCGGCCGGAAGTCTGTCGCTCGGCAGACCTCCTGGCGCCCGAGGGCTACGGCGAGATCGTGGGCGGGGGCCAGCGGGCCACCTCGGTTGCGCTGCTCGAGCAGCGCATCGCCGAGCATGGCCTGCCGCGCGAGGCCTACGAGTGGTACCTGGATTTGCGGCGCTACGGCGCTGTGCCGCACGCCGGATTTGGCCTGGGACTGGAACGCACCCTCGCCTGGCTATGCGGTCTGGAGCACCTTCGTGAGACGATTGCCTTTCCGCGGCTCCTGGAGCGGATCTATCCTTAGGACTGGCGCATGACGGTCCCCGGTCGCGTTGGGCGGTTGGCGCAACTTCGGATCTCCCACCGGCTGCGTGGGCGCACGAGAGCTTGACGCTGGGCTCTGGCAGAAGGAGTGACGAACATGGTGAGGCGTGTTGCAGTCGCGGCTCTATTCCTTGTGCTCGTGGCGGCCGTCTGGCCGGCGGTGATGCCCGCCGCCAACGCGGCCATCATTCAGACGTCGGGACGGCCCCTGGCGCCGGTCATCGCCTTTTCGCCACGCACCAACAGCTACCTCTTGGTGTGGTCGGAAGACCGCGGCCTGGGCACGGGGTTGGACCTGTATGCCACTCGTCTCACCAACACCGGCCTTGCGGTGGCCGGCGCGGTGCCGCTGGTGATGGAGCCGGGCAACCAGAGTGACCCGGCCATCGCCTGGAGCGAGGGGCAGGAGGCCTTCCTGCTCTTCTACACCAACGACGCCCTCCCCGCCGCGCCGACGCCGGGCGTGCCCATTCCAGCGACGCCCGGGGTGCCACCGCCCTTCCCGACCTCGCCACCACCGGTGCCCCTCTTGGCGATTGGTACCTTCCCTCGACGCGTGGCGGCTCTGCCTCAGGGGGGAGCGATCATTCAGCAGCCGACCTTCCCTCCACCGCCGGTAACGCCTGGCCCGACGATGGTTCCGACGGCGCTGCCCACACCAGGGGGGCCCCCGGGCCCAACACCCATCCCCACCCCGGTCACCACGCCGGCCAACCCACCGGCACCGCCGATTGCGGCTCCCGGCTCGCGCGACATCTATGGACTGTGGGTGGCCGATGGGGGCCAGGTATTGAGTGGCACGTTTCCGGTGATCGCTTCGCCGGCCGATGACACCTTCCCGGCCGTGGCCTATCGGGCATCGGTGCCCTATGACCTCTGGGCGCTCGTCTGGCGTGAGGTGACCGGCACCACGGTGGCCATCAAGGCGATGAAGCTTACGGGCTATGGGGGCTACTTGGCGATTACCGGCAGCCCCAGCATCGTCACCAGCGGCGGCGACCAAGGGCGTCCGTCGGTGGCGATTGAGGTCTCAGGCGAGGGATTGATCGTCTGGTCGGAGACGCCGACCGGCGCTGCGGCGCGAGACATCCGCGGCCGGCGCATCAACCTGAACATGTTCCCCATCGGTCCATTCCTGGAGCTGACGGCCGATGCCCACGACCAGGTGGTTCCGACGGTGGCCTCGCTGGGGGAGGCCGGCGGCTACCTGCTCGCTTGGGAGAACCGGGAGGCGGGCAATCCACCCGACATCCGTCTCCGACGGCTCAACCGCAACGGCATCCCCTTGCGCCAGGTGTACGAGCTGGCCGGCGGGCCGCCATTCAGCTTCAGTCCCAATCTACCCTCCACCGATCGCAGCACCCGGTTGCTGGTGTGGCTCGACCGGAATGCCGCCAGTGACCACTCTATCCTGGGCGCCGAAGTGAACCGTGACGGGCGCCGGACTGGCCCGGAGCGCGTGCTCGTGGCTGGCGGCTCTGGGCCGGCGGGGGTGACGCCGGCTGCGCCACCAGCACCTTTCCCCACCTTGCCGCCACTGCCGCCGGTGCCAACGCCTTAGGGCACTTCCAGTAGCCGACGGCAAGCTTTGCCCGCCTGCGGTCGTGCCCGTATGATGGCGGCGTGACCGAGCCATCGGCGATGGTGTCGGAGGAGGGAACTCGCCACTTGCGAGCGATGTTTGGCCGCATCGCTCCGAGGTACGATCTCATGAACTCGCTCATGAGTCTGGGCCAGGATGGCCTGTGGCGCCGGCGAGCGGCTTCGGCCCTCGAACTACCTGATCACGGCCTGGTCCTCGACGTTGGCACCGGCACGGGTGCCCTGGCGCGAGCGGTGGTCCAAAGGTGGCCCGGCGCCCGGGTGATCGGCGTCGATGCGTCGCTGGCCATGCTCGCGCGAGCCCTGCCGAGAGCCCAAAACGGAGGCCCTAGAGACCGCTTAGCCTGGCTGGCGGCCGACGGGTTGCGGCTGCCCTTCGCCGACTGCACCTTCGATGCTGTCACCAGCGGCTTTCTGCTGCGCAACATCGGGGATCTGGACCGGGCCTTCGCCGAGACCGCCCGCGTCACACGTCCCGCCGGGAGGGTCGTGGCCCTGGAGTTCTCGCCCGAAGTCCAGTGGCCATGGGGTAATCTGGTGCGCGGCTACCTGCATCGTGTCGGGCCCTGGCTAGGGGCGCTGGTCGCCGGCGACCCGGCAGCGTATCGCTACTTGCCCGCCTCCATCGACGCTTTTGCGACGCCTCTCGAGGTGGCGGCAGCGATGCGTCGCGCCGGGCTTCTGCCACTGCGCTCGCGGCGCCTGGTCTTTGGCCTGGTGGTCATCCATGTCGGCATGCGGCTGACCGAAGGTGAGGCCGTGTCCGACGGCATGGCCTTGGCCCCAGCAGAGCGCGCCGTGGCGGGATGGCCTGGGCCTCAGCCAGGCGCTCCGTGACGCATCGCTGCTGCCTGACCAGGGCGCGCCGCGACGGGATGGCCTGGGCCTCAGCCAGGCGCTCCGTGACGCATGGCCGCTACCTGACCAGGGCGCGCCGCGACCGGACGGCCTCGGTGGCCCTCCGGGCATGGGCGCTGCCTCAGGCGGCTGAGCCTCGCGGACGCGCGACCGTCACGATCGGCCGGGTTCGAACGTACAACAGGGTGAATCCGGAATCCCGGTGAGCGCGCAGCGCTGCGAAGGCGATGGCTGCCTCCCGTCTCATGAGGTGCCATCGACTGCGGAATGCCGGGCACGTGGCCGGACTGTGGGCAACTTGGTGGCCAATATCGAAGGAGTGGAACGATGCACTTGCGCAAACGAGTATGGTGGCTGACGGGTTTGGCCTTTCTCCTGGCAGGCATTGTCGGATCGCCGGCGGCAGCCGGACCGGCGCAGAGAACGAGTACCTGGCCCACTGGCACGGACGTGTGGCCGGGAAGTGGTATCGGCGTCCAGTTCGTCGAAACGGTCGATCGGGCCAGTGTGGAGGCCGCCTTCCGACTCGAGCCGGCAGCGCCGGGCCAGTTCGTCTGGCAGGAGAGCCAGTGGGTGGAGTACCGGCCGGACGAGCCACTGGCAGCGCGGACGCGCTACACGGTGACGATTGGCGTGACCGCGCGGACCAGCGGGGGACGTCCCCTCTTCGACCAGCCGCTCACCTGGAGCTTCGAGACGGCCGCTGACAACGGGCGAGTGCAGTTCGGCTACGGGCTGCCCATTCAGTTCGTGCCGGCCTCGCTCAAGGGGGGGTTGTTCCTGTCTGCCGGTTATCCCCGTGTGAGCCTCGACTTCAGCCTCTACGCGCTCGAGGTGGCGGGCTTCGCCAGTGCCTACCCTGAGCTCGTGGACGGCGACGAGGACTACCACATCGACGTGTCAGGTCTCCGCAAGGTGGCCTCGTGGCGTGCGCAGGTAGACGACGGCAATCGCGAGGTTCCGCTGCCCGCGGGCACGGCCCCCGGCCTGTACGTGGTCGAGGCAGGCAGCAGCCGGGTGACGCCCGGCCAGGCGATGATCATTGTCAGCGACACCATGCTTGTCGCCAAGGAGGGCCGGGAGGGCCGCACGGTGTGGGTCACCCAGCTGCCGGACGCGAGGCCGGTCAGCGGCGCGATGGTCGTCCTGCGCGACGCCAGCGGTGTCCCACTGGCGGCGCAGCCCAGCGATGTGGATGGCATCGCCACGTTCCCTGGCGGGGGCGATGCGCTCCTCGTCACGGCCGAGCATAGTGGTCAGACCAGCCTGGTGGTGATGGACGCCTACTGGGCTTCCACCTATTCCTACTATTGGCGCTGGTGGGGCGGCATCCGTTTTGCGCCGCCGGAATTTGTCGGCCATGTTCATACCGATCGGCCGATCTACCGGCCAGGCCATACCGTGCACTACAAGGCCACGTTGCGGCACATCGAGCACGCCGGCACCTCGGTGGTCGATGGCTCCCTTTCGATCACCGTTCGCATCAAGGACAACCAGGGGAACACCGTCGCCACGAGCGAAAAGCGGGCGGACGCCTACGGCAGCATTGGCGATGACTTCACCTTGGGGACGGACATCGCACTGGGTCAGTGGCAGATCGAAGTTGCGGTAGGGGAGGCGGTCTTCGTTTGCCCGTTCCAGGTCCAAGAGTATGTCAAGCCGGACTACGAAGTCACGGTGGCGACCGCGCAGCCGTACTACGTCCGCGGGGACCAGGCCGAGGTCAGTGTCGTGGCGCGCTACTACTTCGGTCAACCGGTGGCCTCGGGCGAGGTCACCTTGCGGGTGTATCGCGGCTACTACTACTGGCATAGCCGCAGCGGCAACCAGGTGGCGGAGCTGCAAGGCACCCTGGACAGCGAAGGTCGCTGGACCAGCCGGGTCGCCCTCGAAGGCACCAGCGACTACAGCGAAACGTACTTCTTTGAGGCCGAGGTGATGGATGCCAACCGGCGGCCGGTGGTGCAGGAGGTAGCGGTGCCGGTTCATCCGGCGGCCTTCCGCCTCGACTTGGCCGGGGAGCGCTACGGTCTCGAGTACGGCCAGCCGTTCGTGCTCACCGCCCGTACCGTCGACCACGACGGCCAGCCGGTGGCAGGCAGGACCGTCAACCTGACGGTCAACGGCTACTACCGTGACGGGCAGCGTGTTGTGGCGCGGCACCGCGGCGTGACCGGCTCCGATGGCCGGGCGGTCTTCGAGCTGCGCAACTTGCCCCTCGGCTGGTTCAGCATCGAGGGCACCGCCGCTGACGACGCCGGTCGTCTGGCTCGTGACTGGTCATACTGCTGGTTCTACAGCCAGCGCGAGCCCTGGAGCTGGTGGGGCGGTCTGGAGATTGCTGCCGACAAGGAAAGCTACCAGCCGGGCGAAACGGCGCGGCTGGTCGTCAAGTCGCCGAAGGCGGGCCAAGCGTTGCTCACCCTGCAGCGGGAAGACGTCTTCGAGTCGCGGCTCATCGCGCTGGATGGCGGAACGACCGTCGAGGTGCCCATTCGGCCCGAGTATGCTCCCAACGTGTGGGCTGTGGTTCAGATGTGGGACACCGGGCGCGAGGGGGGCAGCCAGGCGGATGCGCAGCTTCTGACAGCCTCCGTGAATCTGGTGGTGCCGGCCGAGAGCCAACGACTCACCGTGACCGTCGAGCCGGACGCGGCCCAGCATCAGCCCCGAGAACAGGCGCGATTTGTGGTCCGGGTGCGGGATGCCGACGGCCAGCCGGTGGCCGCCCAACTGAGTTTCGCCCTGGTGGACAAAGCGGTTCTGGCTCTGGCGGAGGATCCCTCGGGAGACATCTTCGACGCTTTCTGGCGGAGTCGGGAAGATGGCGTGAACACCTACGACACTCTGGCGGTGGAGCGGTCATACGGACGCAGGTTTCCCGAACTCGGTCCAGCCCCCGGGGCACGCGATGGCGAGCAGACCGGCAAGAACCAGGAACCCGAAAGCCAGACCTCGCCGCGGCGCGAGTTTCCCGACACCGCCTACTGGCAGTGGGATCTCGTGACCGATGCGCATGGCGATGCCACCGTCACCCTGACCCTACCCGATAGCCTGACCACCTGGGTGGCCATGGCGCGGGCCATCACCAAGGACACCAAGGCGGGCCAGGGTTGGGCGGAACTGCTGGTCACCAAACCGATCATCGCCGATCCGGCATTGCCCCGATTCGCCGTCCAGGGAGACCAGTTCGCGCTTGACGTTCTAAACCGCAACTACACCGCTGGCCCGACCGAGGGCTCCTGCAGCCTGGAGACGCCGGGGCTGGTGCAACTGGATCCGGGGCCACGGGCTCTGGAGCTCGGCATTGGCGAGACGCGTCTAGCGCGCTGGACGGTGGTTGCCTCGAGCCTGGGTGAGAATGTCGTCACCGCTCGGCTGCAAACCACCGCCGGCGACGATGCCGTCGAGTTGCCGTTGCCGGTGGTGCCGTTCTCCGTCCCGGAGCGCTTCGTGCGGTCGGGCGTGGCAGCCGGCTCGGTGGAGGAGTCCTTTGAGGTCCCCTTCCACGCCATTCCGGACTCCTCAACCGTCGAGGTGCGGCTGGCGCCAAGCGTGGCGCTGGGCGTTCTGGACGGACTAGAGGAGCTCATTGGCTATCCGTACGGCTGCATCGAGCAGACCATGAGCCGGATGATGCCCAACGCCGTCATCGGCCGGCTGATCGGCGAGTTGGACATCCAGGCGCCGGAGATCACGGCCAAGCTGCCGGCCATGATGTCGATGGGCCTACAGAAGATCTACGGCTACCAGAACTCAGACGGCAGCTGGGGCTGGTGGCGGGGTGACGGCAACCTGTACATCAGCACCTACGTGCTGCACGGTCTCTCGCTTACGCAGGAGAGCGGTTACGCCGTGGACGCGGGGGTACTGGAACGCGGCTACAGCTACGTCAAGCAGGCGCTCGAAAAAGAAACGGACCGACGACTCCAGGCGTATACCGTCTACGTCCTGGCGCTGGCGGACCAGGCCGATCCGGCGGTCGCGGCAAGGCTCTTCGAGTACCGTCGCGAGCTGGACGCATTCTCGCTCTCGGCGTTGGCCATTGCACTCCAACGTGTCGGGCGGGCGGATCTGGCCGAGCAAGCGATCGATGAGCTCTCCGCTGCGGTCGTGGAGACGGCGACGACGGCCAGCTGGCCGTTGGAAGGGGAGCCGACGCGGTGGGACGCGTACCGCTGGCGGACGATGGCCTCGACGGAGAAGAACACCGCCATGGCCCTCGAGGCCCTGGCGCTCTTGCGACCAGACAGTCCGCTGGCGGCCAAGGCGGCCCGCTGGCTGATGGAGAACCGCTGGGGCTGGAGTGGCGGCTGGTCGAGCACCCAGGCGACGTCCTTCGCCATCCTGAGCCTGACGGACTACCTCGTGGCAAGCGGCGAGCTCTGGTCGGAGTTTGACTGGTCGGTGGCGCTGGACGGCCGCACCCTGGCCAGCGGCCATGTGGACGCCACGAATGTGCGGCACCGCATGGCGCCGCTGGTGCTGCGGGGCAGCGATCTCGGGCCGGGTGGTCACCGGCTCACGATCACCAGCCAGGGCCGGGGCCAGTTGTACTACACCATCGTCGGCCGGATGGCGCTGTACTACGACGGCTTCGCCGCGACCAATGCCCAGGGCTTCGGGCTAAGCCTGACACGGAGCTACGAGCCGGTGTCGGGGCGCAGCGACGCCGGAGGCTGGCACGGCGGTGACGTGGTGAACGTGCGGCTGACCCTGACGGCGAGCGAGGATCTGCACTACCTGGTGATCGAGGACATGCTGCCGGCAGGGTTCGAGGCGCTAAACGAACAGCTCAACACCGAGAGCCGGCGGGTGGAGTCGCCGCCCTGGCTGCGCGGCCGCTGGATGTGGTGGGGCTATGAGCGGAAAGAGGTCCGCGACACCAAGGTGAGCTTCTTTGCCAGCTATCTGCCGCGCGGCGAGCACGTCTTTGACTATGCCGTGCGGGTCGTCACTCCAGGAATCTTCGCGGCGCGTCCGGCCGAGGCCTGGGCGATGTATCGGCCCGAGGTGTGGGCTCGGTCATCCAGCGACCAGATCCGCATCGATCCGGAGCGGGTCCGGGCCCGCCCGCCGCTGGCCGGCGACTTCGATCGCGATTGCCGCCTGACGGCCTTCGATGCCTCGCTTGTGGCACAGGAGTGGGCCTCCGGTACCCAACGCGACGTGAATGGCGACGGCCGATTGGATGTGGCCGACATCAGCACCGCGGCCGGCCGTCGGGGGCTGGTGTGCGGCGACACGGTGCCGCTGCCGCCGGGCGCGGCAGGCGTCGTGGCCTTGGAGCTTATCGTGCCGGGTGCCGTCCGCCAGGGCGAGACGTTCCAGGTCGAGGTCTGGCTGGAAGGCAGCGGCAACATCGGTGGCTTCGAGGCGAGCCTGACTTGGCCGCAAGGGGCATTCGAAGTGGTCGGGCTCAGGTCGGATGAGCTTCTGGTTGGGGCGACCAGTCTGTTGCGGCTGGATGCCTCGGGCGTGCGGCTAGGTGGCTATACCCTCCAGGGGAGCGAGCTGACCGGCAGAGCGCGGTTGGCGCGGCTGACGCTCCGGGCGTTGCAGTCGGGGGACGCCCAGCTCCAGGTGACGCGCGCCCAGGTGGTGACTGACAAGGGCGGCGAGTACGAGGTGACGACCAACGGTGTTGTGATCTCGCCCGAGCCCTGGCGGCCCAGCGGCAGGGTTCTGCTGCCGATCGCCTATACCGGCCGCTAGGCTCGTCGGGCCACGCACGCAACAGGCGTCGGCGAGCCGTGCCATGGCTGGCAGGCCGCCGACGCCCCGGCCCGGGGGGCGGATGGGCAGCCGCGAAGGACCGGCGGCGCGCGCTGCGGGTTGCGGTCCGCCGCACCTCGGCCCAGTGCAGCGGTGACCGGCGCTTCGCCAGCGGCAAGGGGCGTAGGCTGCCTCACGTTGGGTCCTCGGCTCGCGCCAGGTAGACCACGTGCCAGACGCGGTCTTGCTCCTGGCTGGCCGGAAGGCGGTGGCAACGCACCGCAAAGCCGGCGCGGCGCAGCCGGCGCGCGAAGTTGCGATCGGCATCGGGCGACCACACGGCCAGCAGGCCATCGGCGCGGAGCGCACGTCGGATGCGCCTCAGTCCGGCATGGACGTACAGCTGGCGATTGGTCGGCACCGTCGTCGTTCGAGGGCCGTTGTCGACGTCCAGGACGATGGCCCCATAGGGGCGATAGTGGTCGATGACCCAAGCGACGTCGGCGTTCACCACCGTGACCCGCCGGTCGCGCAGCGGCCAGTCGGCGAGATGACCCAGGACGCCTTGGTTCCACTCGATCACTTGCGGGAACAGCTCGGCGACTAGCACCTCGGCGTCGGGGGGCAGGCTATCGAGCGCCGCCCGCAAGCTGAAGCCCATGCCCAGTCCGCCAATGAGCACCCGCGGTGCCTTGGCGCCGGCGAGCGGGGCACAGGCCAGAAGGGCCGTTTGGCTCTCCGAGAAGCGGCCGCGACTGCTCGCCAGCTCCCAGCCGTCACAACGGATGGTGAAGTGGTCGCCCGATGGATGCAGCGTCAGCTCCGCCATGGCGACGATTGCTCTCGCTTGCTGCGTCGGGCCGCAGCGGCGTCTGTCTGGCCAGCGGACCGCGAGGGTGGCGCTGGGTGCCCCGTGCCCAACCGCCCCGCCTCACCCTGACGACGGAGGTCATGTCGCACGGCCTCGAGCGATGCGCCCAGCTCCCCCCACTGCCATTGGCGGACGACCGGTGCATCCGGGTCGTCGAGATCGGCCAGATCGCGGTCAGGGCAGTGTGCCAGGCGCTCCAGATGGACGAGTGGCCACACCAACCCGACCGCCAGTCCCAGTCGCGCCGCTTCCTTGCGCCGCCACCGTTTGAGCACTTCCAGCCGCTCCCGCGCTTCCTCCGACCACAGCGTTGCCCGACCAGCGGGCGCCAACGGCGGAACGGTCCGCGCTTGACCCCGATCGCGGGCCGCCAACAGGCCAGGCCACAGCGAGGCCACGGCGCCGGTGGGCCCGCGGCTGGGGATGCCCGACCGGCCCTGTGCCAGGGCGAGGAGCAGACCGTCCGGCAGCAGCCGGCCAGGAGGCCGTCCCAGTTCACGCGCCGCCCGCTCGCGGTAAATGCACATCTCGCGCAAGGCCGCGAGTTGGTGGCCACTGAGCTTCGAGGCGCCCCGGATGCGGCGGAAGGACTCCTCCGGCGGATCGGGTGGCGCGTAGCGCACCCGCTCGAGTCGCCGGCACTCCTCGCGGGCCCATTCGCGCCGACCAAGACGATCCAGCCGCGCCGTCAGTCGATCGTGGAGTGCCAGCAAGTGAGCAACGTCGTTGGCGGCGTAACGCAGGGCATGGTCTGGCAAAGGTCGTCGCGCCCAGTCGAGCCGCTGGACATCAGCGGGCTTGTCCAGGCGAAGACCCAGGTACTCCTCGACCACCGCCGCCAGCCCGGTGCGCTCGGAGCCGCAAAGCTGGGCGGCGATGGCGGTGTCGGCCAGACCACGCAGAGCGATGGCGTAGTCACGGTCCAAGCAACGCAGGTCGAAGTCGGCCGAATGCATCACCTTGGTGAACCTGACGTCGGAAAGCAGGTCCGCAAAGCCGCCGAGTTCAGGCAGGGCGAGCGGATCGAGGAGATAGATCGAACCGTCCGGCAGCGCAATTTGCACCAGGGCGATGTGTTCTGGGTAGCGATGGTAGCCGTCGCCCTCCAGGTCGAGGGCGAATCGCGGCCACCGGCGAATGGCCGCTAGGAGTGCCACAAGGGCGTCCTGGCAGTCGATCCAAACCGGTTGCTGGTCCATGGAGCCTCTCCCCGCAGCCTACCGCCAGCGGCACGTCGCATGGCGCGCGCAGTCGCACTCCGCTCGCCACGCGACGCGCGACGCTTGCTGCCCACTCCCCCGGCGCCTCACGATGTGGCTGCCTCCTCGTCGGTCAGCACGCCGAGCTGTAGCAGCTCGGCTTCCAGCTGATCGGCGCTCCGGAAGACGATGCCCGTCATGCCCAGGCGCTGCGCTGCCTCCACGTTGCGCGGCTTGTCGTCGACGAAGACGGTGCCGGCGGCCGCTACCCCGAGTTCTTGCAGCAGGTGCCGATAAGCGGTGACGGCTGGCTTGCGGTAGCCGGTTCGGTGGGAGAAGTGCATGCCGTCAAACAGCGGCTCCAAAGCCGCCAGTTGGCCTTCGTGCTCCGGAGCGCTATTGGACAGCGTGGCCAGCCGAAGCGGCCTGGCCCGCAGCCGACGAAGGAGAGCCACGACATGAGCATCGATGGCCGCCCACCAGGTTTGCTGCTGGATCATCCGCAAGCGCTCGATCGCCGCGCGGGTCGGTGGAATTGCCAGCGCAGCCAGCACACGCGACCAGTAGGCTCGCGGCGTCAGACGTCCAGTGGAGTAGCGCAGCCACAGTGGATAGAGGGCCTCGGAGTCTCGCACCCGTCGCAATTCCGCCACGGTGAGGTCAGAGCGAAGCGCCCGCAAGAGCGGATCGGCCACGGCAGCGTCCTGGTGGGCAATCACTCCCTCGATGTCAAAGACGACTGCCTGCCAGGGAGCGAGTGCCTCCTTCCGTTCTGGGTGGCGCGAAGGTGTCACCAAGTCGGCGCCTGCCACCTACACACGGCCGGCCGCCGGCTGTAGGCTGGGGCCATGCTCGAGCCGGAAGCCGCCCCGCCCAGCGCGCTGCGCTGTCTTCCGGTTGCCGATCGACCCCGGGAGCGGTTGCTGCGCCTGGGAGCGGACAAACTGTCGAGCAGCGAGCTGGTGGCCATCCTGGTGGGCAACGGGCGCCGTGGCGCCAACGCCCTGGTCATCGGCCATGAACTCGTGAGCCGACACGGGCTGGATGGCCTGGCGCGTGCCTCGGTCCAGGAGTTGACGACGACGCCTGGCTGCGGCGTGGTGACGGCGTGTCAGCTGAAGGCGGCGCTGGAACTGGGGCGACGGGTTGCCCTCCAAGCCCCTCGGGTGGCGGTACGTATCGGATCGCCAGCCGATGCTGCGCGGCTGCTGGCGCCGGAGATGAGCCTCCTGGAGCAGGAGCACCTGCGGGTGATGCTCCTCACCATCAAGAACCAGTTGATGGCCATCCACGAAGTGTACAAGGGGTCCGTCAGTGCCAGTCTGGTGCGGGTTGGCGAGGTCTTCCGGGAGGCTGTGCGCTGCAACAGCCCCACCATCATCGTTGCCCACAACCATCCGTCGGGCGATCCTGATCCGAGCGCCGAAGACGTGCAGATCACGCAACAGATCGTCGCCGCTGGTCGACTGCTGGGCATCGAGGTGCTGGACCACATCGTCGTGGGGCACCAGCGGTGGGTCAGCCTCCGCGAACGCGGCCTGGGCTTCTCGTAGCGCGCCATCGCCCGTCGGATGTCCCACGCGGCAGCAGGGCATAGGCGGACGATCCTCAGCTGGCACGGCTTCGTCGCCCAGCGAGTGCGCCACTCGGCCGCCGGCGACGAGCCGACGATGCCCGTTCGGCAAGGCTTCCTCGCCCAGCGAGTGTCCCATGCGGCAAGAGCAGCAGCCTGCGTTCACCGCGACGATCGGTCGGCAACGCGGAGCGCGATGCGCGGCTCTCGGCGTGCGCTGGGGGGAATGTCACCCTGGCTCAGGCGCACCAGCTCATAGGGACTTCTTGCCGAGGCGGTGTCGCTGTCGCCGGCAGGCGCGCGGCCGCGGCTGGCCTCGACGGAGACGGTGTCGCCCTGGACGTGCACGGCCTCTACCTGCACCGTCTCCCCGACGGCCTGGCCTCCCAGGAACACGCCCACCAGCGCGTAGCGGTCGAAGTCCACATCGACGGTCACGCCACGAGGCAGCAGGGCGGCCAGCTGACTGGCGAACTCGGCTTCGGAGGTCACCAGGATCGCCACCGGGTCAGGCTCTCGGTACCGAGCAGTAGGCCCCTGTAAGAGCGTCCGAAAGGCGATCGTCCGTCGCCGGTCGTCCGGCGGCGGGCTGACTTCTGGGCTCGGGATCGAGCGACGGCTTGCCTTGGCCTCCGGGGTCACCGCCGGGCTCTGTGTCGCCTTGGCGGTGGCCGTCTGTCGACGGCTGACCGTCCGCGTCTCCCGCTCTGCCACGAGGCTGGCCCGCGAATCGGAGACGGGCGGCGGCGTCGACGATGCCTGCGTCCGCGAAGCTCTGGTAGCTCGCTTGGTAGCTTGAGCCGAAGTGGTGGCGTGGCCGGTCGTAGCGCTGGGGCGGCGAGATTCCTCCGTGGCCATGCGGCTCGTGGGACGCCGCGTGGAGCTAGCGGTGGCGCTGGCGCGCCAGCTCCCTTCGGTCGCCGCGCCCGTCGCCTCGTGCACCGTCGAGGTGGGCATGGCAGCGACGCGCGCCGGATCGACGCTGGCGACCTCGGCCAGCAGGATCACACGGGCCTCGACGTAGCCAAGCGCGCCGGCGACTCGCGTGCTGGCACTGCTCCATAGCGGGAGTTCGGCGCTCGGCGGCGCAGTATCCAGGCCGTCCAGCTGCACGTCGGTCACCCGGCGAATCTCGACGCCCAAGACATCGGCCAGTGCCTGGGCATCGCCGATGGCGGCTTGCACAGCCAGGCGGATGGCCTGCCTGCGGTAGGCGGCGTCATCGCTCAGTTCGTAGCGAACGAAGAGCACCTGACTGGCACCGGCCTCGAGGGCGGTGGCCAACAGGTCTGGCAGACCCTCCAGATCGGGAGTCGTAAAGCGAACGGTGTTCCAGACGGTATAGGCGACTTGGGCAGCGGGCTCGGGCGCAAGGGTTCCCGACGCAGGAGCGGCCACGACGGTGTCCGACGCAGGTAGGACCAACTCGGCGGTCGCCTCGGGCTCGACCTCCATGGCGGGCGTGGCGAGCCCCTCTGTGGTTGCCAGGCGCTCGCTCTGGACTTGCAGTGCGCCCCGCAGGATGGAATCTTCGTCGACCCCGGCGCGGCGCAAGGACCGGAGCACCCGGTCCGTCGTCTCCGCGTTGCGACGCAGGGCGAAGGCAGGATCTGTGTGGCGGACCTCGATGCCGACCTCGACCGTGGCTTGATCCGGCGTGGCGGCGACACGGCCAGTTCCGTGACTGCGAATGATCGTCGTGCCCGCGCTGGTCGCCGGCTGGTCGCCGGCTGGCCACCCGGACCGATTCGGCCGCAAGGCAACGGCGGCCAGCTCGGCCGGTTGTCCAGCCCCGAGCGCGGTCATGACGCCCAGAACCACGGCGACGAGGAGCCAACGGCGGCCGTCTCGATGGTGCCTAGCCATTGCATCCCTCCAAGCAGGGACGGCGGATCGCTCCACCCGACGGCATCTAGTATAGCAGCCGAGGGAACTGCTCCTTGGCCGTGGAGGGCGGGATTTCAGCCTCGGACAAAGCGGTCGTTATAATGCGGCTGAGACGAGGGAGGCCGAATGACCCAGAACGCAGCCGACCCCGATGCCCGGCAGGCTGGTGATTCCTCAAAGGAGACAGAGTGCCCCCCGGGCGTGACGAGTTCAGAGACGCTCTCGCGGCCGCCGCTGGCAGAGGCCGCAGTCGGTGAGCCGCTAGGCCCCGTGGAGCCGTCGGCAGGGGAGGCGGCCGGTGAGCCGGTAAGTTCCGAGGAGCCGTCGGCAGGGAAGGCGGCCGGTGAGCCGCTAGGCCCCGTGGAGCCGTCGGCAGGGAAGGCGGCCGGTGAGCCGGTAGGTTCCGCAGAGCCGTCGGCAGAAGACGAGGCGAAGGCGCAGCTGGCCGGACCCGAGCAGCAGGAGGTGGGCGTTCCAGGGACGACAGGCTTTGCCGGCCCCCAGGAGCCAGCGCCGGCTGCCGGACTGGCGGAGCCGTTTCGCTCCTTTTTCGCCCACTACGGGCCGACGCTGTGCGGTCGTCCCTTGGGTGAGGTGGTCATCGAGGAAGGGCGACGCCGGCAGTACTTCGAGTGCCTGGCGCTGGAGGAGCACGAGCCGGGGCGTCTGCGGCTCGTTCGCCTGGGCGAAGCCTGGATGGCGATCCGTCAGGGGCAGAGGGCGGTGCGCGCGGAGCGGTCGCATGCGATCGTCGACGTCAGTCGCTCCTTGCGTCGCGATCCGGCACAGCATTACAACCTGCGGCCGTTGTGCGACATCCGCTATCTGGTGCTCCATCATACCGGGGCCTCGGCTGCCTTTGGCCCGGAGGCCATCGCCACGGCCCACGTCGAGGAAAACGGCTGGCCGGGGATCGGCTACCACTTCGTGATCGACCTGGCGGGCACGATCTACCGCACGCAGGATCTCACCGTGGTGAGCTATCACGCCCGGCAGTTCAACCCGGCATCGGTGGGCATCGCACTGATGGGCGACCTGACGAGTGCGCAGCCGACGCCCGGGCAGCTCGAGGCAACGGCGGACCTCATCGCCGGCTTGCTCTTCGACCTTGGCTTGCCGCTAGACGCCGTGCGCGGGCATCGCGAAATGGTGCCCACGCCGTGTCCCGGTGACCCTTTCCTGCGCGTTTGGCGACCGCGTCTGATGACTGCCATTCAAGAGCGCATCGACGCCCGTCAGGCGGAACGGGTCAGCCAGATGGTCGGCGGCTCGAAGTGCGAGCCATGAGCCGCGCAGCACCGTTCACCGTCCATCTGGAGGTCTTCGACGGTCCGCTCGATCTGCTTCTCACCCTGATTCGTCGCCAATGCCTCGACATCACCACCGTCGCTCTGGCGCAGGTCACGGGACAGTACCTGACTTACCTCGCCAACCTGGAGGAGATCGATAGCGGCGCGCTGGCTTCCTTCTGTGAGGTAGCCTCGACCCTGTTGCTGATCAAGAGCCGGGCCCTCTTGCCCGCATCGGGTCCCTCGGTGAGCGAGGCCGAGGAGGACGTCGATGCCATGGAGCTCGTGGAGCGACTGCGGGCCTATCGCCAGCTCCATCGCGTGGCAGAGGAACTTGGGCGTCGCGAACGCGCCGGGCTTCGCGTTTACACTCGTGTGGCCGGCCCGCCTGAGCTGGCTCCCGCGCTGCCGCCGGGCGAGGTGCCGGTAGATGTCCTGGTGTCGGCTTTCGAAGCGGCCCTGGCCCAGGTTGGGCCGCCGGCCGAGGCGCCCGGCGACCCTAGCCTGCAGCCCCATGCCGTCCAGCTTGCCGACCGGCTCGTCCAACTGCGGCAACTCATCCTGGAGCGCGGTCGGATCACCTTCCTTCAGGCGCTCGGCGACGGGCGCGGCGATCGCGAGTTCATCATCGTGAGCTTCTTGGCCGTGCTCGAGCTTCTGCGCCTGCGCTGGCTGCGGGCCATCCAGGACGAGCTGTTTGGCGAGATCGCTCTGGAGCTTCACCCCGAGGCAGCCGTCGCTGCCGCCTCGAGCCCCGCCGACGGGGTTCCGCTGGCGACGCTCGGCCAGGTCCCGCCTCGCCGTGTGACCGAGACGGGGGCATCCGAGCCGACCGGAGGTGGCTAGCCGATGGATACGGCGGGAACGCATCCGACGGAGGGTGGCCAGCCAGTCGCCATGGCGGGAACCGAGCCGGCGGAGGGTGGCTACCTCCCGGACACGGCAGAAGGCGTGCCCAGCGAGTGGTCGGCGCGCCTCCGGACGAGTCCGGCAGAAGGGAGTGTTGCGGCTGGCGCTTGCCGGCGAGGTGGTCGGCGGCCGGCCAGCGTCTGGTCGATGAGTCGGGCGCTCGTGGTGGCGCTGACGTGCAGTCTCCTGGCCACGAGCGTGGGTCGGGCCCAGGGACGGCGACCCTTCGATCTGCCATTCCGGGAGCCGCCAGGCCTGGGTACCTGGTACATCTCGCACCTGTATGGCAACACCATCTTCGCCTACTACGAACGGCGCGATATGTATCGTTCGGGCCAGGGCATGCACATGGGGCTGGATTTCGCGACGCCATGCGGTACCTCGGTGCGAGCGATTGGGGATGGCGTGGTTCGCAGCGTAGATGGACCCGGCGGCGCCGGGCCGCACAACCTGATGCTGGATCACGGCAATGGCTACGTGTCGTTCTACGGTCACTTGCTGGAGCGGCCCTCGGTTGCGGTGGGCCAGGTGGTCAGCGCCGGCGACATCATTGGTCTATCAGGCGACATGCTGGGCACGTGTGTCGACTCGCCGCACTTGCATCTGGAGATTCGTGACGCTGGGACGCGCGTCTTTTACAATCCGATCACCCTGATCGAGGCCGACTGGCATAGCTTGCTGCTGCTCGGCCCAGGCACGCCCGTCTTTGCCATCGATCTGGACCATCCTCGGCGCTGGCGCTCCATCGACGATCAGCCAACGCTGCGCCTTGGCGGCCCCCTGTTGAACGACTACGCAAGCTCATGGCCGAACAACGATCGATAAGCGATCGCCAGCTAGCGGTGGCCATCACCCTCTCGGCTGCAGCGCTGGCTATCACCCTGACCGCACCCCTGTGGCATGAGCCGTCCGAGCCGTCCGTTCGGGGCACGAGCGGCGTCCGCTCCGAAAGGACTGCGCCACCGATCCTTTCGTGGTCCACCGTGGTGGCGGCCAGCCGTCCCGATCTTGCCGGTGGCGCTTGGACGCCGGGCGCGGTCGATGCCCAAGGGGCGGGCGAGGCCGTTCGAAGCACTCCCAGCACCGCGGCGCCGATGGCCGAGGCTGACTGGCGCACGGCCAGTCGGCCGCTGGCCATTCTCATGCCCCGCCAGGTGCTGGCAGCCGGTTGCTGCCCGGGTGTGTGGTGGTCACCGGACAGCCGCGAGCTCTGGTACTTCGATGGACGGCAGGCTGCGGGCACGGCGGTGTTTGGCGTGTCGCTCTGGCCGCCAGGCAGCGAGCCGCGGGCAGTCGATGTCGGGACAGCGGGGATGGTCGGTGGCCGGTATGTCGTTCGACGCGAGGCGAACCGCGTCGCCCTCACGGAACCGGACGGCGACGTGGTGGGGACGCTACCGGCTGGCGATGCGGCCTGGCTGGTGTCGCCGGACGGCCGCCGGGCGGTGTGGTGGACGGCGGGCGGCGATCGCGAAGCCATCAAGACGCTGATTCCTATCTATGGCTCGGACATCGAGGGACGCGCTCCCCGGCGGTTACTGGATCTGTGGGGTAGCCACGTCGTCAGTTTCCATCCGGACAACCAGCGCGTGCTAGTCATCGGCCGACCGGCCCGCGACAGAGCCCGCTCGATGCTGTTGCTCTTGGACACCGTGACGGGCGCGGTGGAGGTTCTTGCCGCAGCTGCCTTTCTGGATGGGGCGGCCCTGTCGCCCAGCGGCGAGTGGGTGGCCTACATGGTGAGCCTGGACCGGGAGCATCCCGAGGACAACGGCGTGTGGGTTACCTCCACCCTGACCGGCGAGCGCCGGCGGCTGCCTGTCGATGCTGCCTACCGCTGGCGGGACGGTCACAGGCTGGCCTACATTCCGCTGGGCAGCGCACCGTGGCACGATGTCTGGCAGTTCGACGTCGCCACCGGCGAAACGCGGCGGCTGCTCGAGGGGCGTGCCCTGTCGCTGCGGGTGGCGAACAACGATTGGAGCTTCTCGCCGGACGGACAGACACTCGCTTTTGTGGCGGAGCAAGACCGCAGCGTCTGGGTCATCGATCTGCCGGCCAACTAGTCGCGCCGCACGCCGGCCAGGCCGAACGTCGGCTAGCTCCAGCGGCGCCCGACGACCGACACCAGCCGTTCGCCCTCGAACTCGACACTGAGGATAGCGATGCCGGGGGCGGCATCCGTCACCGCCGCCAGGATGTGCAGGTCGGCGGGCGGCAGGGGCAAGGTCGGAATCCTGGCGAGCGGGATCCACACGGGGTCGCCCTCGGCGTGTGGGGGGAGCAGGCGCGGTGCGTCGATGCTCACGCGAACGGCAAAGACCATCCAGGCCTCGCCCCGCGTCGGATCCCTTTCGCTGATGATGGCCGCCAGTCGCGGATTCTCACCCTCCAGCCCCGTTTCCTCGCGCAGCTCGCGCAGGGCCGCTTCTATGGGCGACTCGCCCGGCTCGACCTTGCCGCCCGGCGGTGACCACAAGCCGAGGTTCGGCTGCTTGCGGCGCCGCATGAGGACCAGCTGATCGCCGGCCAGCGCGTAAACCAAGGTGGTGACGTGCCAACGGTAGTCGTCCATGGTGGCTTTGCGGCTCCTGATCCCGATGGTCCTCGTCCAGGGGGCGTTCTGGGTCGCAAAGCCGACAGCACTCGTTGCTGCTGGCTTCCGGCTCCCCATCCCGAGGGCGTCCGGCCGCGGCCCAGTTTACTGCGCCCAGGTCCGAGAGGCCATCACCGAGCAGTTCGCCGGATGAGCGGGCGGACGGTGAACAGCCACGACAGCCATGTACCATCTCCGCGGTGGCGATGACGCATAATTGGCGCATGCATCAGGCCGAGGCGTTCCACGGCTTGCCATCGCCGGCGGAGGCGGGCTCCCAGCGGGTGGCTGTCTGCGGTCACGAGCATGCTAGCAGCAGGTTGCTGGCCCACGCGCGGGCAGGCCGTCCGGCGCAAGCGTACTTGATGGTCGGCCCCCCGGCCATCGGCAAGCGGCTTCTGGCCCGCTTGACCGCGCAGGCACTCCTGTGCACGGCCGAGCCGGCCGTTCGGCGCCCGTGTGGTGAGTGCCGGGCCTGTCGCCTCGTCCGACAGGACGGACATCCCGACTGCCACTGGATTCTCGAACCCTTGCGGGTCGATGCGGTTCGGGATCTGCGGTCCCTCCTGTCCCTGGCGCCGGCGGAGGCCGCCTGGCGGCTGGCGATCCTCGCCGATCTGGACCAGGCGACCACAGCGGCCCTGAACGCGCTTCTGAAGACGCTTGAGGAACCGCCGCCCCATGCTGTCCTGCTCTTGACGGCGGCCGATCTGGACGCCGTCCTGCCGACGGTTCGCTCGCGCTGTCACATCATCCGGCTGCGGCCGTTGGCGCGAGCCCTTGTGGTGCGCTGTCTGGTGGAGGGGTGGGGAGCCGATGCCGAACAGGCCGAGCTGCTAGCGCGGTTGTCGGGGGGTCGACTTGGCTGGGCGGTGACGGCCCTGACCGACAGGAGCGTCCTCGAGCGTCGTGAGGCCTGGCTCGGGGCCATGGATCGGGCCCTGGATGCCGGTGTGGATGGTCGGCTGCAGCTCGCGGCCGAACTCGTTCGCGAGGACGGTGCTCTGACGGAGGGCCTGCGCACCTGGGTGTCCCTGTGGCGCGACGTGCTGCTGGTGCAGCACGGACTGGAGGCGGTGGTGGTCAACCGGGACCGGCTGGCGCGGGTGCGCGAACTGGCCGGGCGTTTCCCCGTGCCGCAGGCCATTGCCAGCTTGCGAAACCTCGAGGACATCCTGCAGCGGCTGGCCGGCAATGCCCAACCCCAGCTGGCGCTCGAGGTCCTGCTCCTGGAGCTGCCGTCATGAGCGTCGTCGGCGTGCGGTTCCGTCGAGCCGGCAAGCCGTACTACTTCGATGCCGGCGACTGGCCAGATCTGGAAATCGGTGACTGGGTAGTCGTCGACACCACCCGGGGTCCCGAAGTGGGCAAGGTGGTCATCGGGCCTGTCGAGAGCGTGGCCACCGACGTCGGGGAGCTCAGGCCGTTGCTGCGGCGCGCAACGTGGCGTGAGCTGAGCGAGTGGGCGAGCCATCGGGCGAAGGAGCCGGCCGCCCTGCAGACCGCTCGCGAGCACGTCGCCCGGCTCGGGCTGCCGATGCGGCCGGTGTGCGCCGAGTACAACTTCGACGGCAGCCAGCTCACCGTCTACTTCGTCACCGAGGAGCAGCGGGTCGACTTCCGCCTCCTCGTCCGCGAGCTCTCCCGAGCCTTGCACACGCGCGTCCACCTCCATCAGATCGGCAGTCGCGACTGGGCGAAGCTTGTGGGCGGATTCGAGCGCTGTGGCCAGACGCTGTGTTGCGCAACGTGGCTGGCCGACTTCCAGCCGATCAGCATCCGCATGGCCAAGCGGCAGAACTTGCCGCTCAATCCGTCGGAGATCAGCGGCGTCTGTGGGAAGCTCCTGTGTTGCCTGGCCTATGAAGATCAGCTATACGGCGAGCTGCGCGTCGGGCTGCCGAAGGTCGGCACGTGGCTGTCGACCGGCACGGGACGCGGCAAGATTCTGGACGTGAACGTCCTCACCCGCCAGGTCACCATTCTCTGGGAGGGCGGCACTCGAGCGGTCATGGATGCCGATTGCCTCGCCGCCGAGCTTGGCAGGGCAGGCACGTCGGCCGAGGCGACGGCAGAGCCCGCCGAGAACGGCGGTGACGCCGGGGAGCCGTAGCGACTCCACCGGCGTCGCCTTATGAACCGCCGCTTGGGGTTGGGCGGGGCGATCCGCCAACCGTCACTTGGCGAACTCGACCGCTCGCATCTCGCGGATCACCGTCACCTTGATCTGTCCTGGATACTCCAGGGCTTCCTCGACCTTGCGGGCCACATCGCGCGACAACTGGATGGCACCGAGATCGTCGACGTCCTCCGGGCTGACGAAGATGCGGATTTCGCGGCCGGCCTGGACGGCGTAGCTATCTCGGACGCCGGGAAATGCCTTGGCCACGTTCTCCAGCGCCTTGATGCGCTTGAGATAGATCTCGAGCGTCTCCCGACGGGCGCCAGGCCGCGAACCGCTGATGGCATCGGCCGTTTCGACGATGGTGGCCTCGACGCTCGTCGACTCCATTTCATGGTGATGGGCGCCGATGGCCTCCACCACGCGAGCCGGCAGGCCGTAGCGCCGGGCGAGGTCCGCGCCGATGGTCGCATGGCCACCCTCCGTCTCGTGGGTGACGGCCTTGCCGATGTCGTGGAGGAGGCCCGCCGTCCGAGCGGTCTCGACATCGGCCCCCAGCTCGGCAGCCAGCATGGCCGCCAATTGAGCCACCTCGACGGCATGGATGAGCATGTTCTGGCCGTAGCTGGTCCGGTACCGCAGTCGGCCCAGCAGGTTGATGAGCTCAGGGTGCAAACCATGCACCCCCGCTTCGTAGGCCGCGGCCGAGCCAGCCTCGCGAATGGTTCGCTCCAGCTCCTCCTGGGTCCGTTTGACGACCTGCTCGATCCGGGCAGGATGGATCCGGCCGTCGGCGATCAGCGTGGCCAGGGCCAACCGTCCGACCTCGCGCCGGATGGGATCAAAGCACGAGAGCAGGACGGCCTCCGGTGTGTCATCAACGATGAGGTCCACCCCCGTCGCCTGTTCGAAGGCCCGAATGTTGCGGCCCTGGCGACCGATGATCCGGCCCTTCATGTCGTCCGACGGCAAGTCTACCGTGGCCGTTACGCTCTCGGCGACGACGTCGGTGGCGCACCGTTGGATGCAAGCCACGAGCAGTTCGCGGGCGCGTTCGTCGCCCCGCTCCCGTGCCTCCATCTCGATCTCGCGGATCAGACGAGCGGCGTCAGCACGGGCAGTCTCGGCAACAGAGGCCAGCAACTGCTCACGGGCCTCAGCTTGGGTCATCTGGGCGACCTTCTCCAGGGCCGCCAACTTCTCTTGCACGAGCGATTCGCACTTCGCCTCCAGGGCGTCTATCTTGCGCTCCCGCTCGTCCAGATTCCGGGCGCGGTTCTCGATCTGGTCGAATCGCCGGTCTAGCTTCTCGCGGCGTTGGGCGAGCTTCTGTTCCTCCTCGTCAAGCTCTCGGCGTCGTCGACTCGCTTCCTTCTCGGCCTCATCCCGAGTGGCAAGGGCGACATCTTTGGCCTGAAGTACGATTTCGCGAGCCTTCGCCTCCGCCTCGGCCATCACCCTGGCCGCATCAGCGTTGGCCGCTTCTAGCTCCCTACTCTGCTGGATGCGGCGAACATAGACCGCTAGCGCAAATCCGATGCCAATTCCGACAACCGCGCCAACCACCACAGCGATGGCGCTGGTCGGCATGTGCGTTCATCCCTTCGCGATCGGTTTTGGTTGCGCCCTTGCGGACGCACCGCCCATGATAGCACGCCGACCCCTCACCGCCAAACCGGTGCGAGGAACTATGAGAATGTAGTGGCTAAGATGGTGAGATGTCAGCGTCGATATCCGATTCGCGCAGAAGATCCTCCACAGTCCGCCGGGCGGTGGCAGGATCGAATCCGCGACGCACGAGGTGCGCGTACAGGCGTCGCGCGAAGCGAGCGGGATCGTCGATGGGCCGCTGGCCCCGGAAGCGACGGGCGGCATCCCGGGCGGCCTGACCGTCGTCAGCCGATGACAAGACCTGGGCGACCACCGACGCCGGCACACCCTTCTGGGCCAGCTCGTAGGCCAGGGCTCGTCGCGCCCGCGGGCGATGCTCGCGGCGGTTCTCCACCCACCAGCGGGCGAAAGCGAGGTCGTCCAGCAGCTCGAGTTCGGCAAGGCGGGCGAGCACCCGATCGCGAATGCGCGGCGGCGTCTTCTTCTGCCCCAGGTAGTTCGCCAGTTCGGCGCGGCTGCGGGGGCGGCGCGCCAGAAGCGCGAGGGTGCCCGTAAGGGCCTGTCGGAACTCGGTCTCGGCCCCCAGGCGCTCGAGTTCGGCCTCGGTTAGCACCTGCCGGGGCCGCAGCCCGACGGCCAGGTCGAGCGGCAGGCTCAGCGTGCGGCCGTCCTCGAGGCTGACGACGACCCGCTGAGCGTCTCGATCGGAGACTCGAAGCTCACGAATGGTGGCCATCGACGTGCCGGCTGCGGGGTTGCCTCGCCGACGCAGCGCCAGGCATGTCGCCGCCAGCGACGATTCGCTGGTGCGCACCGGCGACCATCCCGCGCCGGTCAGGAACGCTCGCCAGCCTCTCCTCGAGACCACCGCTGCTCGCGGTGCTTGCTCGGCCGTCAGGCACGCGGTCGCGCTTCTCCTCGGGAGTAGCGGCGCCGAGGGTTGATCCCTCCCTCGTCCGGCGCGCTCGCACCGTCATCGTCGCGTCAGGCGATGCCCTCGCGCTCGCCTGCCAAGCTGGCCTCGCGGTCGCGCGGGACCGACGCTCGTGGCTCGGCGGCAGGCGGTGGCGGCGCGCCGGCAGGCCTGAGGGGCGGTGGTCGCAGCGGCAGGGAGAGCTTGGCCCGGATCTGGTTTTCCAGGTCGAGCATGAGCGCCTCGTTTTCCTGCAATGCCTGCTTGGCGTTGTCGCGGCCCTGCCCCAATCGGTCCTCGCCGAGGAAGAAATACGCGCCGCGCTTCACGACCAGGCCGTGTTCGACCGCCATGTCCAGAATGTCACCGCTGCGCGAAATACCCTCGTTGTACAGGATGTCGAATTCCGCCTCGCGGAACGGTGGCGCCACCTTGTTCTTCTTGATCTTGACCTTGGTGCGGTTGCCGGTGACCTGGGCGCCCACCTTGATGGCCTCGATGCGCCGGATGTCCATGCGCACCGTAGCGTAGAACTTGAGGGCCATGCCCCCCGTGGTCGTTTCGGGACTCCCGAAGACAACGCCGATCTTCTGCCGCAACTGGTTGGTAAACACCACGGCGCATCGGGAGCGGCTGATCGCGCCCGCCAGCTTGCGCAGCGCCTGGCTCATCAGCCGGGCCTGCAGTCCCACGTGCGAGTCGCCCATGTCGCCCTCGATCTCGAGGCGTGGCACCAACGCCGCGACCGAGTCGATGACCACCACGTCCACCGCCCCAGATCGCACCAGCGCCTCGCAGATCTCGAGGGCCTGCTCGCCAGTGTCCGGCTGTGAGATCAGGAGATCATCCACGTGGACACCGCAGCGGGCCGCGTAACGTGGATCCAAGGCGTGCTCGACATCGATGAACGCGGCGTTGCCGCCCAGCTTCTGGGCTTCGGCGATAATGTGCTGGCAGACCGTCGTCTTGCCCGAGGACTCGGGGCCGTAAATCTCGATCACCCGACCGCGGGGCACGCCACCGACGCCGAGCGCGTAGTCGAGGGCCAACGACCCGGTGGGGATGACATCCACTTCGGCCTGTGCCTGCTCGCTGAACTTCATGATCGCGCCCTCGCCGTAGCGCCGCCGGATTTGCTGCAGGGCAGCCTCCAATGCCTTGTCGCGCTCGACCTCGCTCATCTCCTCCACGGCTCCTCTGGTGTATGAATGGGTTGCCCACGGGCGGGCGTCCGGAAGGCACCTGCCGCGTTCGCGGCCGCCCGTCGACGCACGCAGCGCCTTAGGACAGATGTTCTAGCCGAGTATAACATAGTCGCCGGCCAGCCGCAAGACCCTGACGACAACGGCCGCCAAGAGCTTGCCGCTAGCGGCCCCGCAGGTACACGTCGGCTGCTGGCTCGTAGACGCTCTCCCAGGTATCGCGCGTCTCGCTGCCGGCGGCGTGTCGGATGACGCGCTGCACCCTCGCCTGGGCGCCTTCTCGGGCCCAGCCGACCTGAACGACCCGTCCAGGCTGGACCCGACCGTCGGCCAGAACGATCGGACTCCGCGCCGGCGTCACCTGGCTGACCGTCGGCCCCTCGAGACGAATCCGCCGGCCGTCGGGCCGGCCGAAGAGGACGACCACCGCCGCCTGCCGCTGACTGTCGATGCTGGCCTGCACGAGGAGCGGTCCAGGGGTGTCGTTGCCGAGCCGCAGATCAAGACGCTGCCCGTCGACCGAGGCGTCCAACCCGACCGGTGGCTCCAACCAGCCGATCCGGTACGGGCTGGCATGCCGCTCCAGGACCGGTAGGCCGGCCCACACGGCAGCTCGAAAGAGCGCCGAGGCCACGTGGCTGATGCCGCCATCCAGTCGCTCGCCGGCCGACGCACTGGTGCGCCGTGCGCCCTCGATGGCCACCATGTCGTAGCCGCCAGCCTCCGACACCTCGCCTAGCGCGCCGTTCAACGAAAGGGTCTCGCCCGCCGGCACGGCGAGGCCATGGACCTGGGCAATCGCCCGGTAGACGTTGATGAGCATTCCGCCGCTCACGCCCTTCAGGCTGACGTAGGCACGGCTCAACTCCTCCAGGTCGGCCAAGGATGCGACGAGTTCATTGGGTACCTGGGGGGCGATGATTCGGACTTCGGGAGTCGTCGTCCGCTCCGTGGTGTAACTGGCCTCGATCAGACGTTGGACGGTGGCGGCCACATCGAGCTGCAGCCCAGTGCGGGCCGGCGTCAAGACGCGGACCCCAACCTTTGGATCCAGCTCGAAGCGGGCGTCTCGAGGAGGGCGATCGATCCGCGGGGCGAGTGTTGCCACCCAGGTGGCCAATGCCGGCGTCTGGAAGACGATCGAGGTGGTCGTTCCGCCCTCCGCATTGGCGACCGGCTCGACGGTCACCAGACGGCGAATCTGGTCGACCGTCAAGGTGCGGCTGATCCCGTCGCGCCAGATCAGGTGCACTGGTCCGGAGACGATCCTGCGATAGGCCAGGGCCACCGAACTCAGGTTATACACGCGCGGCGAAGTCCGGGCGACGGCCAGCTCGAGAGTATCGGAGATGGGGTTGGTCGCCCAGGCCACGAGGCGTCGCAGCGACGCCTCAACGTCGAGCTGGTGGCCCAACTCCGGCGGCCGCACCTGCAGTTCGCCGTTTTCCAGCCACAGCGCGGCGTCGCGAGGAGGCGTGTCCACTTCAGGCGCCAGCGCCTCGAGGGACCGCTTGGCCTGCTCGGGGTCAATGCCGCGACCACTGGCCAGAAGGTCGTAGCCCCGCACGCGAACTCGCAGCCGCGTGAGCCATTGCATCACGGCCGAGCCCTCCCGTCCGACGAGCCACGCCGCTTCGGCCAGGCTTGCCGCATCGACGGTGGCTCCGTACGCCGGAGGGTCGACCGTCCAGGTCCGCCCATTGACCGGATCCACGAGCCGCAGCCGACCGTTGGCTTTCGGAAGTGCGGTGCGCAGCCGTTGGGCGGCCGCCGCCACATCCAGTCCGCCAAGCGACACCGGGCCTGCCCGTACCCCGGCGAACACACACCCGCGGTCTCGCACCACCAGGCCTGCCACCACCAGAGCGATGGCCACCATCAGGAGAGCCGAGGCGCCGAGTCGACGTGCCACGCCGCTGCTGGATGAGTTCGGGGACCGGTCCGCCTCGCGGCTGCGGTGAGGGCGGGGAGGGGTGGGCGAGCGGTCTGTCACGACGGCCTATTGTAGCAGACGCCGGCTAGCGGCTGGGTTGACCCGCCCTACAGCGACCGATATGATTCGCGGCGCTCTTCCTCGGCGACTGGAGCATATCTCCGCATGGCCGATTGCACTGACCCTCACGCCTCCGATGCCGGCTCGGCGACGCCTGCCGGCATCCGCCGCTTGCGCGAACTGCGCGCACAGGCGCGCGAGGGCGGCGGCGCCGAACGGATCCAGCGACAGCATGAAGCTGGGAAGTTGACCGCCCGGGAGCGGCTTGATCTGCTCCTGGACGAGAATTCGTTCCACGAGCTGGGCATGTTCGTCACGCATCGGTCGACGGGCTTCGGACTCGAGCGCAAGCACTACTTGGGCGACGGGGTCGTTACGGGGTATGGCACCATCGATGGGCGGCTGGTGTACGTGTATTCCCAGGACTTCACGGTGCTCGGTGGCTCGCTCGGTCGGGCCCACGCCGACAAGATCGTGGCTCTGTTGGACATGGCGATGCGCAACGGCGCGCCGGTCATTGGCCTCAATGACTCCGGTGGCGCACGCATCCAGGAGGGTGTGGTGAGCCTCGGTGGCTACGCCGACATCTTCCTGCGCAACACGCTGGCCAGCGGCGTGATTCCCCAACTGTCCGCGATCCTCGGACCGTGCGCCGGCGGAGCGGTGTACTCGCCGGCCATCACCGACTTTGTCGTGATGGTCACCGGTACCTCCTACATGTTCGTCACCGGTCCAGATGTGGTGAAGACGGTGACCCACGAGGACGTGACCCACGAGGAGTTGGGCGGGGCGCGGGTCCACAGCCGCACCAGCGGGGTGGCTCACTTCGCGGCTGCCAGCGAGCTGGAGGCGCTGAGCATCCTGCGTCGCATCCTCTCCTACGTGCCGCAGAACCACCTAGAGGATCCACCCTACGAGGCACCGCAGGACGATCCACTGCGCGGCGACCCGGAACTCGATACTATCGTGCCCGAAGATCCGGCCAAGCCCTACGAGATGCGCGAAGTCATCCGGCGTGTAGTGGACGACGGGGTGTTCTTCGAGGTCCACGAGCACTTCGCGCCCAACATCCTGGTCGGCTTCGCCCGACTGAATGGTCGTTCGGTGGGCATCGTAGCGCAGCAGCCAACGGTGCTGGCCGGAGTTCTGGACATTGATGCCTCGGTGAAAGGAGCGCGGTTTGTGCGCTTCTGTGACTGCTTCAACATCCCGATCGTGCCCTTCGAGGACGTTCACGGCTTCATGCCAGGCGTGGCGCAGGAGCACGGTGGCATCATCCGCAATGGCGCCAAGCTGCTGTATGCTTACTGCGAGGCGACGGTGCCGAAGATCACCGTCATCACCCGCAAGGCATACGGTGGCGCCTACGACGTCATGAACTCCAAGCACGTGCGGGGTGACATCAACTATGCCTGGCCGACGGCCGAGATCGCCGTGATGGGTCCCGAGGGAGCGGTCAACATCATCTACCGACGCGAGTTGGCGGAAGCCGAGGATCCCGACGCGCTGCGCGCGCGGCTCACCGCCGAGTATCGGGAGCAGTTCTCGAACCCCTATGTGGCGGCCAGTTGGGGATACATCGACGAGGTGATCGAGCCTCGAGAGACCCGGCAACGTCTCATCAGCGCTCTCGAGATGTTGCAGAACAAGCGAAGCTCGAATCCGCCCAAGAAGCATGGCAATATCCCCCTCTAACGGTGGCCGTCAGGCGGTCGACGTCCGCAGGCGCATGGTTCCGCTGCCGGAGCGTAGCCCTCGAACGGCCAGCGACGCTAGCCCGTGGCCATCCTGGGCGCCCCACGGCCGCCGTGGCACTTGTCGTCTGGAGACTCCTGGGGTGCCGGTCTGCCCCGCCGGGCGGGTGAAGCGATGCTGAGAAAAGTGCTCGTCGCCAACCGCGGCGAGATTGCGGTGCGCGTGATTCGTGCCTGCCATGAGCTGGGGCTGCAAGCGGTCGCCGTGTACTCCGACGTGGACCGGGTTGCGCTTCACGTACGCCACGCTGACGAGGCGTACTACCTGGGTCCTCCGCCGGCGAGCGAGAGTTACCTGCGGGGCGAGAGGATCATCGACATCGCGAAGGCCTGTGGTGCGGACGCCATCCATCCGGGTTACGGCTTTCTGGCGGAGAACGCCGCCTTTGCGCGCGCCGTCGGGAACGCCGGGCTGATCTTTGTCGGGCCGCCAGCCGAGGCGATCGCTTTGATGGGCGACAAGGTCGCTTCGCGGCGCTCGTTTGCTGCCGCTGGCGTGCCGGTGGTGCCGGGCACCGATCGCGCGGTCTCCGACGAGGAGGCGATGGCCGTAGCGCCGGCGATCGGCTTTCCGCTGCTGGTCAAGGCGGCCGCCGGCGGCGGGGGCAAGGGCATGCGACGCGTCGACGAGCTCGCGGATCTGCCGGCAGCCTTGGCGGCGGCTCGGCGCGAGTCGCAGAAGGCCTTCGGTGACGACCGGGTGTATCTGGAGCGGTTGATCCTTGGCGCACGGCACATCGAGATCCAAATACTGGCCGACACCGCCGGCCATGTCATTCACCTCGGCGAGCGCGATTGCTCCCTGCAACGGCGCCACCAAAAGGTCCTCGAGGAGGCGCCCTCGCCTGCCGTGAACAGCGAGCTCCGGCGGCGGATGGGGGAGGCAGCGGTCAATGCAGTGCGTTCCCTGGGGTACGTGAATGCCGGCACCGTCGAGTTCCTTCTGGCTCCCGACGGCACGTTCCATTTCCTGGAGATGAACACTCGGCTCCAGGTCGAGCACCCCATCACCGAGCTGGTCACGGGAATCGATCTGGTGAAGCAGATGCTCCGCATCGCCAGCGGCCGACCGCTGCGCATCCGCCAGGAGGCGGTCGAGTGGCGAGGGCACGCCATCGAGTGTCGGATCAATGCCGAGGATCCCTATCACGGTTTCCTGCCCAGCAGCGGCCGGATCACCGCGCTGGCCGAGCCCACGGGCCCGGGAGTGCGGGTGGACAGTGCCCTGTACGAAGGCGCCGCTGTCTCCTTGTACTACGACCCGCTGTTGGCCAAGCTGATTACCTGGGGCGAGAATCGGGCCGCCGCCATCTTGCGCATGCGACGGGCACTCGAGGAATTCCGTGTCGTGGGCATCAAGACCACGATTCCCCTGCATCAGAAGATCGTGGACACCACCCAGTTCATCAGTGGCCACTATGACAACCGCTATCTGGAGGAGTTGTTCGACGTTGGCACCAGCGGTGAGGATGGCTACGAGCGGGTGGCGGCGATCGTGGCCACCATGATTGACCATCATCGGCGCGCCGAGGCGATCAATCGGCTGGCGCCGTCAGGTGGGGTGAGCCGCTGGAAGACGGTGGCGCGACAGCAGGGGCTACGATGACCTACGTGGCGACCATCGGAGAACGCGAGCGTATCGTCGAGCTGCCGCGCCCGGGCGAGATCGAGCTGGATGGCGTGCGGCACCGCATCGACCTTCGACCCATCGATGGCGAGTACCTCTACTCCTTGCTGCTGGATGACGCGAGTTATGAAGTGTTCGTCGAGCGCAGCGGGGGCGTGTACTACGTGACCGTTGCCGGCAATCGGTACGCTGTGAGCGTCGAGGATGCGCGCCTCCGGCGACTGCGGCAGGTCGGTGAGGCGAAGCACGAGGAAGTGGGAACCGCCCAGGTGACGGCGCCGATGCCCGGTCAGGTCATTCGCGTGCTCACCGAAGCCGGCCAACGGGTTGTGGCAGAGGAAGCGGTGGTGATCCTCGAGGCCATGAAGATGGAGAACGAGGTTCGCAGCCCACGCTCGGGAATCGTGGAGCGGTTGGAGGTGACCGTCGGTCAGGTAGTGAATGGTGGTGATCCGCTCTTCGTGGTCAGTGAGGAACCGGCCGACGAGTCGGGGAATGGCTGAGGTTGCGTTGTGGAGGGGACGGTGGCGGCCAATGCGTCGAGAAGAGCGACGGTGATTTGTGACGGCGGCAGCCTGGGCAATCCGGGCCGCGGCTACGGTTCCTTCCGCTGGCGTCTGGCCGAGGGGCCGTGGTCCGAACCCGTCCGGCTGACGTTCGGCGAGTTGACCACAAACAACGAGGCCGAGTACCAGGCCCTGATCGCGGCCTTGGAGACGGTGGCCAGGCACGTGCAGGAGCCCCAGCTCGTGGCGGTCGAAGTCCTGACCGATAGCCGGTTGCTGGTGGAGCAAATGAGTGGTCGCTGGAAGCTGCGAGCCGCGAACTTGTTCGCCTGGCACCATCGGGCACGGCGGGCCGCAGAGCAGTTTCGGGCCGTGACGTTCCGCTGGCAACCGCGAGCCGCTGTCGTGGACCTCTTGGGGCACTGACGCCGGGAGCCCGAGGGGTGGAACTCACGGGCAGTGTGGCGCTGGTCACAGGCGCTGGGCGGCGACTGGGGCGGGCGATCGCTCTCGGCCTGGCGCAGCGTGGCAGCCAGGTGATCGTCCACTATGGCACCTCCGAGGCCGCCGCCCACCAGGTGGTGGCCGAGATCGGGGCGGGCGGTGGCCGGGCGGCCGCCTTGCAGGCTGATCTGGCGGATCCGGCCGCCATCGAACGGCTCTTCGAGACGATCGCATCGCGCTGGCCACGGCTGGACGTGGTGGTCAACAGTGCAGCGCGCTTCGAGCGCCAGGCGTTCGACGAAATCGCGCCGGGCGACTGGGACCGGGTGCTGGCGGTGAACTTGCGGGCACCGTTCCTGGTGACGCAGCACGCTGCTCGCAGAATGCGGGCCACGCCGAGGGAATCACCCGGACTGGTCGTCAACATCGCCGATCTGAGCGGCCTTCAGGTCTGGCACGAGTACGTGCAGCACGGCGTGGCCAAGGCCGGCCTCTTGCATCTGACGCGCCTGGCAGCGCGCGAGCTCGCGCCGGCGGTGCGGGTCAACGCCATTGTGCCGGGCGCGATTCTGCCACCCCCAGGCATGGACGCGGCCGACGAGGCATGGCGGGCTTTCGGCCAGCGCCTGCCCCTGCAGCGGGTCGGCGAGCCCGGCGACGTGGTGCATGCCGTGTGCTTTCTCGCGGAGAATGACTTCGTGACGGGAGCCATCCTGCCGGTGGATGGTGGCGAGCATTTGGTCGGCGTGCGCAGGCACTGAAATGACTGCGATCTCGGGCACCGGGCGGGGCGGACAGGGCGATCAGGGGGCAGGCGCGTCACCGGACCGCGGCGAGGTGCCGCCGACCGAGGGGACCAGCGCCAGCGGGCAGGACCGCATCATCATCAGCGATCTGCTCGTGCGCGGCATTCTCGGACTGACCCCCCTCGAGCGGGAGAGTCCGCAGGACATCTTGATCAACATCGTCCTGTACGCCGACCTGCGAGCCGTAGGAGCCAGCGACGATCCGTCAGGCATCCTGAACTACCGATCGGTGGCCAAGGACGTGATCCGTTACGTGGAGTCGTCGCGCCACTACCTGGTGGAGGCCCTGGCGACGGCCGTCGCGCGGATCTGCGTGCTGGACCATGGCGCCCGGCGGGTCGTGGTGCGAGTCGAGAAGCCCGGTGCCCTGCGCTATGCGCGCTCGGTAGGGGTGGAGATCGAACGCTCGGCAGCCGACTTCGATGCTGGCGCCGGTGCGGCGCCGGACGGAGCAGGCAGGGGCAGCTAGGTGTGGGGATACAGGTCGAGGGTGGCCCGGGTCTCGGTGAGGCCAGGGTGGATGGTGAACCCCAGGCGCTGGGCGACACCGATCATCGTGGCGTTGTCGGGCAGGATGACGCCATACAGCTGCCGCAGGCCGCGCTCCAGACAGAAGCCGATCAGCATGTCCAGGAGCTTTGTCCCCAGGCCCTGGCCCTGGTAGCGATCGGCCACCACCACGGCGAACTCGGCGGTCTCCCGATCGGGTTGAATAGAGACGCGGCCGACACCGATGCTGTGCCGCCGACCGGCCTCGGTGTGCTCGGCGATGAGCGCCAGCTCCCGCGCGTAGTCGATGTTGCAGAAGCGCGTCAGGGTGAGCCGATCGATTTCGCGGGGTACGTGAAAGAAGCGCAGCCGTAAGGTCTCTTCCGAGAAGCCGTCGATCAACGCCTCGTCGAGTTGCTCGTCCTCGGGCCGGATGGGCCGCAAGACAACGGCGGTGCCGTCGTGCAGCCGCCAGGGCGTCACGTAGCGAGCGGGGTAGGGAGCAATGACCAGGTGCGGCGGCGCGTTGCGACGACCACTCCCCACCGGCAGCAGTTGGGCCGACAGCTCCCAAGCCAGCGGCTCGGGCTCGGCCAGTACCAACCGCCCAATCCCCAAGCTGAGGAATTCCGGAAAGTCGACGATCACATTGGCAAACCGAACCAGCGCGATCTCCAACTGGCGGAGCCGTCGCTCGACGTCGCCAGGCGCTGTGCCGGCGAGCCGGTCGGCCAGGGCAAGCCCGTCGATGAGCTGCCGGGCGGTGGTCTGGTTCAGCGGTGGCAGACCAGTGGCCCTGGAGCCCCGGGCTGCGGCCTGGACGCCGCCGTCGGCCAGCACAATGGCGGCGCCCCATTCGACATCGCGCCGCGCGGCTAGCGTCAATATGGCGCTCGCGGTGGCCGTGTCCTCCAGCGTGGCCTCGGCGCAACGGATGCCATAGGTGGTCAGGAACCAGCGCACCTCATCGACGGTGAGATCCGTGCGGCCCTCGGCTCGAGCCCGGCGCAGGGCGACGCGCAGGTGGTGGATGGGTGGGGCGAGCTCGATGGGCAGCTCGTCAGGTGTGGCGTACAGCCGGCCGAGGTTGCGCTGGTAGTCCAAGAGATGGTAGTAAGCGGCGATGGCGGGTTCGGGCGTGTCGAAGCTGGGCACGTGTTGGCTTGCCAGCTCTTCGCGCGCGGCGCGAACTTCGCCGTCGCCCAGCCAAACGGTGAGAATCGGCTTCTGCCGCTTGCTGGCCACGGCGAGGATGGCCCTGGCCAGTTCGGAAGCGGACACACCTCCCAGCGGCGCGTGGATGACCACGATGCCGTCGCTCTCGGGGTCGGCAAGACAGGCCTGCAATGCCGCCAGGTAGTGCTCGGTGCGACCGTCGGCCATCACGTCGATGGGGTTAGCACCATTCCAGCGGCCTGGCAAGGCAGCCGCCAGTTCCCGTTGGCTCTCCAGCGAGAAACTGGCCAGCACGCCGTTGCGGCGACTGATGGTGTCGGCCGCGATCACTCCGGGGCCGCCAGCGTTGGTGATCAGCGCCAGACGTGGGCCGGTGGGAAGGTGCCGCGAGTCGAGGATCCGAGCACAATCCACCAGCTCCCCGATCTCGTCGACGCGTAGGGCGCCAACCCGTCGAAACGCGGCGTCGTACACCTCGAAGCGACCAACCTCGGCGCCGGTGTGCAACCGCATCGCTTCAGCGGCCCCGCCAGATACCCCGGCCTTGGCGATCAAGAGCGGCTTGGTGTGAGCGAAGGCGCGTGCCGCGCTCATGAACTTGGCGGCGTCGCCAACCCTCTCCATGTAGACGAGCGCACCACGGGTCTCGCGGTCATCGACCAGAACATCGATCAAGTCGCCGAAGTCGAGGTCGATCATGGAGCCCAGCGAGGCAAACAGGCTGACGCCAATGCCGGCCGTCCGGAGCTGGTCGAGGATCATGGCCCCGTAGGCACCGCTCTGCGACAGGACGGCAATGCGACCTGGCTTGGCTTCGACCGCAAGATGGGTCGCCCGCAGGTTGGCCGTGGGACGGATCAGCCCAGCGCAGTTGGGCCCCAAGATGCGCATGGGGTAGCGTCCCGCGACGGTGCGGACCGCTGCCTCCAAGGCACGACCGCCCTCGCCGGCCTCGCCAAAGCCGGCCGACAGAATGATCGCCGCCTTGACGCCGGCCTCACCACACTCGGCCACCAGGGCCGGAACTTTGGCTGCCGGCGTGACGAGGATCGCCAGGTCGATGGCTTGCCCGATGTCGGCGACCTTCTCGTAGCAGCGCAAGCCGAGCGCTTCGCGGCGATTGGGGTTGACGGCGTAGAGCTGTCGTTCCTCTTGCGATTGCAGCAGGTTCTCGAGGGTGCTGCGGCCAACGGGGGACTGAGGATCGTCGGTGGCACCGATCAGGGCGACGGTGCGGGGCTCGAGGAAGGCCTGCATGCCGCAGGCAGTATAGCACACCTGGGGCGGGCCGATCCGCCTGGGGGGCGGCGCGGGCCTGCCATCCGGTTTGCCTGCAGGCCCGCCACGCCGTCTTGGGCGGCCCGAACGTCGGCTGGGACACGTGCCTATCCCGCTGCGATCCAGCTCATCGCCGAGGGTTGCTGGTGCGCTGTGTGGACCGTGCCACACGGCTCGCGACTCACCGCCCTGCGAGCAATGGGATGTGGCTTGCGGCTCGGCGCACCGCGTTCGGTCGTCCTAGGCCGCCGCTCGCGTCTCCCCGTGCGGCGAGCGGATAAAGAAGGCGATCACCGCGGCGATTAGGCAGGCCACGCCGGCCACGGTGAAGGCCACCTGGTAGGAGCCGAAGGCGTCGAAGGCGCGACCCGCCATCTGCGGGCCGAGGATGCCGGCGACGCCGTAGGACGTGAAGACCAACCCGTAATTCACCCCCAGGTGCTTGGTGCCGTAGAAGTCGGCGGTTGCGGAGGGGAACAGGGCGAAGTTACCGCCGAAGTTGAAGCCCACCCAGGCTGCGGCGATCTGCAGCTCGGCAACCGAGTCGCCCATGCGGATCAGCAACAGCATCATCGCGCCTTGGAGGGCGAACATGATGGTCATCGTCAGGTTGCGGCCCAGTCGATCGGAGAGCCAGCCCCACACGATTCTGCCGGCGGCGTTGAACAAGGCGAGCAGGCCAACGGCCGTGGTGGCTGCCGCGGCCGCTTCGGCCGAGCCCGGCGGGAAGCCAAGGCCTCGCCACTGGCCGAAGGGCTTCAGCACGCCGATGGTCAAGAGGCCAGCCATGGCCGCACCGGCGAAGCACAGCCACAGCATGTAGAACTGCGGCGTGCGCAGCATCTCGCCCGGCGCGAAGCTGGCACGGCTGGCCGTGGCGGGAGGTGTCCAACCAGTAGGCAACCAGCCAGCAGGCGGATTGCGCAATAGCAGCGCCCCCAGGCCGGCGATGATGGCGAAGGCGATGCCGAACAGGACGAAGGTCTCGAGCACCTGGGACTGGAATGCCGCCTGGGCAACGCCCTCCGGGATGGTCGGTACCTTCTTGCCAGCGACGTCGGTCAGGGCCACGGTTGGCAGGCGTCGACCTCCGAGATTGGAGAAGATGTAAGCGCCGCCGCCGAAACCGGCGACCGCCAGCCCAGTGATGAAGCCACGCATGTCGGGAAACCACTTGACGAGGGCAGCAATGGGGCACACATAGCCGATCCCGATGCCGATGCCACCGAGCAGCCCGGCGAAAAGGGTCACCATGGCCACCGATCCGCCCGTCAAGCCCGCCAGCACGTACCCCAGGCCCAGGACCAACGCGCCAGTCAAGGCCACCACGCGTGGGCCAACGCGATCCTGCCAGCGCCCGGCGAAGATGGTGGTGACGGCGAAGGCCGCCAGGCCTACGGAAAACACGGTCTGGGCTTGGGTGTTCGTGTAGCCAAAGCCGGCAATGAGCGGATTCACGAACACGCTCCAAGCGTAGATCGCGCCCAGACAAAGCTGCACCAGGATGCCGCCCAGGGCGACGATCCAGCGGCTGGTGTTGCCAGTCCCCGGCGTAGTAGTGGCCGTCTCGGCCATGTGAGGCCTCCTCTTTGGGTTGCGAATGATGCAGGAACGGCCGCGGCTGGCTTGGCGGCGGACCATTGGTCATGCCGCAACCGCCGGCGGCGCAGGGCGGGACTATAAGCCGCGTCGCCACCGCCGTCAATCGGCGGCCAGGTGGCGCGCTGGCGTGTGCTAGAATCGCCTTCTGTGAGCCGGCGGTGGCACCGCCGGCTGATCGGCACCGTCATGACCGAACCGCGTGAGCTGCTCGAGGGCGCCACAGCCATCGCCCGTGGTGCCCTTGCCGCGGGCTGTAACTTCTTCGCCGGCTATCCCATCACCCCGGCCTCGGGAATCCTGGTGCACATGCTGCGCGAATTGCCCAAGGTCGGCGGCATCGGCATTCAGGCCGAGGATGAAATCGCCTCGATGGGCCTGTGCATCGGTGCCGCGCTGGCGGGTGCGAAGGCCATGACGGCTTCCAGCGGGCCAGGTCTGTCGCTCTACAGCGAGAACATCGGCGTGGCGATCATGGTCCAGGTTCCGCTGGTGGTGGTCATTGTGCAGCGCATGGGGCCAGCGACGGGAGCGGCTACGACCGGAGCCCAGGGGGACGTGCAGTTCTTGCGCTGGTGCACCTCCGGTGGTTACCCGATCATCGCCTTGACGCCCACGAACGCCGTAGACAGCTATCACTTGACACAACGGGCCTTTGCCCTGGCCGAGCGGTACCGCAGCCCGGTGTTCCTGGCGACCGACAAGGAAGTGGCCATGACAACGGAAACGGTCGCCGTGGACGCCTTTCGGACGCCGCCTCCCTGGTGCTCGCCTCTGCCCACTGAGCCGCTCGTGCCACCGCTGGTGCCCTTTTCGGCCGGTCTCGATGCGCCCCCCGACAGCTTGCTCCTGCGCTACAACGCTTCCAGCCACGATGAAGCTGGTTACATCACCAAGGACCCGGCTGTCTTGGAGCGACTCAACCAGCAGCTCGCGGCCAAGATCGATGCCCATGCCAGCGAGCTGGAACTTGCCCAGGCAGATCTCCAGCCGGGGGCCGAGACGCTGCTCATCGGCTACGGCGTGACGGCGCGCTCGGTGCGCGAGGCAACGCGGCTGGCGCGGAGCCAGGGCTTCCGCGTTTCCGCGCTGACGATCTACAGCCTCTGGCCGGTGCCCCAGACGGCCATTCTTGGCGCTTGCGACGGCGTGCGGCGCGTCGTGGTGGCGGAGCTGAACCTCGGCCAGTATCGACGTGAAGTAGAGCGCTTGGTGTGCGGCCGGGCCGAGGTGATCGGCGTGCACCGCCTCGACGGGCTCTTGATCTCACCCCGTCAGCTCCTAGAGGCCGTGGCCGTGCCGTGAACGAACCTGCTACCACCCCGGCACCCAGCTCCTATCTGAATGGGTCGCGGCTGCCGTTTGCCTTCTGCCCGGGCTGTGGCCACACCCGCGTGGTGGAGCAGCTTGCCGTCGCCCTGGCCCAGTTGCAGATCGATCGGCAACGCATTGTCATCGTCACCGATATCGGCTGCTCGGGGATCGCCGACCAGTACTTCCGCACCCACGCGTTCCACGGTCTGCATGGTCGCTCCGTGACGTACGCTAGCGGCATCAAGCTGGCGTGTCCCGAGCTTACCGTGATCGTCCTCATGGGCGACGGCGGCTGCGGCATTGGTGGGCACCATCTCATCTCCGCGGCGCGCCGCAATGCTGGCATCGCGGTGCTGGTGCTGAACAACTTCAACTACGGCATGACCGGCGGTCAGGTCTCGGTCACCACGCCGCTCGGCGCCCGCACAGCGACCACGCCGTTGGGCAACCTGGAGCAGCCGCTCGACATTGCGGCCACGGTGGCCTGCAACGGGGCGGCCTTCGTGGCCCGCAAGACGGTCTTCGATGAGGATCTGGCCGAGACCCTGGCCGAGGCGATCGCGTGCCGCGGTTTCAGCCTGGTGGACATCTGGGAGTTGTGCACTGCCCACTTCGTGCCGGCCAACCAGTTCGGTCGGCGGGCGCTGGAGAGCACCATGGCAGACCTCGGCCTGGGGCAAGGCACTCTGCAGCGGGCCGAGCGTCCCGAGTGGGAGCAAGCTCTGCGCGCCGCCGGCGAGCAGGTGCGCGGGCAACCGGTCTTGCCGCTGCGACCGCTGACCGCCCAGTTCGGGTCCGGGCTCTCGGAGCCGTGGCGCATGGTGCTGGCTGGTGCGGCCGGCCAGCGCGTTCGCACCGCTGCCCACCTGCTGGCCAGCGCGGGGACGCTGTGCGGCCTATGGGCAGCAGCGCGCGATGACTATCCGATCACGGTGCGCACCGGCTACTCGATGGCCGAGATCATTCTGAGTCCCGAGCCGATCGAGTACCACGGGGTCGACGAGCCGGATGGGGTGGTCGTGACGGCGGTGGAGGGGGCAGCGCGCATCCGTGGCCTGTTGGCGAGACTCGGCCAGGATGTGCCGGTGTTCGCCGACGAGTCGTTGGCCCCTGGCCTCGTAACGAGCGGCCGGCTGGTGCCGCTGGCGTTGCCAGAGGCGGCGAGCAGCCACCGGCGCAAGAGCCTGGCCACGCTGGCCGTCGGTCAGGTGGCCATCAGCCTGGATCTTGTGCCGCTTGAGGCCTTGCTGGCGGCTGCCCGGCAGACCCAGCGCCCCGAGGTGGCCGCCGACAGCGTAGCCGCCCTCGAGGCGCTGCGCTCGGCTTAGAAGCCTGGCGGCGGCTAGAGCTCTGGCAGGTAGAAGCACACCACCTTGGGCTCGGTCATCTCGAGAAGCGAGAACTTGATGCCCTCGCGGCCCAGCCCGGAGTATTTGACCCCACCAAAGGGCATCGAGTCCAGGCGGTAGTCGGTGGAGTCGTTGATCATCACCCCGCCGCAATCCAGCTCGTAGGCCGCTCGGAAGGCTACGTCGACGTCGTGGGTGAAAATCGCGGCATGCAGACCGAAGGGCAGCTCGTTCGCCCGCGCGATGGCCTCGTCCAGGTCGGAAACGGGGTAAAGGTTGACCGTCGGGCCGAACACCTCTTGGCGATGCAACGTGGCATTGGGCGGCACGTTCTCGAGCACCGTGGGCCGCAATAGGGCGCGCTCCCGCGTGCCGCCGGTGAGGACGCGCGCACCCATCCCCTCCGCCTCCCGGATCCAGCGCTCGCAGCGCTCCGCCTCGGCCACGGTGATCATGGGGCCCATGTCGGTGCGCTCATCGAGCTTGTCGCCGACCTGGTACCGTTCCGTCTGGGCCACGAAGGCATCGCGAAACGGCTCGTAGACGTCGCGGTGGACGTAGATCCGTTGGACGCCAATGCAGTTCTGGCCGGCGGCCCAGAAGGCGCCCGACACGCAGGACTCGACCGCCCAGCCCAGATCACAGTCCAGCCAGACAATGACGGGCGAGTTGCTGCCCAGCTCCATGCCGATCTTCTTGATTCCGGCCTGACGGGCCACCTGGCGGCCGGCCTCGAGCCCGCCGGTGAACGACACCATGCGCACGCGCTCATCGGCGACCAGCTGTCCGCCAATCTCGGCGCCATGGCCGGTCAATACCTGGAGCACAGGCGCCGGCAGACCAGCCTCCTCGAAGACCGCGGCCAGCTTCAGAGCCGACAGGGGCGTGACGGACGCAGGCTTGAGGATGACGGCGTTGCCGCCGGCGATGGCCGGTCCCAGCTTGTGGGCCACTAGATTCAGGGGATCGTTGAAAGGGGTGATGGCCAGAACGACGCCAATCGGGAAGCGGTAGTAGTAGCCACGGCGCTTCTCGCCGCCAGGGAACGAATCGAAGGGGATGGTCTCCCCCAGGGTGCGCTTGGCCTCTTCGGCGCTGATGGTCAAGGTGTTGCCGCAGCGCCGGGCCTCCTTCCGCGCCTCGCGGATGGTCTTGCTGCCCTCGCGGGCAATGGTGCGGGCGAAGTCCTCTTGCCTCTCGATCACCATGGCGGCGGCCCGGGCCAGCACCGTCGCCCGGTCGTAGACCGTCATGCGCCGGGCGATGGCCGCTCCGGCAACGGCGTACTCGAGCGCCCGCTCGCAGTCCTCGGCGCTGGCGCACGGGACGGTGTCGATGAGCGAGTCGTCGTACGGGTCGCGAACCTCGATGCGCCGCTCGCGATCCACCCACTCGCCGGCCAAGAGCATCTTCATGTCATTCCTCCCAGGTGGATCAAGTCGATGAGCAGGCTGTAGCCCGTCTGCTGCCGTCCGGCACCTGGCCCCACGACGGTCACGTCGCCCAAGACGTCGGTCGTGATGGTCAAGGCATTGGTGGCACCCATCACCCCGGCCAGCGGATGGGCCAGATCGATCGGCTCCGGCCCCACCGTGGCGTGCACCACGCTTCCCTCCCGCCACACGTGGCCGATGAGCTTGTAGCGCTTGCCGTTCTGGCGCGCCTCGGCGATGGCCTCGGGCGTGATCTCGGTAATGCCCTGGCAGGGGCTGTCCGAAGGTCGGAGCGCAGCTCCGAAGACCACATTGGCCAGGATGGTCACCTTGGCGAGAGCATCCCAGCCCAGGACATCGGCATCCGGCACCGCCTCCGCATAGCCCAGTCGCTGCGCCTGAGCCAACGCTTCGGCATAGGGCAGACCGTTCTCCATCTGCGTGAGGATGTAGTTGGTGGTGCCGTTCAGGATGCCGCGGATGGCCTGAATCTCGCAGCCAGCCAGATTGGTGCGGATCAGGTTGAGGACGGGCGTGCCGCTCATCACAGTACCCTCGAACAGCAGCCGTCGCCCCTTCTGGGCCGCGAGTTGGCGCAGCTCGGCATAGTGGAGCGCGATGGGGCCCTTGTTGGTGGTGACCACGTCCATGCCCCGTTCGAGCGCGGTGCGAACGTAGGAGGTGGCTGGCTCGGCCGTCTGAATGTCGGTGTAAGTGGCTTCCACGAGGACGTCGGCGTCCACCGCTTGAATCATGGTCAGGGCGTCCCCCTCGAATGGGGTTCCCACCCGCGTGCCCAGCGGCTCGCCGCTGCCGGCTGCCGCCAAGGCCGCTTCCAGATCCAGACCGCGGGGATCCTGGGTGCTTCCTTTCAGCAAGTCGCTGATGCCCACCACTCTGGGGCGCAGGCCATAGCTGCGCTCCAGTTCCTCCCCCTTGCGGAGCAGGAGTTCGGCCAGTCCTTGACCCACCGTACCAAAGCCAATCATGAGCAAGCGCATGTGGTTCCTCCTTGACTGTCCATGGTGCCGAGGGGCCGGTGTGGCCGCTGTGCAACGGCGATCTGCGCCGTGAGGCGCCAGTGCCCGGCCCATCGGCAACGGTCCTTCTAGTCCACCGCCGCCAGGGCCTGTTCCAGGTCGGCGATCACATCCGCTGGGTGCTCGCCGCCCACGCACAAGCGCACCATATTGGCCGGGATGCCCGCCAGCTGGCGGCCCTCCTCGCCTTGTTGCTGGTGGGTCGAGATAGCGGGGATAGTGGCCACGCTCTTGACACGCCCAAGATCGGTGGCGCGATAGATGTGCTCGAGCCGGTCGAAGAAGCGCCGCGCCTGCGCGGCGCCGCCGCGCACTTGGAACGACAATAGGTGGCCGAAGAGCGCTTCCTCGCTGTCTACCAGCTTCAGGTAACGCTTGGCCAGCGTATGGAGTGGATGGTCGACCAGACCCAGGTAGTCGACTCGCTCCACCTTGGGGTGCTGGCGCAGGAAATCGGCAACCTGCATCGTCGAGCGCGAGAACGCCGCCACCTTGAGGCGCAGCGTCCGCAGCTCGTTCAGGAGGTAGAAGCCGGCATAGGGCGACATGCAGGGCCCTGAGTCCCGGAAGGGCCACAGCTTCAGCCACGTCGCATAGTCAGCGACGACATCGCTCGTGAGGTGCCGACTGGTGATGGGCAGGCGACTGATGATGGCGCCGCCGACCGCTGCGCCGCCGCTGCCGACGGTCTTGGTCAACGAGTGGACGACGATATCCGCGCCGTGCGCGAGCGGGCGCAACAGGGCTGGTGTCGCGATGGTGGCGTCGACGATCAGCGGGATGCCGTGTGCGTGAGCCAGCTCCGCCAGGGCGGCGATGTCGCAGCATGCCTGCTGGGGATTCGAGGGCATCTCGACATACAGGAATCGGGTGCGCTCGTCGGTCTGGGCTCGCCACTCCTCCAAGTCCCAGGGATGGGTGACCCAGCGCACCACCGCGCCACGCTCACGCATGCGGACATGGAAGAGCTGGAACGTACCGCCGTAGACCTGGGCCTGCGACACGAAGTGGATCGGCGCCGATGGATCGCCCTGCTGGGCCAAGAGGGGCTCGACGGCCTGCTTAATGGCCGCCATGCCGGAGGCGGTGCACAGCGCCGAAGCGTCGAAGTCGCAGCCGTAGGCCTCCAAGAGCGACAGCGTTTCCTCGAGGTAGTGAACGGTGGGGTTGTGGATGCGTGAGTAACACCAGGTGGGGACGAGGTAGGCCAGCGCGGCCTCCATCTCGTCGCTGTCCCGGTAGGCCTGGGAGGTCGACGGCAGGATGGGTTCGATGATGCCGCCCTGTCCGCCGCCGAAGGCCTCGAGGGTCGAGTACATGCCGTGCACCGCCAGGGTGTCGAACTTAAGCTGCCGCAGCCTGGCGCGGTAGGCGAGGCGACGCGCTTGTTCATCCTCGGCCTGTCGGACGTAACGCTGGACGCCAGGGCTCCGTTCATTCGCCATGGTTCGGTTTCTCCTTTCGGCTTGCGGTCTTTCCCTTCGGCGGCCGACATGGCCGCTGCGCGAAGGCGCGTGGCATCTTCTAGCGCCGCCCTTTGCGCCGCTTCGTTGCCTTGGCGGCAGGCGAGCGCTGGCTCCGGTCGCTGTTGGCGCTAACGGTGGCGCGCTGCATCCCGGCGGCGCGGCCGGTGCGGCGCGGCGAAGTCGTGGCGGCGAAGGGGCGGCTGGCGCGTGGTCCTCTTGCCGATCGGAGCTGCACGGCAGCGAGCCGATGGACCAACGATGGCAGCGCGAGCCAGAGCAGGAGCGCCACCGCCACCGCCGACATCAGACACCACATGCAGACCTCTTTGAGGACGAAGAGCTCGAGCGCAGTCAAGTAGATCGAGAAGAGGACACCGATCAGGGTGAGGCCATAAAGGGCCTCAAGGGCATGCGGCTTCGTGGGTCCGCGGCGGTACTTCCACCACAGCCACAGGCCGAGGATGAGGATGTACGTCACCAGTCCGAGCGCCGCCACGGGCAAGCCGGAGCGCGCCAATCCAAAGCCAATGGATCCCGAGGCAGAATCGTGAACGACCCGCGGATAGGGAATCGGCAGACGGGCATACTTGCTAGACTGCACAGCATCGCAGGCGCCCACCGGGCAGAAGGTGGCAGTACCGGTCACCTCCTTGTCGGTGAGGTAAGCGGCCACAGCGATGCCCAGGATGGCCACGAGCGGCAGCAGCCAGTCGAGATTCGCCGGCGGCATCCACCAGGGGCGCAGCCGCGGCCGCAGGTAAGCCCGCCCGGGGACCAGAAGACCGTACGCCGCGGTCAGAAGAAGCCCCACGAATACCAGCCAGGCCAGGGCCCGCGCCAGCGCTGGACGGGCCGCAGCGGTGGCAGTGCTTGCCCGCGAGGTGGTTAAGCCCTGCGTGGCTGTGACACCGCCACTGGCCGATGCTGTGCCGACCTCCGTGGCGCCGGTCGCGGGGCCGGTCACCGGCGTCCCGGAGTCCGGCGGCGCTAGGGTGCTGGCGGCAGTGCGGTCGGGCAGGGGTGGGGTAGCGGTGAGCAAGGCGGCGGACAGTTGATGGTGCGCCTCGGCGTTTGCCCGGTCGACACCCAGCGAGGCCGGGATGGGCAGGCCTCCAGCAGCCAGACCACGGTCGATGGCTGTTGGCGCGTCCTTGGCGATCTCCACCTCGCCTAGCAGCGCCGCATTGCCGATCACCAGCAGTGGCACGCCGCGGCGGTCTTCGCCGATGCCGTACACGTCCCAAACTTTGCGCCACAAGTCGTAGCCGGCGACCGACTGGACCTCGACGAAGAAGATCCGAAGCTCCTCCCCGTACCGATCTTGCAACGGCGGCAAGATCTCCTCGATGACCTTGTGGCAGTGCTCACAGGTCGTGGACCAGAACAGCAGCGCTTCGACCGTCGGGCCAGCTCGAGCGGCCGGCGTTGCCTCCTGGGCGGCTGCGCTGGGCAGCAAGGCACCTGCGATGGCCGCCCCGGGGAGCGAGGCACCTGCGACGGCCGCCCCGGGGAGCAAGGTACCTGCGACGGCCGCGCCGGGGAGCGAGTCGCCCGCGACGGCCACGCCGGGAAGCAAGGCACCTGCGACGGCCGCGCCGGGGAGCGAGTCGCCCGCGACGGCCGCCAGAGCTGCTACACTCAGGAAGAATACCTTGATCGAAAAAGAAAAGCGAGAAGGAATGGTCATAGTGGGAGTGAACAATCCTTGTAGGAAGGTCGATACTGCAAGTTCGAGCATGATACCGGAGCCCTGGCTCCGGGTCAACTGGGGCGCCGGCATCGCAGGCCACCGCACTGCCGCGACCGCCGTCGGAAGGCCCTGGGCGACCCACCCGGCCCATCGGCCTGCGGTGACGGTGCCCGACGCGTCGAACGACGCGGCGGATGCCTTGGCCAGACGGATCTGCCGCTAGGGTCCCCCACGCCTCGAAGGACGAGGCGCATGCGTCAGCCAGACCGATGTGCCGTGACGGTGCCCCACGCCTCGACTATCATTGGCCTCGCACATGGCGCTCTGCACCGCGCCTGGCAAGGAGGAAGGGAGCGGATGAGGATGGATGGTGACAGGCTGGCCGAACTGCGCATGGCGCGCACTGCCTGGGAGCGGGAAGTGCTGGAACCGGCCTTGCGGGCCGGCGGTGAGCGCATGGCAAGCTTCCGGACCACAGGCGATGTCGAGATCGAGCGTCTCTATGGGCCTGAGAACCTGGCCGACCTGGACTACCTCGCGGACATCGGGTTCCCGGGAGCGTACCCCTTCACGCGCGGCATTCACGCCACCATGCACCGCGGGCGCCTCTGGACGATGCGGCAGTTTGCGGGCTTCGGCACGGCCGAGGAGACGAACGAGCGCTTCAAGTACCTCTTGGAGCACGGTCAGACCGGCCTCTCCGTGGCCTTCGACATGCCGACGCTCTACGGCTACGACACGGACGCTCCCCAGGCGGTGGGCGAGTTTGGCAAGTGCGGCGTAGCCGTATCCAGCCTGCGCGACATGGAGATCCTCTTCGACGGCATTCCGCTCGACCGCGTCTCGGTCTCCATGACCATCAACTCTCCGGCAGCTGTCATCTGGGCCATGTTCATCGCCGCCGCCGAGAAGCAGGGGGTGGCGCCCGAGTGCTTGCGGGGTACCATCCAGAACGACATCCTGAAGGAGTATATCGCCCAGAAGGAGTTCGTCTTCCCTCCCGAGCCCAGCGTGAAGCTGGTGGTGGACACCGTGGAGTTTGGTGCCCAGCATCTGCCGCAATGGAATCCGATCTCCATCTCGGGCTACCACATTCGCGAGGCCGGCTCGACTGCGGTCCAGGAGCTTGCCTTCACCCTGGCCGACGGCTTGACATACGTGGACGCCACCTTGGAGCGGGGGTTGCCCATTGACTCGTTTGCCCCTCGCCTGTCGTTCTTCTTCAATGCCCACAACGACTTCTTCGAGGAAATCGCCAAGTACCGCGCCGGTCGCCGGATCTGGGCGCGGGTGATGCGCGAGAAGTACGGGGCCAAGGATCCGCGCTCCTGGCGCATGCGCTTCCACACCCAAACGGCCGGTTGCAGTCTGACAGCGCAGCAGCCGGAGAACAACATCGTGCGGGTGACCATTCAGGCGCTGGCCGCAGTCCTCGGCGGCACGCAGAGCCTGCACACCAACTCGATGGACGAAGCGCTAGCCCTGCCCAGCCAAAAGGCGGTGACCATTGCCCTGCGCACGCAGCAGATCATCGCCTACGAGAGCGGCGTCACGAACACGGTGGATCCCCTGGGCGGATCGTACTTCGTCGAAGCCCTGACGAACCACATGGAGGCGGCGGTGCATGCCTACTTCGAGCGCATCGCAGCGCTGGGCGGCGTGGTTGAGGCTCTCAAGACCGGCTACCTGCAGCGCGAGATCGCCGACGCCGCCGCGAAGTATCAGGGTGAGATCGACCGCGGCGAACGGACGATCGTGGGGGTGAACCGCTATCGGGACCAGAGTCCGATCGAGATTCCGCTGCTGGCGATGGATCCGGACGGCTATGCGCGTCAAGTGGCCCGTCTCGCCGAGACGCGAGCCGAGCGCGAGGGCGAGGCGGTGCGCCGTGTGCTGGCCGACCTCGGGCAAACGTGCCAGGACGGACGAAACGTGATGCCCGTGCTGATCGAGGCGGCCAAGGCCTACGCCACGCTGGGCGAGATGATGGACGTCATGCGGGAGGTCTATGGCGTCTACGAGGAGCCGGTCATCGTC
>DAOUCP010000138.1:0-36933 GCA_034432155.1 Anaerolineae bacterium
CGCGTGGCCGACGGACCCACCGCCACAGTTGGCGCCGCGCGCCTTCCTGCCTCGCGCTGACCGCCAGCCGTGAGGCGCTGCCCCCGGACCGCTGCCCCTGGCCGAACCCCCGAGCGCCGAGGCGCTGCCGGTCGATGATGCGTTCCGTCAAGCCAACCGCGAACCCGCACGCTGCCGGTCGATGATGCCGTCCGTCAAGCCAACCGCGAACCCCCAGCGTGGTGGCCGGTGGTACTTGGCCGCGGCCGTCATCTCCGTGTTTCTCAGTGCCGCTCTCCTATTCCTGGTAGAACCGATGGCGGCGCGCATCCTCTTGCCGCACTACGGGGGTAGCCCGGCGGTCTGGAACACGGCGATGGTGTTCTATCAGCTGGTGCTGCTGGCCGGGTATGCCTACGCCCACTGGCTCACCGGTCATCGTCGGCCAGGCCTTCGGCCGTGGCTGCATCTCGCGGTCGTGCTTGCGCCACTGGCTCTGCTGCCGCCGTGGCCCGAGGCGGTGGCTCCAACGAAGCACGTAGGACCGACGATGGCGGTGCTCCTCTCCCTGGGTACCGCCGTTGGGCTGCCCTTCTTCGCGCTGTCCAGCAACGCCTCGCTCGTCCAGACCTGGCTGGTGGCCCGTCGGCCGGAGATCGCCAATCCGTATCGCCTGTATGCCGCCTCGAATGCCGGCTCCTTCCTGGCCCTGCTCGCTTACCCGAGCCTTGTCGAGCCGCGACTCGGCTTGCGGGATCAGGCCACCGCTTGGTCCCTCGGCTACGCCGCCTTCGCCATCTTGGTGACGGCGACCATGCGCTGGCCAACAGCGGCGGCCAGAGGCGGTCCCCCACTCGGAGCCGACCCTGTCGACGATTGGGGCTCGCCGCCCATCCGAGCCGGGCGCCGTGGCATGTGGCTTCTGCGCGCCGCCGTGCCGTCGAGCTTGCTGCTTGGCGCTACCCTGACCATCACTACGGATGCCCTGTCCATGCCGCTGTGGTGGGTACTGCCGCTGGCCCTGTACTTGCTGGGTTACGTGGTCGCCTTTGCCTGGCCGGACCGCCTGCCACGGCGGCCACTGGCGGCTTTGGCGGCCCTGTGCGTCGCCCTCAGCCTGGCGGTGACGAGCCTGCAGATCCTGCTGCCCGTCGTGCTCTTGGTGGTACTGGCTCTGACCACGGTTCTGGCCTCGAGCGCGCTTTGTCACCTGGACCTGGCGCGCGACCGCCCCCCGTCCGACCGGCTCACTGAGTTCTACTTGTGGATTGCGCTGGGTGGGGCGGTCGGTGGCGTGTTCAACAGTCTGGTGGCGCCCGTGGTCTTTGACAGCGTAGCCGAGTGGCCGATTGGGCTCACGCTGCTCGCCTGGCTCGCCTTCCGGCCCGGCGCGGCTGTCGGCGCGGCCAGCCTCCGCCGGCCCTGGGGCCTGGGGTTACTGCTGCCAGCAGCGACGGTGCTCGGTGTGGGGGCGCTGGCGATGGCAGGACTGGCCACCGGATCTCTGGAGGGACGCGGCTGGTGGTTGCTGATGCTCGTCCTACTGCTGCCTTACGGCCTGGCTCTGCCTAGGCGCCACCTGCTCTTTCCGCTCGCCGCCTGCCTCCTGACTGCCGTCGCCGTCCTGGGCTGGAATGCACCGGCGCCCGTGGTAGAACAAGCCCGCAGCTTCTTCGGCGTTCTGCGGGTACGCGAGACGGCCGAGCGTCGAGTCCTCCTGCACGGCACGACAGTCCACGGCTCACAGAGCCTCAAACCCGAGCTTCGGTCGGTGCCCGGCAGCTACTACCATCCCGCCGGTCCGCTGGGTAGCGTCATGCGCGCCCAGCGAAGCGGAGCTCGCATCGCGCTCGTCGGCTTGGGAACCGGTGCCCTGGCAGCCTTGGGCAAGCCCGGGCAGGAGATCGACATCTTTGAGATCGATCCGCTGGTGGAGCGTTTCGCCCGCAAGTGGTTCACCTACCTATCGGACTCGCCGGCGCACGTGCAGGTCGAAATTGCGGATGGCCGGCTGGGCCTAGCCCGTCGCGCGCCTGCCCACTACGACCTGGTGGTCGCCGACGCGTTCAGCAGTGACTCAGTGCCGGCGCACCTGCTGACGCGCGAGGCCATGGCGCTGACGTTGGACCGCACCCGGCCCGGAGGTTGTGCGGTCTTCCATATCTCCAATCGCTCGCTCGATCTCAGCCGGATCTTCCGCGCCTGGTCCCAGGCCACCGGCCGACCAGTGGCCATCGCTCGCTGGGAACCGCCAGCCGCCGCTCGGGCCCAGGGCGCCGCGGCGACCGTGGCCGTTGCTCTAGCACCCGATGCGGCGACGATCGAGCGGCTGCTCGACGAGCCGTCGGGCCTTTGGCAGCCGCTGCCGGTGACAGGCCCAGCCAGCCTGTGGAGCGATGACCACAGCGATCTCTTGAGCGTACTGCGCTCGCCCTGGTAAACCAGGCCACCGACCACGGCCATGCGCATCTTGCCAAGCTCGGCCACAACGGTCTGTTCAAGCTCCGCCATGACGGTTTCGGCAAGCTCGGCCAAGCCGGTCTTGCCAAGCGCGGCCGCTTGCGTCCGCCCGCCTGGCGTCGGGGCGCTGGTCGCCGCAACCGGCTTGGTGGTACGATAGCCTCGATGGTCCGCTTCCTGCACACCTCCGACTGGCAACTGGGCATGAGCCGCCGCTTCTTGCCGCCCGAAGCACAGCACCGTTTCGCCGATGCCCGCGTCGCCGCCATTGAGCGCATCGGCGCGCTGGTGCGCAGCGAAGGCTGCTCCTTCGTCGTGGTCTGCGGGGACGTGTTCGAGTCGAACCATGTGAGTGGCCAGCTTGTTTCCCGCGCCCTGGATGCCCTGGCCCAGGTGCCCGTGCCGGTGTACTTGCTGCCTGGCAACCACGACCCGTTCGACGCCGCCTCCATCTACCGCGGCGCCGACTTCCAGCGCCATCGACCCCCCAATGTCCACGTGCTGACCGAGAGCAGGCCCCTGCAGGCGGCTCCCGACGTGTGGCTGATGCCGGCCGTCTGGCTATCCAAGCGGCCGGCCGAGAACCCGTGTGTTGCCGCTCTCGATGCGCTGGCCAGCCAGGCGCCCCAGCCCGGCACGCGCCGAGTCCTGCTGGCCCACGGGGCCCTGGATACCTTCTCGCCACACAGCGACGACCCGACCCGCCTGGCGCGCGACGCCCTCCTAGCAGCGGTCGCCGCAGGGCACGTCGACTACGTGGCCCTCGGCGACCGGCATTCCACCACTGCTGTCGACGAGCGGCGCTGCATCTGGTATTCCGGTAGCCCCGAAGCCACCGACTTCGACGAGCAAGATGTGGGCAACGTGCTCGTCGTGTCCTTGCCCGATGGCAACGGCGCACCCACGGTGACGGCAAAGCCCATCGGCCGCTGGCAGTTTCTGGCGCGCGAGTGGCCCCTGGACGGCGATGCCGACATCGCAGCGTTGGCGGACTGGTTGGACAGCCTGCCGAACAAGCGCGAAACGGTGCTCAAGTTGCGGTGCGTTGGCACGCTCACCATCCGCCAGCGGGCATATCTCGAAGAACGGCTGGCCATCTTCGCCGACCGGTTCGCGGCCATCGTCGACTGGGAGACGCAGCCGGATCTGGTGGAGCGTTCCGACGAGGACGACTTTGCTGCTCTAGGCCTGTCGGGCTTTGCCGCGGCCGCTCTGGCCGAGCTCCAGAACCTGGCACAGGGTGACGGTGTGGAAGCCCGGAAAGCTCGGCGGGCGCTCGCACTGCTCTGGCGGCTGGCACAGCCGGTCGAGGAGGCGGGCTAGTCGCGCCATGCGAATTCATCGCATCCGGCTCCGCCACTTTCGGGGAGTCACCGACCGGGAAGTGACGTTTCGGGCGCAGGGGGTGACGGTCATCCGTGGCGCCAACGAGACCGGCAAGTCCAGTCTGCGCGAAGCCGTCGATCTGATCCTCGAGCTGCCTCACGACTCGAAGGACGCTCGCATCCGGCACGTGAAGCCGGTCAACGAGGATGTGGGGCCCGAGGTCGAGTTGGAGATGACCGTTGGCGCGGTTCGGTTCCGCTACCGGAAGCGCTGGCTCAAGGAGCCAGAGACGGTCCTCGAGGTCCGTGGCTCGACCGTCGAGCACTACACCGGACGGGAGGCGCACAACCGCGTCCGTGAGATCCTCGATCGCCACGCCGATTGGGCGCTCTGGAAGGCCCTGCATGCCGATCAAGGCGTGAATCTGGCGCAGGCGGAGTACCGCGCCAGTCGATCGCTGGTGCGGGCCCTGGACCGGATTGCCAGCGCCCAACTGAGCGACGACGCCTCGGACGACCTGTTTGGCCGGGTCAAGCAGGAGCGCGAACGGTACTTCACGCCCAAAGACGCTCGTCTCAGGAAAGAGCACGCCGAGGTCGGCCGCCATGCGCAGCAGGCGCAGGAGCAGGCGCACGCGCTCCGGCAGCGGCTCGGGGAACTCGAGGCTGCCGTCGCCAACTATGAGCGGCTGGAGGCCGAGCTACGTGCGCTGCGAGGGCAGCTCGCCGAGGCCGACGCACAGCTGAACCGACTGGCGGACGTGGTGGAACGAATCAAGGAACTGGAGGCCACGCTGGAGCGGCTGCGCGCCGAGAGTCGCCTGGCTGCGCAACAGAAAGCCGAGGCCCAAGGGCGGCTCGAGGCGCGAGCGGGCCGGATCCAGAACGCGGAGCGTCGCGGCGAGGAACAGGCCCGCGCCGAGGCTGCGCTGGCCAGCGTGACCAGCCGGGTGACGGCGGCAGCCAAAGCGCGTGCCGAGGCGGCAGAGGCACGGACCGCGGCCCGGAAGGCTTCCGAGGAGGCCATCCGTCGCCGCGAGCTCGCCGCCGGCGATTACCAGCTCCGCCATGACCAGCTGGATCAGCAACAGCTGAGCGAGCGGCTGGCGGCGGTCCGCGAGGGACTCGCCGCCCAGAAGGAGGCGCAAGACTTCCTCGGCACCTGCCAGGTGGACGAAGCGCGCCTCCAGGGGATCGAGCAGGCTCACCTGAAAGTCGAGCAAGTCCGTGCCCAGCTCGAGTTGGCCAAGACCACCCTCACCATAGACCCAGAACGCGAGCTGCTGGCCATCGTGGATGGCCAGGAAGAGCTTGTGCCGGCCGGCACGCCATGGCAGCGCACCGTCGGCGAGCGGACGGTGATCCAGCTGCCGGGGGTGGCTCGCCTAGTCGTCGAGCCGGGCCGCGGCACGACCGAACTGGCCGGCCAGCTCCAAATGGCCGAGTCGCATCGGAGGCAGCTTCTGGCCGAGGCCGGGGCGCAAGACGTTGCCGAGGCGCGGGCACTCCACCGCCGTCGGCAGGCCATGCAGAACCAGCTTCAGACGGCCGAGAAGCGAGTCCGCGAAGCGTGCCGCGACTTGTCACCCGAAGAGATGGAGTGGCGCATCCAGCAGCTGGCGGCGGCCATCGCAGCGTACACTGCCCATCGCCCGCCCGAGCCAGCGCTGCCACGCGACCTGGACGTGGCCCGGCTCGAGAAGGAGGCCGCGGAGGCGGCCGAGCGCGAGGCCCAGGATTGGCTCGCCGACTGCGAACGAGCCTTCACCCAGGCCGAGACGGATTTGGCAGCGGTCCAACGCGAAGCCGAGCGATGGACCGCTCTGGTCGAGCAGGCCACCGCCGAAGCGCAGGCCGCGGCAGCGGAGCTAGCCCGTGCTCGCGAGGTGGTTCCGGACGCCGAGCTGGCCACCGCCATGGCGAGCGCCGAAGAGCGGCTCGCCGCGGTGGAGGCCGCGGTGCGCTCGACGAGTGGTGAGCTCGAGCAACTCGCGCCGGACGTGGTGCGGCAGCAGGAACTCACCTGCCGCCAACGGCGCGATGCCTTGGCGGCGCGGACGCGCGAAGCCGAGCGCGAGCGGGACCAGTTGGCCGCGAGGCTAGAAGTGGAGGGCGCGCAGGGCCTGTACGAGGCAGCCGAACGCGCCCAGGCGGAAGCCGATCGCGCCTCGAGGGACTGGCAACGCCTGAATGAGCGAGCGGAGGCCGCCAAGCTGCTGTGGGAAGTCCTGGACCGCCAGCGCCAGCAAGCCCACCTCCGCTACCACGCCCCCTTGCGGGAGATGATCGAGCGTCTGGGCCGGCCCGTGTTCGGCCCAAGCTTCTCGGTGGAGCTAAATGAGGATCTGCAGATCGCCCGTCGCACCCTCGACGGCGTCACCTTGCCATTCGCGGACCTGAGCACCGGCGCCCGGGAGCAACTGTGCGTCATCGAGCGACTCGCGTGTGCCGCGCTCGTCAGTCCGGAGGGCGGAGCGCCAGTCATGCTGGACGACGCGCTCGGCTACTCGGATCCGGAGCGTCTCCGTGCCCTGGGCACGGTACTGAGCATGGCTGCCGGCGACAGCCAGGTGATCTTGCTGACCTCCCATCCGGAGCGCTTCCGGAACATCCCGGAGGCGACGGTGGTCGATCTCGACGCCTCTTGAGTCCGCTCCTGCGGCCGTCGCCGTGTGATTCCTGCCATGGCCGTCGTCTACCCGGAAACGATCGCTCCCGAGACCACGAGCCCTGCCGAGCGCGAGCTGTACGTCCTCTTCGGCCAGGCGTTGCCAGACGATTATGTCGTCTTCCACAGCGTCGCCTGGCAAGCGCTCGATGGCCATGGCCGCCGGCGCGACGGCGAGGCCGATTTTGTGATTGCCCACCCTCGTCGAGGCATTCTGGTGCTCGAGGTCAAGGGTGGCGCCATCGCCTTCCATGCCCGCAGCGGTTCTTGGACAAGCACCTCCGCCGCCGGCCGGGTCTCGACCATCAAGGACCCCTTCCGCCAGGCCAAGACGAGCGCTTACGCCTTGCGCGACGAGCTCGCCGCGCGGCTGGGCGCAGCGGAGGCTGGGTTGTGCATCGGCCATGCCGTGGCCTTTCCGGACGTGGTGATCGGCGACCAGTGGCTTGGCCCTGACAGGCCGCGGGCCATCGTCCTCGATCGCACCGACACGGCGGCCATCGAGCGCTGGGTGGGTCGCGCCATGGCCCACTATCGCGGCACAGCTGCCAGCGACCGCGCCGGCGGCCAAGCCGAGGTCCTGGACCTGTTGGTCGGGCTTCTGGCCAAGAGCTGGGAGCTCAAGCCCGCCCTGTGGGGCGAGATTGTGCGCGAGCAGGCGGTCCAGTTGCGTCTCACCGAAGAGCAGTTCCGAATCCTGGACCTCTTGAGCCGGCACGATCGAGCGCTCATTTCCGGCTGTGCCGGTTCCGGCAAGACGCTGCTCGCGGCCGAAAAGGCCACCCGGCTGGCCCGCAGCGGTTTCAAGACCCTGCTGACGTGTTACAACAAGAAGTTGGCCGCCCACTTGCGGGGCGCATTGGCGAGGCACGATCGCCTGACGGTCGCTCACTACCATGAGCTCTGTTACGAGATGGCGTCCCACGTTGGTACCCTACCGACGCCTTGCCAGGCAGATGAGACGTTCTTTGCCCGAGTCCTGCCGGAGTGCTTACTCGCGGCCATCGAGCGGGCACCCGAGCTGCACTTCGACGCCATCGTTGTCGACGAGGGCCAGGATTTCCAGACCGAATGGTGGGTGACGCTCACCGAGTTGCTTCGCGACCCCAACCGCGGTATTCTCTACATCTTCTATGACGATAATCAGCGCCTGTATATCGACACCAGCGCGTTTCCCATCGTCGAACCACCACATTGCCTCACTATCAACTGCCGCAACACCCAGTCCATCCATCGGCATGTCATGCGGTTTTACCACGCCGCGCATGTGCCGGCCGTCCATGGCCCGCCCGGACGGCCGATCGAAGTCCTCTCCTACGCCGGGCCGGCGGAACTGCACCGGGCGCTGGCACGCACCCTGGAGCGGCTGACAAAGGAGGAGGCTATCCCGGCAGGCGAGATCGCCGTCTTGACACCCTGCGGCAGAGACAAGAGTAGCCTGTGGCGAGACCCGACCTTCGGCTCCCTGGTGCTCTCCGACAGCCTGGAGCCAAGAGCGACGACTGCATCGACCGCCGCCGAGGCGCCCCGCAAACGGCGGGCGGTCGCCACGCGGGACGGCACGTTGGCCACACCGGCAGCCGCCCGGTCCGCCCCTAGCCGCGGTGGCGAGTCGGGGGCGGCCGAACAGCGCCAGGCCGTCGCCTGGTCAACAATCCACGGCTTCAAGGGGCTGGAGCGAGCCGTCGTGATCCTGGCCGAGCTGGACAGCTGGCCGCTCGACGATGAATCGCTGAATCAGCTCCTGTACGTTGCCTGCAGCCGGGCGCGCAACCATCTGATCGTGCTTCTGTCCTCGGACGCGCCAGCCGCCGTCCGTCGGGCATTCGCTGGTCAGGCCGAGAGCCGGCGAGGGCGAGCTTAGGGCGCAGCTCTGTCCAGGCGCGGCAGCCAGAGACGACTAGTCGCCTCCGTGGCAGTGGCCTGCGGCGTGGCGGTCGGCTGCGCCGTGGCCGTGGGCGAGGCGGTGGGCGACGGCGCGGCACCGGCCGGGTTCGGCAGGTACGGACCGTAGCTCGGCTCCGGGACCGCACCCGGCGCACCGACCGCCGGCGCCAGGTAGGCCGTGCCGTCATCGACCGCTCCAGGGGCAAGAAAGCTCGGCTGATCGAACACCACGGCGACGATGGGCCCATCGGACTCCAGCCAGGCATAGCCGTCACTGTCCTCGGGCACTACGGCGAGATCGGCCAGCCAGAAGAGGTGCGAGTCCGAGGGTCGGAGGGTCGTCTCGCAAGCAGCACCACAGCCGTCGATTTCGTGGCCCGCGGCGTCATAGAAACGAATGCGCGCTCGCGCCGGGCTATCGCCCACATTCATGACCTGAACGCCAGTCACCGTGCCACCGACAGCCGAGCTCTTGCGGAAGGTCGGCACCGCCAGGGCAAGGCCAGCGTCGGCGAGGGAGGGAGCGTTGTAGGCGGCGACGGAGCCGCCTGCCCAGGTGGGCTCCTGGATTTCATCGTCGACGATGGCTGCAATGGCGCCGCCGCTCGAAGTCAACACCGCCGCCCCGGCGCAGCTCGACGGGAGATTGTGGTTGGCGCTGGCCGCCTGGCTCATTTCGACGCTGCCGCCCGGCGGCACTTGCATCGTTCGGCCGGTGTACCGGAAGCCGGCACACCCACCGGAAGAGCCGAGGTAGCTGATCCCCACTTCGACGGCCGCGGGCAGCGGATTCATCACCGTGATGGTGGTCGTGCCGCCCAGGTACTCGCGACGGAACCATGGCACGTAGAGGCGCGCCGCTAGGCGATCGAGCGGTACACCGCTGATGCTGGCCGCCAGTCGCGGCACCTTACTGCTCCGAAGCAGTGACTCAGCAGCCAGCGGACGGTCGGCACGGAGATGGAAATAGCCAACCAGGCCATTGGCCACCGTCCGAAACAGCGGATCGGTGGCCAAATCGAGGAGCCAGGAATCGTTGGGGGGTATCGACAGCGTGGTTTCCACCAATGGCGCCTGCTGGCGGAAGCTGTGCAGTTCAAGCTGGACGACCGCCGCCTGCGAGGGGTCCGTATTCTGAATCGCCACCAGGGACTGCCGGTCGTTGTAACCCTTGGCCACCAGGGGCACCACGAGCTCGCTCCCGGCGTAGGGCCAGCCATGGGCCACGGCCCGACCGCTCGCCGGCCACCGGAGATCGCTGACCACGGCCAGGGGACGATCGCCCGCAGCGATACCACTGTATACGCCGTCGGGTAGATCAGGCCGCTGCCACAGCGATAGCACGGCGCGCCCGCCCGGGGCCAGTTCGGCTTCGGCGACCGGAATCGTGGCGCTGGAGCCGTGCGGTGACAGGCGGGCCCGCCAGGTGGCAGCAGCCACTCGGTCCAGGTTCTGCACCAGCACCCGGGACCAAATGGCATCGGCGGCCGGTGGCGGTGTGCCGGTCGGCGTCGGCAAGGGCGTTGGCGTGGGCGGCACCACTACGGCCTCGCGCAAGGCAAGCGGCACCGCGGCGCGGCCAGGGCCGCTCGCCAGGCCGATCGGCAACATCGCCCAGAGCGCCTCGTCGTAGGCGCTCGAGGCTCCACCGCTCGTCAGCGGCAGGTCAGCCACCACGGCCACGAGCGGCTGATCCGCGGATACCACGGCACGGTAAAACTGGCCGTCCGCCAGCTCCGGTATCTCGGGCGACCACCACAGATGCCCGCTGCGCGGCGGGATCCGCGCCTGGCACAAGCTGCAGCCCTCGACGAGCTGACCATCGCGCTCGAACACGACCTGGGCCTCAGCGGTGCGAGCGCTGGTATTCATGGCCCACACGGCCGTGGTGAGAGAGCGTTCGGTGTTTCGCTTGCGGTAGACAGGGCTGAACAGAAGTTGTGCGCCGTCTTGGGCGCGGAAGCCAGCGTAACCACCCGCCCCCACCACTTGTCCCCCCGCGTCCCGCACCGTCTCGACCACGGCCACCGCAATCCGCCCGTAGGCGGCAGTCAGCATGGCCGAGGCAGAACAGCCATCCGGCAGGGGACTGGGCCCGGCCGGCTGCCCGGCAGCCGCTTCGCCCTGGAAGTAGAGGATGCTCCGCCCGCCGGGAATGGTGACCGGGTTGGCATGGTAGGTCTGACCGGCGCAGCTGCCGGCGTGGCCCCGATACGTCAGCGCCACCACCACCGGCGAGGCACCGGGGTTCATCACCGCCATCATGGTGTCACGCCTCGTAGCCGAAGGATCCGTTGCATCCGTTCCCGGCCACGGTGACGCTGCGTGCACAATGGGCACGTACACCTCGCTCGCCGCCGCCTCTTGGGGAACGCCGGCAAACGCATAGACCGCACTGGCGCTGGTGCCGATGTCCACCAACGCCTGCACCGCGACCGGCTGCGGGGATTTCACCCGAGCCGCGCCGACATACCCGGCTGGCAGCAAACGGAGATCCGGCTCCCGATCGGGGTCGATGGTCCGGGAGACACCGGGGGGCAGCTCGAACTGCATCCGCCGCGCGGGCATCGATGCCGCCATCTCGTAGTAGGCGACCTCGACCGCAGCCACGCGCTCAGCCGAGGTGTTCTGAACCGTCAGCAGGGAGCTCGCACCGTCGTGCCCTTTCATTGCCAGGGGGACCAGGACGGGGGTGGCGGGTTGGGCGGGGGTGCCGTGGGCATAGCGGCCGACCGCCGGCCACTGGTGCCCAACCAGGGCTCCGACGCCTCGATCGGCGCTCACTTGCACACTGAAGCTGCCCTCACCCAGCTCCGAATACCACCCCAGATTGAGACTCAGGCTTCCCTCGGCCGGCAAGTCCGTGAAGGGAACCTCGCGCGCGGCACCACCGTCTTGCCGACGCACGAGAACGCTGCCTCGCGCCGAACGGCTGGCGTCCAGGTTCACGACATAGAGGCCACTCGTACCTGGACCGCCCACCCCGGCCAGGCCAAGCGAACGCCCGACACCGTTCGTTCTGGCCTGTCCGGCGTTCGCGAAAAGCAGCATTGTGCCGACCATGAAAGCAACGGGTCGCAGTCTCTTCACGGCGATGACCTCCGATCGAGCATCTGCGGGGCAACTGCGGCGTACCCCATCAAAACTCGCGGTGCTGGAGCCAGCTCCGCCAGACCGCATGGTGCCAGCCACCGCCCCGGCAGTCAAGACGTTCCGGGCCGTCCCGACGCCCAGAAAGGGGTTTCACGGCGCGCGGCCGGCGAGGGCACTCAGCCCTCAGTCCCCTTGCTCGTAGGCCTTGCTTTCATTGACACTTACGGGATTCGTTCGGGCGCCCTCAGTCCCCTTGCTCGTAGGCCTTGCCGCACTCGCCGATGAGCTTCTCGCGCCAGCTCGCCATGATGGCTCGGTCCTCGGCGCTGACCTCGGGGTAGCGGGGATCCATCTCCACCAGCTTGTTGGCAACGATGGAGGCGACCGCGAGACGGCTGAACCACCGCCGGTCGGCCGGCACCACGTACCAGGGAGCCCACTTCGTTGTGGTCTCACGGAGCATCGCCTCGAACGCGTCCAGGTAGGCATCCCAGAACCGGCGCTCTTCGAGATCGGCCGCCTTGAACTTCCAATGCCGATTGGGGTCGTCGATCCGCTGCAGCTGCTGCACGCATTGCTCTTGACGACTGATGTGGAGAAAGACCTTCACAATCTCGGTGCCGTTGCGCACCAGATGCTTCTCCAAATCGTTGATCGACGCAAAGCGCTCCTGCCAGAAGGCCTCCCCCCGCGGACCGGGTGGCAGCCGCTGGCGCTCCAGCCACTCGGGATGCACCCGCACCACAAGCACCTCTTCGTAATACGAGCGGTTGAAGATGCCGATGGTCCCGCGTGCTGGTAGCGCCCGCACGCAGCGCCACAGGAAGTCATGGTCCAGCTCCTCGGCCGAGGGCACCTTGAAGCTCGTCACCTGGCAACCCAAGGGGCTCAGACCGCTCATGACATGCTTGATGGTGGAATCCTTGCCGGCTGCGTCTAGGGCCTGGATGATGACCAGCAGGGCCCGCCGGTCCTCGGCCATCAGACGCTCCTGCAGACCGCGCAGGAGCTCGACGCTTTCCTCCAGAAGCGCAGTCGCATTCTCCGGCTTCTCGTAGCCGAGGGTGTCCGTGGGCGAGAAATCGCGCCGCAAGTCAATGCGCTTTCCAGGCTGGAGGCGCAAGGAATCTGCGATCTTCATCACGTCCATGATGTTCTCTCCTGGGTCGATGGTGCGTTCCCAGTGGCCTGCTCACCGTGAGCGGCTGGACAGCTCAGTCCCAACCAGCGGCAGATGGACGGAGACGCGGGGCAGCCACTCCTCGACGACAAGGTCATACTGCCGGACGGAGCTCATGCCCGAAGCGTCGCGAACCTGGACGGTGAAGCCGAAGCGACCGATCGCCGTCGGGGTGCCAACCAATCGACCCGCCGGCTCCAGGGCAAGACCGGGCGGCAGCGCGCCGGCGCTGAGGGTCCACGCATAGTCTGGCTGGCCGCCAACCGCTCGCAGCGACACCGAGTAGGGTGCATTCTTCGTCGCCGCTGGCAATCGCGTCGGACCCAGAATGGCCAAGAACGACGTCTGCTCCAACAGTCGCACGACATCGTACCACACCCCTCTCGTCGTCGCGTCGAGCTGGATCACCACCGCCCTGGCCTCCGCCGGCGAGGTGAAGGGCGCCTCGTACTTCGCGTACGTAGGCCCCAGTCCCTCGAGACGCATGGCCGAGGCGCCACACACCTGACCATCTTCGTTTAGCCACTGCAAGACGACCTGGGGAGCGGCGGTTCGGTCGCCTGTGGTTCGCGCATACAGGGAAAGGCGCAGGTCGGTGTTTGGCCGAACGGCGAGGGGCAACGAGCGAACGGCAACTGTTGCCGTCCCGATCCCCAATGCGGCATTCGGAAAACCGGCCAGGCGTCGACCGAAGCAGTTCGATCCGTCGGTACTGTAGTCCGCGGCGCCCTCGATCCGCCAGCCATCCGGGACACCGTCGTCGTCCCGGTCATCCTCGAAGCTGTCGAATCGCAGCAGCCGGTAGCGGGTGTTCCAGAAGTGGTCGGCAAACACCCGATGTGCCGGCTCGAAGGGGGTTCCCCAGTTGGTCTCCACGCCCCCCAGGGCGTGGGGCTGGCCAAGGAGGATCTGGGACCAACTCTCGATATTCTCTTCGCTCTGCCACGGCGAACCGAGCACCTCGAACCCCTTCTGCCCGAAGGTTCGCATGGCATACCACATTTGCGATAGCCACTCGTCACCGTACCACCAGATGTCCATGAGGAGAGAGCGGTCGAGCATGTCCTGCTCCGTAGCCTCCGCCATGCGACCCTGCCGGCCGCCATAGGCCACCTGGTAGTCGGCAATGCCGCCGTTGTGGAACGGCGAGACCATATCGTCCCACAGCCACAGTCGGCACTGGGGATCGCGCGCCGCCACATAGTCGCGAATGCGGTTGGCCCAGTAGGCAATGGCCTCGGCATTGGAGGCAAAGCGCGTCGTGAGGCGCGAATCACGATAGAAGCCTCGGATCTCGTCGGCGTCGATGTTGATGATGGTGGGCTGCAGGAGACTCGTCAGTCGATCGATGGCCGGCTCCAAGAAGTCGGTGTACAACGACTCGCAGGCCAGGCACGGGGCAGACGACCAATAGCGCGACAACGCATAGGCGTAGTAGGCGTCGTAGCTCACCAACACCGTCTCGCCGGGCGCGATGGCGCCGCTCGCCAGTCGTTGAATAGCAAAGGGCTTCAGCGTGGGCAGGATCTTCCCTTGCTGCTGGCCGTTGAGGATGGCGTAATCCCGTCCCAGCTCGTAGTGCCGCTGGCCGGTGCGATCCGTCAGCTGGATGTCCGTACCCGCCCCGCGGATGACGTTGCGCAAGCCGCCGTCCATGCGCTCCATGTGCACTTCGTCCAGCCAGAGGGTGCCCGTACCGGGGCTCTGCTGCCGGGCATAGACCGTCAGGCGGTCAGGATTGGCGGGGGTGCGCAGGCAGACACCGAAGTCGATCCATCGGCCTGTCGAGCGTGTCGTGTCCGACTGGAGCACCGCCACATTGCCCATCGTGTCCCGGACGTAGACGGTGAGCTGTGGCTCGACAGCCTCGATGTCCTGCGTCCAGGCCTTGCTCCAAACACAGTAGTGGGATTCGGGTACGATGTCGTCTACGGTGACGCTGAGCACCGCCTGGTTGCTGGTCGTCACCGGCTCGGCAATGGCCAGGCGCATCGCATACCGGCCGGCGTAGGTGCGCGAGTCATCCAGCTGCCACTCCGCCCCAGGGACGCTGCGCACCGTCCAGCCGTCCGGCACGCCGTCGCCGTCTTCATCTTGCTCAAAGCCGCCGTTGGGAATCCTCTCCACCGGCGGCAACTCGGGCACGGCCAGGTCCGCATCGTCAAAGGTGAAACGCTCGTCCACGGTTGGCCAGCCCTCCGCCAGCTCGAAGGGGAACGGACTGACCGTCGAGATCGAGCATAGCCTGGGCACCGGCTCGACGAACCGCGCCCGGGCATAGGCGAAGAGCTCGCGATGGGCATCGAGCCAGGCGCCCTCGTCGCGAAAGAAAGCCCCATTCTCCACGAGGAACAGGACGTTCATCTTGTGGGCGGCGAGCCAGTCGATGAAGGCCCGCTGACGGTCGGTGAAGTGGTACGCACCATCGCGCCACTCGAAGGCGGCGCTGGTCGGCTCATAGCTGCCCCGCATGCGGTGTTCGGGATAGTCGATGATGAGAACTCCGGGCACCGTGCCATCGGGCTCGATCAGTTGCAGCAAGGTGGTGACGCCATAGAAAACGCCAGCCGGTGCACGGGCAGCAATCAGAATCTCGCTTTGCGGGCCCCCGGTGACCTGAAGCAGATAGCCTTCGGTACCGATCGTCTCCGGCAAGCCGATGCCGTGGTCCTCCAGCGTCCGCAGCACCCGGCAACTGGAGCCCGGATCGCCGATCAGAACGCGAGGCCAGAACACGGGCGCTGCGGAGTCGATCACCGGTAGGCGGAGGGTAGCCGTCAGATGGTCATTCAGCCATTGGCCGATGAAGGCATACTCGGGTGAGCTCGGGTCCAGGACCAGCCGCCATTCGGGACCCAGCTGAACGCCGCTACCGACCATCTCCAGGTGCTGGGGACGCGGCACCAGTCGCGCGGCGATTTCGGCGCCGCCCTGAGCCGGCGCCAGCGGCCCTACCGGGTCGGCGCCACCGACGGCACCACCGGCGGCATGGGCCATGGCAGGGGGCCGCGGCACGCTCAGAGCCGGCGCTGCGACCGGCGCCAGAAGAACGCATCCCAGAAGCAGCTTAGCACCACGTGTCATGGCTTCTTTCTCCCGCACGGCAACCGTGACGCCGATTGTAGCAGGCCGGTGTGTGGCGCGCGGTAGGTGATCCCGCCTGGGCGCGCGTCGGCCGCGATGAGGGGTGGTACCGTACCTCGAGCGGTCCTGCCGCGTCATGACGATTGGGAACAGCCGCGAACAGGCAGGCGATCGAAGACCCCACGAATCGTTCCCGTGCCTGACCACGGGGGCGCCGCCGCCCGCGAACGCCGCGCCCGAAGGTGGGTGGCCAGTGCCTCACCTTGGCGCCGGGGCAGCTCCAGGCCGATCGGGCGCCAGCTCAGCATGGGGAGGCAGCACATGAAGCGGATTCGCCATTCGGCGCTACATGGCTTGCGTCGAACGTCGGCGTGGGCGCTGCCCATGGTGTCCCTTCTCGTGGCGGGCACCGTGACCCTGTCCCACGGCGCGACGCCAGCCTTACGACCGACGACGGCGCCTGCTCGAGGGGCGGCCGCCGGACGGGCGTTGACCGAGACCGAGCGCGCCGTCCTGGAGGCCGGTGTGCGCGCGGTGCTGACAGCCACCGTGCCGTGCACCTTCACCGGCTCCGACGGTCGGTACGCCTTCACGTGCCAGCCCGCTGCCGGGCACTGGAACCACGGCAGCATCGAACGATGGGCCGACGAGGACGAAGCCGCCGCGGCATTCGAAGCTGCCGCAGGCGAGCACCCCCGCACCTGCCTGTATGGCTACGACGCTGCCGAGTGGGAGTACAGGGAGGGGACCGAACCGGGCATGCCAATGCGTTTCCGCGAGCATGTCTCGGCGGCCGGGCGATGGTCATTCGCCTTCTCGGGCTTCGATGACACGCCGTACGAGATCGCAGCCCGGCCACACGATCTGGCGGAGGTGGTGTACGAGGCGGCCGCTAGGGAAGGCCTGTTCCCGCTGGGCGAGTGCCCGCCGCCGACGACGGCCGAACCTACACCAAGCCCAACGCCCACCGCGACCGAGCTGCCGCCGGGCGACATCGAGCTGTCCGGTCTTGTCTATGGCGCTGGCGAACCGCCGTTGCCTTTGGCCGACGCCCTCGTGAGCGTGACGATGTGCGTGCCGCGGTCGTTCACGGACCGCACCGGCGCCGACGGCCATTACCGCTTGCTCATTCCGGGCGAATACGCCAACATCTGTGCCACGGTCACCTTGTCGGTCACGGCAACTGGCTATGAGCCGGTCTCACAGACCGAGACGATTGCTGCGCTGCGCGAGTCGCCAAAGCGCAACTTCGTGCTCATTCCGGCCAGATGGTCGCTGCACTTGCCGTTCGCCGCTCAGGGCACGCTGTTGATCGCCCCGTAGGCTTGGCGGTGGCGGGCGATGGGCCCGTAGGCTTCCCAGGGGCGGGCGATGGCCCCGCAGGCTCGGCGGTGGCAGCCGAGGGGCCCGTAGCGTAGGCTCGGCGGTGGCGGGCGATCGCGCCGCCGTGAGAGCAGCCAGCGCAAGACGGCGGCCACCGAAGCTGCCGGCGGAGCGAGGGAATCGGGCCACGCCAGCGCAGCGGCGAGGCGCCGCGCCGACGGTTGGGTGAGCATCGCGGAGGGATGGGACACCATGCAGGCGGACATCAGGCTGGGAAGAATCCTCGGCGTTCCCATCGGGCTGCACGTGAGCTGGTTTCTGATCTTCGTATTGGTCACGTGGTCACTGGCGCTCGGCTACTTCCCGAACGAGTATCCCGCCCTGGCCCGGTCGACATACTGGTTCTTGGGCGCGCTGACCAGCGTCTTGTTTTTCGGTTCCGTTCTGCTGCACGAGCTGGGCCACTCCTTCGTCGCGCTGCGCAACGGCATCCCGGTCCGGAGCATCACGCTGTTCGTCTTCGGAGGTGTGGCACAAATCGACCGCGAGCCGGACAGCCCGGGTGCCGAATTCCGCATCGCGATCGCCGGTCCGCTGACCAGTCTCATTCTCGCCGCCACCTTTGGCGGTCTCTATCTGATCGACCGGCCCATACCTCACTTGGCGGCGGTCACCTTGTGGCTGGCGCGGATCAACCTCATCCTGGCCGCGTTCAACCTCATCCCAGGCTTTCCCCTGGACGGGGGGCGGGTGTTGCGCGCCCTGGTATGGGGTGCCACCAACAGCTTCCAGCGGGCGACGCAGGTCGCCACCTTCAGCGGCCAGATCGTGGCCGCCGGGTTCATCGGCCTCGGCCTGTTCATTGTGCTGGGCGGTAATCTCTTCAACGGACTGTGGCTGGTGTTCATCGGCTGGTTTCTGCAGAACGCTGCCGCCGCCACCTATGCCCAGGCGAGCCTGCGCGATCAGCTGCGCGGCGTGACGGTGCGTCAGCTTGTGGCGCGCGACTATCCATTGGTGGGGGCGAACGTGCCTCTGCAGGATCTAATCGATCATCAGATTCTGAGCCACGGCCACCGGTGCTTCCTGGTGACGGACAACGGTCAGCTCATCGGCGTCTTGGGACTCCGGGACGTCGCCGCTGTCCCCAAGGCCGATCGTACGCACACGACCGCCGCACAGGTGATGGTGCCATGGGCGCAGATGTCCCGGGTGGAGCCGGACACCGAGCTGATGGACGCCCTGCAGCTGATGGACGACCGCCAGGTGGCTCAGCTACCAGTGGTGCTGGGCAACGAGCTGGTCGGGATGATCTCCCGCGAGCACGTTCTGCATTACATTCGGCTGCGCAGCGAGCTGAAGATCTGAGAACGCCTGCTGCCGTCCGCCGTTCAGCGTCCCTGGGCAGTGGTGAACGACCAGCGCACGTCAAAGGGGTTGTCCTGGCTGTCCCGTCCGCTGACATGGGCGGTGTACGTGGTGCTGGCGGCCATGGGGCTCTTGGCGACAAGGAACACCACGTTGGATCCCAGGAACTTGTTCGTGTCCGATGCCTGGTCCAGGACATAGGCTGGGACTTCCCCCGCCGGGCCGGCAAGGGTGGCGGTCGTCAGGTGCCACTGGGCCAGGTGCTCGGGCATGGGCGCAAACGGCCACAAGGCTCCGGGCGCCGGCCAGGTCAAGGCGAGCGCCCTGGCGGCAGGCACCGCAATGTGCAGACTGACCGGATAGCCCACCGGTCGCGGGGCGCCGGGTAGCGGGTCCGGGCTCTCGCCGCCTGACCAGCTGCTCGGTACATCCACCTGACCGGCGGCCGGATAGGTGCGAATCAGCCGCTCCGGAGGTGGCGCCGAGAAGCGCGTGCCGAAGTCCATGACCGCCGAGCTCCGATTTCCCGTGGCATAGCCAGCGCCACAGTCCGTGGAGCGGTAGTCCATAAACGGCAACCGGTGGTAGACGGTCGCCATCCAGCCATCGACCGCCCGGACCAGGTCACGGCCGAAATGCATGACCTCGAAGCTGGCCCGGTCATACCCGAAGTAAGCCAACCGATCGCCAGGCCGCGCCCCCACGAACCCAGGCTTGCCCGCTGTCTCGGTGTGCGATTCCTGGTGGCGGGCATCGTACTCGGCATGCGCCTGAGCTGCCAGACTGATCGCCCGGTCGATGCGCAGCGGCGGCAGAGCGGCGATGGAACGATAGTAGTTGCTGCGCACCTCGGCAGCCAGCTGTTCGGCGCTCAGCGCAAACGGACTTGGCGCCTCGATCGCATCGATGGCCACGTTGTTGCCGGTGGCGTTGCTGTGCTTGCGCCGGCTCACCGTGAGCAGTAGCTCGTGCTCCTCGCCCGACAGGCCGTCGATCACCGCCGGCACCTGGTACCGGGGAGCTGCCTCCGGGAAGTAGAACTCGATGGTCGTCCACTCGCGACCGTCAATCTTGACCGTCGCCCGACCGCCGCCTGTCTCCAGCCGGCGAACGATGGCGATGTGCTGGCCCTCGAACCGCAAGACCAGCGTATCCCCCTCCGCGGCGCTGACCATGTAGCCTCGCCCCGAGGCCTTGGCGTCCTGTACTCGGCGCCAGCTGCCGCTCCAGACAAGCCGTGGATCGTCCTCTTCCAGATGCACCGCAACCGGCGTCGGCTTGCGAGTGGGCGTGGCGCTTGCCGGCGGGGTGACCGTTGCGGTCGGAGTCGCCGATGCGGTAGCAGTCGCCGTCGAGGGTTGTGCCGTCGGTACGGGCGGCAACTGGCTCATGTCCAGCCGCCTGCCCACCAGGGGCAGATATACCCGTGGCGCCAGGGCGACCTCTTCGTCGGCGTCCAGCCGCACCGTTGCTGCGGCCACAGCCCCAGAGGCCAGCGGCACCGCTGCTGCCGCCACGACCGCGGAGGCCACCAGCCCGGCGGCCACGGATGCGGAGGCCGCCAGCCCCGCCAAAACCCCTACGGCAACCACTTGGCCCCGCCCAAGGTTGCGCCCAGTCTTGCCCAACGCCCCTTGGTGCCGCGTGGAGCGGCACTGATCCTCGGTCAGTATGGTCATCGTTCCCTCCCCCACGGCCACCAGGAAAGGCCAAGGGTAACACCGTGGTCAGAATTGTCGAGGTGATTCATCGGCTGTCGCGCGGGAGGACGCGGTACAGCCAGAAAGCTCCGGGGCTCGCAGCGGCCGGTGGCGCGCCGACGTCGACGGGCTCGAGACGGATGGTGGGCGGCAACGCGTCACGCTGGGCATCGCCAATCACAAGGTAGCTGCCAACCAGCGAGCCTGGATTGTCGCTCGTTCGCTCCTTGTCGAAGGCGATGCCGTCGGCCCGTAGCAGGGCGTCGAAGGCCTTGAGAACGTGGCCGCCCATGGTCAGTCGCTGCTCCTTGAGATCACGGTCTACGTAGAGCGGTCGCTCGGCGCTGGCCAGAGCGCGGGCACCATGCACAATCTGCCAGATCCGATCGTTGGTGCGGCCAGCAGCGTACTCGCAGCGGTAGTGCGCGTGCAGGTGTCGTGCCGCGTGCGCCACAAGCAGCACCGCCACCAGCGCGCAGGCTGAGGCAGCGAGCCGGCGGCCTCGTGCCGAGCGTGCCGAGTTCAAGGGTGCGAGGAGGGTGCAGGCAATGGCCGCATAAGTGATCGGCAGCAGCGGTGACACGTAGCGACCCAGGATGAAGTGGTACCAGCGGCTGTTCAGCAGGGGGAACACGGCACCCGCCGCCAGCCAACACGCCAAGGCCAGTCCGCCCTGGCGCGCGGTCCAGAGAAGCCCTGCCAGGGCCAGGACGCCGTACAGGAGGGCGCCAGGCGACACGAGAGCAATGCCAGCCGCTACCTGGCTCGATGCCCCTTGACAACGCGAGGCGAAACTGGAACTCACCACCTGGAAAGCCAGGCCCACGAAGCCCCGACCGTTGCCCAGAATGTCCGCCAGGCGCAGCCCCTCGCTCAAGGTGGTGCTGTGCGGGCGGGCGACGGCCAGCGATCCGCCGTGGCTCGCCACGTTGTATAGGAGCAGGTTCCCGACTGCTCCAAGCCACACCAGGAGCGCCAGGTACGGCCAGCTGGAGCGCAACCAGCACCGTCGCGACGCGATGAGCCAGATCGCGGCAGCCAGCAAGAACACCACGCCCGACCAGTGGCTTTGCTGCACCAGAGCCAGCAGGACAGCCGCGACGAGCAGGCCCGCCGGCCGCTCGCGGCGCCAGACCTCGAGCAAGGCCAGGAGAGCCAGCGCCGCCCAGAAGGGAGTCGTGGCATGCGACCAAGCGACGTGGCTGTTCACCACCACCGGCACCATCGCCACAGCCATCAGTCCAGCCGCCACCAGGCCGGCAAGACGCTGCGTTTGACGGGCTTCGCGAGCCATGCAGAGTGCGGCCAGACTGGATCCGAGGAGAAAGGTGACGCCCACCGTAAGGCTGCCGCAGAGAAAGGCGAGGAGCCGCGGCCACTGAGCGCCGGCCCCGGCGCGGAAGCCCATTGCGAGAAGGTAATGGACCAGAGGGCCGTTGTACGTGTCCACGCTGACGATCGGCCGCAGCCCCTGGCGCGCGATATCCAGCGCGAACTGGATTTCCACCGTCTCGTCGGTGAAACGGGGGATCTGTTGCAGCGCTGGCCAGCGAACGACAGCGCCCACGAGGGTAGCGATGCCGGCCAGGAGCAGCTGGCCGCGAGCGAAGGCCGGGGCGGTCGTCGCAGCGGCTAGCCCTCCCGTGGGCGATGCGCACTGCGCATGGCCGTCGTCGGGAGCCGAGCGACCCGCCTTCACGGCGACCGGGCGGTGGCGGGCGGCGCCGGGTACGGCACGGGCGGCTGGGGGGAATCCGTGGGCACGAGTTGGCCGGTCGGCGCGGTTGCCGGCGTGGGCGGCCGGCCAGCATCGGGCGGGATGGGCGGGCCGTCGGCAATGACCGCCAGATCGGTGCATGGAATGTGGACCACGTCGTTCCACCGGAAGCCCTGCTGCTCGAAGGTCGGAATATCACGGATCCATCGCTTGCGACCCCGCTCCAAGAGGTACACCTCCGGGCGGTCCTCGCACGTGAGAAGAATGGGCGGGAGCCAGTTCTCCACCAACCATCGCACCTGCGGAGGCAAATCCGTTGCGCCCTGTGGCGGCTGGAGGAACAGCCAGGGCAAAACAAGCACGACGATCATCGCCCAGCCTCCCAGGGCGAAGAACCCCAGCGAAAGCGAGCGGCGCGCTCCATCCGCCCAGTCCGCCTCCCCCCTCCGCCACTGGCCCGCAAGCAACTGGACCAGAATGGCGATCAGAATCACGTTCCAGCCGAGGACCGCGAGCCGGTTGGGCGTCCAGCCATCCAGCGCTGTCCGGTAGGCTACGGCAACGAGCGCATACAGCCCGACCAGCAGCGCCAGGCCAGCCGCGGCCAAGAGACCACGCCGCAGCCAGGACGCCCAGGACTGCCTCAGGGCACCCTCGGGCGGGGGAACGGCGGCCACGAGGAGGGTGGCGATCGCGAATAGCATGACGTTGTAAACGACGAGCACCTCCCGGTTTTCGAACGGTACCCGGAAGTGCAGAGCCACAAACGGCAGGTAGGCAAGCCCCACCAGCACCGCGAGCGGCAGCAGCAATCGCGCCGCGAGGGCGAGGATTCGCGCCAGGCCTTCGTCGCCAACTTGGCCAAATAGCGCCAGGCGCGGATCGTACGCCAGCGCCACCGCTAGCACGACAATGGCGCCCCCGCCGCCAGCCACGAGCAACCGCATTACGGCTTCCGGCAGCTCGAAGTCAATGGCCTGGAAAAGAAAGTAGGTTACCCCGGCGAAGGCGCCGCCCATTCCGGCCAACAGCGAAGCGATGGCGGCCACCTCGAGACTGCGGCTTAGAAACACAAACCGCGCCTCGGCGTCGCGCAGCTCGCGCAGCACGTACAGCCCGACCGCCGCCCAGGCGAGAAGGGGTAGATGCAGCACCAGGAGTTGCAGGTACTGACGTTCGAGGACGCGGGGCGCCACCTTTGGCTGGATCCAGAGGCCGTACGCCGTCGTAGCCAGAACAAGAGCCCCCGTCAGCGCCAGTCGCCGCCAGGCCCGATCACCAGCCAGACAGACATACAGGAGCACGAAGCAGGCGCTCAGCGGACCGGCAACCAGGAGCGCCAAGGGCACCTCCCGGGTCTGGTCGAGAAGCACCCACCAGCGGTCGCCCGAGAATGCGAAAAGCGCGAGCCCATTGGCAAGCGCCAGCGGGATCGCCCAGCGCCAGGCAATGGCCCGCCCCGCAACTCGGTCCGCTCGACGCAGTCGAGCCTGCCAGGCGGCGAGCAACAAGTTGTCGGGCCGGTCCGCGGCAAGAGCGGCCACGGCCGCAGCAAATGCTGGCTCCTCATCCCCGCCCTGCACCTGGCGGTACAGCTCTTCGAGCCGCTCGGGATCGGTCGCCAGGGCCCGAATCCGCTCCTCCCACCTGCGCACGCGCTCGACATCCGTGGCCACGGCCTGTGGCGGTGGAGCAGCTGACGACGTTGCTTCACGGTCCATTGCTCTCCCCCCGGTGTTGTCCGCGCCGTGCTTCAGCGCAACGCGTGGAAGCGCACGTAGTCGAAGCGGTAGCCACGCCCTGGCTCCGCGAGCAGACGGATGCGGAGCGGCGCGTCGGGGACCAACTCGCCGCGGTAGACCGTGGCGGCCCGTGCAGCACCATGGGTCACCGAGAGCGACACCCATTCGGGTGACCAGAGGAGTTCCACGTCCACGTCGCCACCCTCCAACCCGTGGCGCTGGAGTTCCGCCCAGCCGTCCAGCACTTGCCCGACCTCGTCCGCTTCGCCTTCACAGGTGCCAGTGGGCTGCAAACGTCCTTTCAGGACGACAAGGCGGCCGTTCGGCTCCAGGTAAGCCGCCTGGTGACAGGTGCCATTGATGCCCGTCCAGACTTCGAGCCCCATGTGGCTCGCGGTCGGCGTTTCTGGCGCCAACCAGTCGACCGATCGCACATGGGTCTGCAGCCGACCATAGCGGTAGCTCTCCCGGCTCTGGACATCGGCCGAGGCCATCGCAAGCCAGCCGTCCCGAACCGTCGGCTCGCCGGCAAACACGCGCCAGGTGCGCAGGTCGAGGCCCTCCGGAGCATCGAAGTCGTCGCGCAGAGCTGGCGCCGTCAGCCACTCGGCAGCAGCCGCCACGGGCAGAAAGCCCCAGGGCCGCAGCGTTCCTGCCGTCGGGTTCTGCGTCTCCTGCGACAGCCGTATCGCCCGCGGAGGGTCCTTCGGATCTTCGGATCGCTCAGAGCGCGGGCCGGGGTGCGCATTGCCGGGTCTGGCAGAGGCCGTCATCGGCCGCACGAACAGCGGCAGCAGGCTCACCTCCAGTTCCACCTGCCCCCCCTTGTCGGCCAGCACCTCGCGTGTGCTCTCGCCGTCACGGTCCGTCACCAGGGCGCCTTGCGGGGCCGGCAGCCGGGCCACGGCCGTCGGTCCGTTGCTCCACAGGACGTAGGTGTCGGAACCGGCCACCCGGAAGCGGTAGACCTCGATGGCCGGATTCCCCAGCCATGCCTGGCCCAGGCAGTGGCCACCCCCGATTTGGCGGGCGTAGTGCTGGTAGGTGTAGTAGCCCTGGGCGGGCCGGTGCTCACGGTCGATCAGCCATCGCCACAGCACCGGGTCACTGGGTTCCTGACGCACGCTGTACCAGAACAAGTTGTCGGCACCACTGCAGAAGCCGCGCGTCAGGTCCTTAACGATAAAGTCCTTCTGCATGTCGAGGGTGGCGCCATAGTTCGACCACATGGCGGTCTCGGTGATCCAGATGTACCGACCGAACACGCCGTGCCGCTCCATAGTGCCTTGCACCTCAGCGATCTTCTGCGCCATCGTAGGAAACTCAACCAGATTGATGGGATAGCAGTGCAAGCTGAGGCCGTCGAACCAATTGCCGGCACCACACTCCAACGTGTGAGTGAAGAACTGGCGGTCGAACATCTCCCACTTGTCGTAGGCCAAGCCGCCGTGGAAGACCAGAGCCGACGGGTTCGCAGCCTTCACCGCCTCGTGGAACCGCCGCAAGTGGTCGGCATACTCGCAAGGGTATGGTGCCCAGCAGCCAATGACCGGCCCCCACGGGTGCGGAGCGCGTCCGTCCGGCTCGTTCGTATACTCCCAGGCCGTAACGCTGCGGTAGCGCTCCGCAGCGGCCCGCACAAAGCCCTCGAACGCCGCCAGGTCGTCCACTGGGCCGCAAGGCAAGCGCGACGCCCAGCTAGGAGCACTGTACAGCACGATCAGAGGTTCGAGCCCAACCTCCCGAGCGCGTTCCACCTGGGCGTCCATCTCCGCCCAGTCGTAGACACCGGGCACGCGTTCGACGTCGCGCCAGGCGAGCCACAGGCGAATCCACCGGGCACCCATCTCGCGGGCCAGCGGCAAGTCGTACGCCAGGACGTCGGGGTAGCGCATCAGAAAGCCAAAGTCGACCCCTAGCTTGGCCGGGACGGGCGGGTCAGACCGCACGAGCGGTAGGTAGAGCCCCACAGGACTGGTGATCGTCTGGCTCGTACGCAAGACGGCCGACAGGCTCATCGCCGAGCGGGGAGCGACAGGCGGCTGCATCCGCCAGGCGGACGGCAGCACGACGGCGAGCACGAAGCCGGTCGCCGCGAAGGCGGCGAGGCGGTAGTGCCGCGCACCGTATCGCCAGGGCATGATCGCACTCGACAGCGACACCGGCAAGCCGCGGCGACAATCGCCTGGCGCACTCCGGCCCCGCTGGCGCCCACCATTCTACTCCTTGGCCAGGCGCCGGCCCAGGCGAGTCCTCCTCGCCACCAGCACCAGCCACTGCGACGGAAGGGGCGATCCCGTGAGCCGCGGCCGTGCCCGTGGCCGTGGCCGATGGCGCGCGTGCACAAGCCGACCGCGGGAGGTGGAGGCGATACCAAGGAGCCCCGATAAAGGTGGCCGATCGCGCCCGTGCACGAGCCCACTGACCGTTGACTCGAACCGGCCGACCGTGGCACGATGCCTCCCGCTGCCGGGCCACCCTGGCGGGCCTTCGAAAGGAGCGGCTGTCAGGCCCGAGGCCGGCGCCGAGCTAGCATACTGCCAAACGGAGGTGGTTGGTGTCGCAAACATCCACGCCCAAGACGCATCGTTGCCTGACGTGGCTGGGGCACGCCAGCTGGCTGATCGAGACGCCGGGCGCGAAACGGGTCCTCGTGGATCCCTGGCTCGACGACAATCCGAAGTGCCCGGAGCAGTACCGGAGGGGTGGAGTCGGCCGACTGGATCTCATCTTGGCCACCCACGGCCACGGCGATCACGTCGGCGACCTGGTGGCCGAGGCCCAGCGCACCGGGGCCACCGTCGTGGCCATTGCCGAGCTGGCGGCCTGGGCCAAGGCACAGGGCGTGGCCCACGTGGTGGGCATGAACAAGGGTGGCAGCGCCTCGTTCGACGGTCTGGGTGTCACCTTGGTCGACGCGGTGCACTCCTCCTCCTTCCGCGATGCGAACACTACCACCTATACCGGCGAGGCGTGCGGCATCATCCTCGAGCTGGAAGATGGCTTCCGGATCTACCACGCTGGTGACACGGCGCTGTTTGGCGACATGCAACTCATCGGCGAGTGGTACCGGCCCGACTTGGCAATCCTGCCCATTGGCGGGCACTACACCATGGGCCCGCGCGAAGCCGCCAAGGCCGCCCAGTTCCTCGGCGCGCCACTGGTAGTACCCAATCACTTTGGCACCTGGCCCGTCCTTGCCGGCAGCGTGGAGGAGCTGCGCCGCCTTCTGGACCCGCGCTTCCGGTTGCTGGCAGTCGAGCCGGGCGGCACCATCGAACCGTAGGCGGAGCCAGCAGGTACTCGGATCGCGGTCGCCGGCAGTGGACGAAGACAAGGTAGATTCGCGCGCTGGCGAGGAAGGAATCGGTCACCGCCGAGCGGTTTGCGAACTGCGCACTGACGGTGTCTGTCTCGTCGGCTACCGGCACGACGGGGCAACGCAACATGCCTGGCGGCGCCCTGTCGCTGGCCTCACGTGGTCGGCAAGCCGCGCGCCCTGTCTCGCTCGCCGATCCGTTCGGGCCGGCGACAGACAAAGAATGCCCGACCCACTTCGCCGTGGAGCCCGAGGTCGTCCGCGGCGTCGAAGACCGCCGGATCGGTCAGGCCCGAGCGGCGCAGCGCCGAGAGCACCTCGTCTGCCGCATACGGGCGCTGGACGAGGGTGAGATCGAAGCGCCGCCACTCGCCTTGGCGTTGGAAGGCAGTCCGGTCGTGGTGGCGCCGCTCGCCTTGGCGTTCGAAGGCAGTCTGGTCAGAGTGGCGCCGCTCGCCTTGCCGTTCGAAGGCAGTCCGGCCAGGGTGGCGCCGCTCGCCTTGGCGTTCGAAGGCAGTCAGATCGAACGTTGCCAAACGATCCTCGGCCCGGTAGCTGGCGCGGACAATGCAAGCGTGGTCATCGCCAACGAAACCGAACGAGTCGCCCCACCGAGCCCGATAGCCCTCTTCCATGTTGAGATCGAAGGCGAACGCACCGCCGGGTACAAGGGCGCGCCGTACATTGCGAAACACGAGCTCCAGATCGTCGAGGCTCATCATGTGGTTCAGGCTGTCGAAGGTCGACACCACCGCCTGGCAGATCGGCCCCAGACCGAACCAGCGCGCGTCGGCAGCCACAAACACCGCGCTGGGGACGTTCTGTTGTGCCCGGGCGAGCATCCGGCGAGCCACGTCGATGCCGATGACTTGATGGCCGCGCGCAGCCAGAACGGCCGCCAGCTGCCCGCTGCCGCAGCAGAGGTCGAGCACCGTCGATCCGGGAGCCAGGCGGGCAAGGAGCAGCCGATCGTAGGCGGGGAGGAAGCGATCGACGGTGACGCGGCCCCAGTAACGGTCATAGAGGCCAGCAAAGGCGTCGTACCCGGCCACGGAGTCTCGGTTCACCATCCCCTGTCTCGTGGACAGAGTATCCCATGCCGCCAGCAGCCGCACAAGCACCACGGCGGTTGCCAGCAACCGGGGGTCGCTGCCTGCCCCGCTCGCTCGGGCGCCGGTCCGACGACCGAGGGCAGCACCGGCCTTCTGGTGTCTAGCTGGTCGCGGCCTCGCCGTCCATCTTGGCCACCAGTTCAGCCACCAGCGACGCTACCCGGGCCTGGTCCTCTGGCCCAGGCCGACCGTGGACCTCATGGCTGCCGACGATCTCGATCCCCGTGGGGCGCAGGAGCTCCTCTGCTTGGCGCAGAGCGCCGCCGCTCCAGCCATAGGAGCTGAGCAGGATGGCATGCCTGGCTGGCGGTCGCAGAATCGACAGCAGCGCGGCACCGTGCGCTGCTGCCGGGTGCAGACCATTGATGAGCGTTGGTGACCCGAACACGACTGCTCTTGCATCCACAAGATCGGCCGCGAGCTCGCCTACGTCCGCCGTTGCCAGGTCGTAGACCCGCAGCTGCACCCCATGATCCAGCAAGGCTTCGACCGCGTACTCGACGAGGTGCTCCGTCGACCCCCACATGCTGACGTAGGCAGCCACCGCTTTGCGGGCTGTCTCGCCGGCCGTCCATCGACGGTACGGCTCCAGGATTCGCTCTGGCTGGCGCCATACGGGCCCATGGCTGGGGCCGATGAGATCGATGGCCAGGCCATCGAGCTTCTGCATCGCCCGCTGCCCCGGCTTGCGGAAGGGCATCATGATCTCGCCGAAGTATGCCTTCGCCAGCTCCACCGCCTCTGGCAGCTCGTCGTCGTAGACTCCCGCCGCACTGTGCAAACCGAAGAAGTCGCACGGCAGCAGGATGCGGTCCTCGACCACGTAAGTGAACATCGTCTCCGGCCAGTGAAGGAACGGCGCGTCGACGAACCGCAGGGTTTTATCGCCCAGGTCGAGGGAGTCACCCTCCTTGACGATCGACATCCGATCCCGCTCGACGCCGTAGTAGCGACTGGCCATCTCGGCGCCCTTGGCGGTCAGGACGAGCTTTGCTCCAGGACTGGTGGCCAGTACCTTCTCCAGGGCGCTCCCGTGGTCCGGCTCGGCGTGATTCATCACTACGTAGTCAAGCTGGGTCGGATCAGTGACCGCCGCCAGGCGATCCAGGAGTTGCTCCTCGAAGCCCGGGTTCACTGTGTCCACCAGGGCCGTCCGCTCGCTGCCACGCACCACGTAGGCGTTGTAGGAGGTACCTCGGGGCAAGGGAACCAGGCTGTCGAAGGTGCGACGCGTCCAGTCTTTCACGCCCACCCAGGCGACACCAGGCTTCAATTCGATCACGGCTCGCTGCATCTTGTGTCCTCCCGTTTCATGCGGATGGTTTGACGCCGCCAAATCCATTGTGCACGGGCATCCGCCGCGGCTGCGATGGTCTGCCCGCGTGCCCTCATACGCCCCCCTGCGTCGGGGCAGTCGGGGCCTCGTCCAGGAGTCGCTTCTCCCCCTCAAGCTGCCGCGCCCGGGTGATATCCTGGGTCACCTCGACCACGCCCAAGTACTCGCCGTCGGGAGCGCGCACCGGGTAGTAGCGAATGTGGACCAGCTTGCCCTCGAACGGAATCCAGAACTCCGCCATCTCCCGCCGGCCACTCCGAAAGTCGGCCACGATCTGCTCCACCACGTGAACGCTCTTCTGGGGATGGCAGTCTTGAACTCGACGGCCGATGATGGCCGGCATGCGCACAAAGATGCGCTCACGGCCCTGGCTGAAGTAGCGCACCCGGTCGTCTTTGTCTACGAACGTTATGTCAATGGGCAGGCTATCCAGCATGGCTTGCAGCTCCCGTGGCGTCAGCTCCCCGGTGGCGAAGCGGATCACGGCCTCCGGCTGCGAGGCGCCAACCGCAAACGTCGCAGACTGTGCGGGCCGTGAAGGGTCAACCGCAAACGTCGCAGCCTGTCCGGGCCGCGAAGGGCCAACCGCAAACGTCGCAGACTGTGCGGGCCGTGAAGGGTCAACCGCAAACGCCGCAGCCTGTCCGGGCCGCGAGGCGTCGGTCGCGAAAGGTGGCCGTGACTGCAGCTGCGGCGCACCCGAACCCAGCGGTCCGGCCTGGTGATCGGCGAAGGCATCGCGCGACGGGGTTGACTCGCCTATGGATGGCGCAGGCGGCGCCAGCGGCGTGAAGCAGCAGTAGCCGAGCTCATCGAATTGGGCGCGAATGCGTGGCCATTCAACCTCAGGGATCACGCGCAACGCGGTCGGGAAGAGGATCCGATTCTCCTTCATGAAGTGGCTGGCCAGCATCTCGCTGAGGGCCAGCGACGACGGAGCAAGCGATCCGCCGCCATCCACAGCTTCCACCACCGCCTTCTTACGCATGCGGATCTGGTCGTGCTCGGCCCACATCACCCGAGGCGGCTCCACCACGCCGTAGCGCTCGAGGTACGGGAAGAGCACGTTCTCCTCACGCACGTAGTGGCTCTCGGAAGCAACGAGATGATGAACCAGATCGCGCACCTCCTGCGATGGCCCGGCGGTTGTCATGTCCTGCCGCGCCAGGCTGGCCAGACGGTTCGCCATGCCGAGCACCTCCTGGTGCTCGATCATGAGGATGCGAAGCGGATGCCAGTCCGGAACGGGCAGCTCCTCGCCGCCGAGCGACTCCTCGAAGAGCGATAGGTGCAGATCACAGAGTCGCATCAGCTCCTGGCGTGGCAAGCCCTCAGCCACGAGCTCCTGCTCGATGCGAGCGATCTCCGCAGCACTCACACTGCCCAGGGCAGCCCGCAATGCCTGCTTCAAGGTCGACGGGCTCTCCCCGTCGTGGAGGCGGCGCAGAATTGCCTTTAGCGCCTCTTTTCTTGTACTACCCAGTATCTCGGCCACTCATGCACCTTCCTTCTGTTGATGATCACGAGCCCAGGCGAGCCGCGACCGCGGCGATGGTGGTGCTCTCGAGGAAGCGAGTGAGCTCCTCGCGCACCGGGTCCCAGACTCCCGCCAGCGGGCAATCCGGCCTGCCGGCGCACGGATTGGGCAGGAAGAGACAATCCTGGAGAGCCGCCTGACCGTCGATGGTGCGAATGATGTCCGCGAGGCTGATCTGGTCAGCCGGTCGCGCCAGCACGAGCCCACCGCCGCGGCCCCGTGCCGCTGTTGCCAGGCCGGCCCGCACCAGAAGAGGCGCCAGCTTGGCCAAGTAGGGCTCAGGCACGGGCACTTCGGCGGCCAGCTGGTGCACCGTCCTTGGACCATCCGTCGCCGCAGCCAGCCGCACCATCGCCAGCACCGCGTACTTGCTCGACTGCGAGAACCTCATTGGCCAATTCCCGATACGGCGATCTCCATGTCGGTAGAGATGATAGCGCATCCGCCGGCGGCGGTCAAACGTCGTGGGAGAGCGCTGACCGGCACGCGCCAGCCAGCAGGACAGACAGCCTCGGCCGGCTGCCTGGTGAATCGAGGGTGGGCGGCGAATCCCGAAGAAAAAGACACCGGCGGCCGGTCATCGGACCAGCCGCCGGGTTCGCTGCTCTGGGTGCGCCGGCTGTCAGTCTTGGGCCCCCAGCTGCAGGGTCGTCGTCTCCGGTGTGCCGCGTGGGCCGCCCAGGAATTGCTGGATCCTGGCCAATCCCAGATTCAGCTTCCGCACCGCCTGTTCGGCCCGGGCAGCCGCCAACACTTCGTTGCCGCATGCATTCTCACCGGCCGCGGCCAGCTCGGCCACCGCTGCGGTCACCTGCTGGTGGGCGCTCTTGAGCGCCCGCGGCGCCAGCTGCGTCGTGCCGGCCAAGTCCAAGCTTGTGTGCTGACCGCGCTTGACCAGATCCGCCAGTTGCGCGCTGCAACCGAGCTCCGGCTTAGCGACCGCCGCCTCGATCAGGCCATTGGTCTCAGCCGACCAGCTCCGAATGTCCGGTACGAATGCTTGCATCACGTCACGGTATTCCCGAACTGGGTTGGCCGATGCGACACGCGTGGCCCCGATAAGAGCGCCTACCGCCAGAACGATGATCAGAACAACCTTGATGCGTGCCATTGTCAACCCCTTTCTTGCTGCTCGTACGTAAGCTCCTTGCTTACGGCTGCAGTGTACGGGATTCCGGCTCGCTTTGCTTGACGCGCGGCTCACCTGGGGGTGACGGATCCCTCCGCGGAACCATACGCCTGGCTGACGCATCGCTACCGGTGGCAATTGCGGTCTGACAGGGCGAGCGCTTGTCAGCAGATGAGCCCTGACAGAGCGCGCAATGACGCCTGGCAGGCTGCGCGATCGCGGGCGGATGCAGGTTGACAGGGCGCCCGATCGCGGGCGGATGAAGGATCACAGGGCGCGCGATCGCGGGCCGATGCAGGCTGATCAGCTGCGCGATGGTCAGTGGATGAGGCCTGGCAGGTCGCTCGGGGTAAGACGTCTGCCCTCGCGGATGATGTCGCGCGCGGCATCGACTTTGTCCCACACGTCGCACAGCATCACGCCGCGCACTTGGCCATCGCGCAGGTAGTAGAGAACGCCACGCTCGTTCTCAACTGCCCAGTCCGCGACCACCTCCAGCCGCGCGTCCACCTCGCCCACCGCCTCGTAGCCGAACTCGAACAGATCCGAGTAGAAGAACGGCATGTGGGTGTACGCCTCAAACGCCCCGGCCATGTTCCTGCCAGCCTGTCGTCCTTGCTCACGCGCATTGTCCCAGTGCTCGACGCGCATTCGCTTGCCAAGCGCCTGGTACGGGAAGAAGGCAACGTCGCCGGCCGCATAGACTCCCGGCGCCGAGGTCTGAAGATGCTCGTCGACCACGATGCCATCCCCGGTCTCGAGGCCGGCGGCACGCGCCAGCTCGAGCTCGGGCACAAGACCAATTCCTACGACGACGAGGTCCGAAGTCAGCTCATTTCCAGCGTCGGTGCGCGTCAGAAACCGGTCGCCGCGCCTCTCCAGCGCCACTGGCTGCTCGGGAGACAGAATTCGGATGCCCCGCTCGATGAAGGTCGCCTGAAGGGCGCGACCAAGGGATTCGGGGAACACACGGTCGACAAGCCACGGACCAGGAAAGACCATGGTGACGGCGACACCGGTCAGCGATAGGGCCACGGCCATCTCCGAGCCAATGAAGCCACCGCCGATCACGACTGCCGAACGGCCCGGCTGGGCGGCAGCCCGCAGCGCCAGGTAGTCATCGAGGGTCCGATAGGTGAACACGCCGGGCAGGTCGCCGCCTGGAACGGTCAGACGCCGGGGCCTCCCGCCGGTCGCCAGCAAGAGCTTGTCGTAGTGGTACACCGCACCATGGTCGTCGGTAACCAGCGCCTCGGCCACGTCCAGGCCAACCGCCGTTCTACCCGTCTCCAAGCGGACCCCGGCCGCGGCGTCGGCGTCGGTCCAGGGCAAGTAGATGTCTTCCACCTGCTTCTTGCCGGTCCAGAGCTTCTTGGAGAGCGGCGGTCGATCGTAGGGCGGGTGGTTCTCCCCAGCGAGCAACAGGATGCTGCCCTGCTGGTCAAGTTCGCGAATGCCCCGGACCGCCGACACGCCGGCCAGGCCGCCGCCGATGATGAGGTACTTGAAGCTCCGCTCGTCCGTCATGCCATTCCTCTATGCTGCGAACCCCGAAGGGAGACTGTCGCATCTGCCGCAACGCTTGTGAGCGATGCCATCGGTCCTTCGCGGCAAGAGAACATACCATGCCGACGCGAGGGGGTCCAGCGGCTGCCGTTTCGGACTTCGCAGGGGGCTGGGCATCGGCAGGTCAACGCGCCCAACGCAGGCCGGCTCGGCGCCCGAGCTGTGATACACTCTGCCTCGGGGCGGCAAGAGCGGCCCGCTGTCGATTCGCCGGCGCGGGCAGCGCGCCCAAGGCCAACCCCTGTTGGGCGAACGGTCTGGACGCCCCCGGTCAGCCGGGCAATCGGATCTACGGCACGGAGGAAACGTCATGAACAGGTTTGCTTTGCTCCTGGGGCCCATGCGGGCGCCGTTCCTGCTTCTGGGGCCAGCGTGCGTCGCCGTCGGGGTAGGCACGGCCCACTGGCAGACGGCGGCCGTGCATTGGGCCGAAGTGCTCCTGGTGCTCATCGGTGCCGTGGCGAGCCACATCTGCGTGAACGCAGCCAACGAGTACTTCGACTTTCGGAGCGGTCTGGACCAGCGGACGCGGAGCACACCGTTCAGCGGCGGTAGCGGCACCCTGCCGGCCCACCCGGAGCTCGAGCGAGCCGCCCTGGGGATCGTGGTCGCGAGCCTGGTCGTCGCGGCTCTCGTTGGCATCTACTTCGTATGGCGCCGTGGTTGGCTGCTCCTGCCACTCGGTCTTTTCGGGCTGTTGCTGGTGCTAACGTACACAACCTGGTGGACCCGCCATCCCGTTCTGTGCCTGATCGCGCCGGGCCTGGGCTTTGGCGCGCTCATGGTCATGGGGACCCACTTCGCGCTCACGGGCACTTACTCTTGGAGCGCCCTGGTCGCCTCACTCGTGCCCACCTTCCTGGTGAGCGACCTCCTGCTCCTCAATCAGTTCCCCGACGTCGAAGCCGACAAGACCGTGGGCCGCCTGCACTTCCCGATCGCCATCGGCCGTCGCGCGAGCGCCCAGGTGTATGGCCTCTTGCTGCTGCTCGCCTACCTCTCGGTAGTGGTTGGCGTGATCACGGGTGTCCTGCCGCGCTTCTCCTTGCTGGCCCTGTTGACCACCGCTCTGGCCTGGCGAGCCTATCGCGGCGCCTATGAGCACGCCGACAACCCACCTGCCCTGGCGCGGGCCATGGGCCTGAACGTGGTGGTGAATCTGACCACGCCGCTACTCTTGGCGATCGGCCTGTTCCTCGGGTAGCAGGCTCGACGCGCCGCGAGGTCGGTCTCCAATGCCCGGACAGGCACACCACGCGGGCGCGGGCGGATAGACGGGTAGCCACGCCACAAGAGTCCCGTCGCGCGGCGGGCAGCGGATCGACGGATAGGCACACCACGTAAGCCTCGTGGCACGGCCGGCAGCGGCCCTCGGCGGCAAAGGAGCCGCTCGCGAGCTTGGCGAAGTGAGCGCTAGGGTGTAGCCTGAGGGATCGCCGCCCGCGCCGTCGGTGGGCAAGGCCCGCCGGTTCCTGCGTGTGGATCGGACCAAGTTCCTGCCGCCGCTGACTCGATAGCCTCGGCAGGCTGGCGGCGCAGAGTGCCAGGTCGGCAGAAGAGGCCGGAGCATGCCCAGAACAAACTACGCCCGTGAGAAGCGACAGCGGGACCTGGAGAAGAAGCGCAAGCGGGAGGAGAAGCGTCGGCACCGAGCCGGCCTCACCGGTTCGGAGAGTGCGGAGGCGCCGGACGGCGCTAGCACCATTCCCGATGACGCCAAGGAACGATCGGCAGCCGACCCCAACGCCACGGCGGAGTCGATCGCGGCCAATGCCGGCGTGGCAGGGGTTCCGGTGCCAGCCAATCGCAGCGCCGCAGACGAAACCGCACCAGCCAGTCCCGACGCCGGAGAGTAGACGGCGCTAGCCAATCCCCACGCTGTAGGAGGGGCAGCGCGAGCCAATCGCAACGCCGGAGAAGTGGCGGCGCCAGCGAATCCCAACGCTGCAGGAGGGGCGGCGCCCGCCAATCGCAACCCCTGACGCATCCGCGGCAGGCGATTTGCCCAGAACGACCGGCTCGGATCCCGGTGCGCAGCCAGTGCCATGCCGGGACTGTGTGGCACTCCCTTGCTCAGCGCCGTGCCGGGAGTGGTTCGCACGCCCGTACTCAGCGCCGTGCCGGGAGTGGTTGGCTCGCCCGTAGCCAGCGCCGTGCCGCGACGGCCCGATGGCTCCCTGCCCAGCCGGCCGGATCGCTCTGTCGGAGCATGCTTGGCGGGGCGACGAACGCAAGCCATGGTGAATCCTGACGGGCCGTGTCGCGAGGGGCGCTGCGGACGTCGCTGGCTGCCACGTCGGAGGAATCGAAGGCGGATTTGCTTTGCCTTGCGAAACCGTCTATCCTTGTTTCAGCTGTAGCCCGGGCGGCCCTACCGCATCGGAATTCAGAGGCTCCTCGCGACTGACCGCTCTCGCATTCGGTATCGCGTCTCTTCTGCTCTCCTGTGCCCCTCGGCAGTTCGCCTCGCTCTCGTTGCAGCGCCTTATTCGATGGCGGATCGGGATGTATCCCTACCGCCACACACATTTTCGGAGGTTCCATGAACACCAAGCTGTACGTCGGCAATCTGCCGTACGAAACGACCGAGGCCGACCTGCGACGCTTATTCGAGTCAGCGGGCACAGTCACGTCCGTGGCGATCCCAACGGACCGCCAAAGCGGGCAGGCGCGTGGCTTTGCCTTCGTCGAGATGGCGACAGACGCCGAGGCCAAGAAAGCCATTAGTATGTGCAACGGCCAGTCGCTCGGGTCGCGGCAAATCCGGGTGAACGTCTCGGAGCCGCGTGATTCCAGCGCCCGGTTCTCGAGCCAGCGCAGCCGCAATCGCTTCTAGGATTCGGACCGCAAGGCAGCCATCGGCGCAGGGGCGGTCCAGCACAGGGCCGCCCCTGCCGCGCTTATCTGGATCGTGGCACGCCCCACATGGAGTTTCTGCCCGCGAGTACCTCACAGGCCCGCCAAGGTGGCAAGAACCGCGGCTCTCCTTGTCCACCCCGCCGAAGGACACCGCTCCGCGACACGTTAGCCTCCCTGAGACGCTAGCCCTGACCGCACGGCATCGGACGCACTCCGCCCGCGGCTGGTGACTCGATGCCGCGCGGCCGTTGCAAGGCGCGCCTAACCGCACCTAGCCGCGAAGCGCGTGCAGCAAAATCGCCTCGTCATCGTCGGGACCGATGGCCCGACGCTGCCCACCGCCAGCGCGCGGATCGCCGACGATGGCAGCTATCGCCTCGGCGATCCGCCGCTCACTCTCGGCCCGGCTGAACCCGAGGCCGACAAGAGCGTCCACGAGATCGCGCCTGCGCTTCGCAAACTGCGCGGGCCCAAGCGGCGTCTGCCGGGCCGGCACGCGTGCGGCCGGCGACTGGCCTTGCGCGCGAGGAGAAGCGGTCGTTGGCTGCT
>DAOUCP010000139.1:0-15696 GCA_034432155.1 Anaerolineae bacterium
CACCTGGCAACGGTGCCGCGTGCACTGCATGCGGAACGTGCTGGCGCATGTGCCGAAGAGTGCCCAATCGATGGTCGCTGCGGCGCTGCGCACCATCTTCGCCCAGCCAGACCGCCCCAAGGCCGGAGCTCCGTGTGCGCAGAGTCGTGCAAGCCCTGCGGCCGCGATGGCCGGAAGCGGCCAAGGTGCTCGCCGCGGCCGAAGACGACGTACTGGAATGGTGGCCTTCCCGCGAACGCACGGGTCGAGGATCCACTCGACCAACCCGCTGGAAAGAGTCAACAAGGAGGTCCGGCGACGGACGAACGTCGTCGGCATCTTCGCTGACGACGAGTCCGTGATTCGCCTGGTCGGCACGATTCGGCAGGCGATCGACGACGAGGGGCAGCTCGACCGACGGACCTTCCGCCACGAGTCGATGGCGCTCTCGGATCCGACCGCAACTGAGCTTCTTGAAGTCTCCGCGCCGTTCCCCTTGGCGCCCATCCGCGAACCGCATACCCGAAGGGGAGCACAGTCGCTTTCACACCAGCTTGACAGACACGGCCCGCACCGACGACCCACCAGAACGTGCCTCCTGGACAATCGCCAGGTAATGCCCAGCGGTCCAAGATCTTCGGTTCTCGTTCACGGCGAGCTCCATCGGATGACCAGACGGTATACCAAGCTCTGCGAGCGAGCTACTGCACCTTCCGCTAACCGCAGGGCCGATGTGTCCGCTTTCCTTTTGGGCGCCTCAAGCCCGGCTGCCTCTAGTGACAACGCTGGAGTGGCCGTCAAAGAACCCGAGGAGGTCGCCGCCTGAGACACCCTCTTTCACAACATTTCACAATGGCTCTGATATCCTGCATAGTGGCCCCAATCGGCGGCGTTTCGCACCTGGTCAGCTGGGGTGGAGAGAGGAATTGGCGCGAAGGAGCCAGCCGCCCATCTCGTGGATACTGTGGCGAAGGCAGCTGCGCGGTCCGAGCCGGGGGTAACCCCGTCCTTGCTTTGAGCAAAAGAGGTAGCTGATGACGAGACACCTGCTACTGGCTTGTCTGGCCGCCGCGATAACGATGGTGTGGGGGGGTCTCTGGCTGGCTTCACCAGTTCGGGCCGACATCTTCAGCGGATGGAGCGTCCGCGATCCGCACAATATCTGCGTGCAACTGGCCTGCAATGAGCTTTGGCGGAACCCGCAGGTCGGTACAATGCACGACTATGCCACGTGGTCGGTGCTGGCGGTGGTTATGTACTCCACTTGTCGGAGATGCAGCTGCTGCTGCCGCCCGGCAGCGAGGGACACACCGATGTGTTCTACTACCTGATAAATCAGAGGACATCTCCGTATGCGGGGTGGACCATAGCAACGAGCAACAACGGTGACTGCTCCACCGTAAAGAGCATCACGGGGAGATGCAATACCACCACGCATCGTCCATACCGCATCGCCGTCAATATCAATTTGCCCCAGGTGACAGACAACGATACGTACGAGAAGAAGCGGAAGTTGACGAGTCACGAACTTGGGCATGGTCTGGGACTTGGTCATTGGCCAGGTCCGGGCTGTCACGCCACCGTGATGCAGCAGGGCCTCGACTGCGTGCCGCTCTTGTACCACTTGACTGCTGGAGACAAGGACAACTTGAGGTCCCTGTACGGACCGTGAAGTGGAGCGAACACGGCGCATCAGCTGCCGCCAAAGTAAGCGTGACGTAGTGGTCGAAGAGGCAGGTCCCTGGATGGTGAGTGACATCGACGGAGGAGGCTCTCGCAGTGACAAACATATCCTTCAGGCGCGGTTCACCGGCACTGGTGGCGATTTGCGTTGGAGTGGCTGTTGGTCTGCTGGCATTAGCCGTCCTCTTCACACAGGTTACGCGGAGAATACATGGCGAGATGGACGCCGACATCAATATCAGGCCACCTGCCGACCTTTCGGCGCTAGTCGCCGGTCGCGATGGCCTGCCACACGCCGTGATCGTGGACGCGATCGTGTCGAGTGTTGTCGCCACGGCGACGATGGCATTTCCCACATACGATGCCGGCACCCACGGCACGCTTTCGCCAGAGGAGCAGATTGCCTGGCAGGCCGAGAAGCAGCTCTGGGAGTCAGTTCCGGACCAATACGAGACCATTCTTCAACTGTCTCCCGTGCAAACGCTACTTGATGACGGCAAACACCGACCGGGTGCGCCCATTGAGATTAGGAGTGGCGCGATAGATACGGAAACGGGACCGGGGTCGTATCCACTTGAGCACGTTGGAGAGAGATACCTGTACTTTCTGAACAGGTGGCGCGACTGCGACGAGTGTCCGTACCGGTATGGCGTGGTGTGGGGGCAGTACGGGCGACTGAAGCTGTCGGGTTCAGAGGTGACGTATTCGGATGACACGCCCGTCGAGTTCGCGCGCGGCACGCCGCCAGCTGATTTCTTGCACGCGGTCGCTACCGAGGTAGCGTATCAGCACGGCACGCCCACTCCGTGACGAGCCGAATCGCAGGACGCACCTCAGTGGGTGAGTGCCGCCCCCGCAGGCGTAGTGGCTGAAGGTGACGTAGCCTGCCCCCACGGTTGGTGCCAACCGCAGCGTTAGGCCAGGGCCACCAGTGCCGGGCCCGGGATCGCCTCCTGAGCAAGCGGCCCAGAGTCGGGGCGCGAGTGCGGGCTCGGTGCGCGTGTCCGCGGTCCTGCTGTCCTTCGTCGACGGCCGAAGTTGACACTCCTCCACATATTGTGCTAGACCGACCTCCTGGCACCCATATGTAGGGGCACGGGGGCACAGCCCGCTACGCCCGGCACTCCCAATCAAGGGGGTGGCCGGGATTACTGTGCTTGCCGACCATGACACGAGACTGGCCAACCGCGGCTGAGCTGAAGGACCCTAGGGCGACCGATCCGGATCGGTACTGCCGCGTGCTCGAGTCCATCGCCGAGCGGCGCCGCGTGGTGCCCGAGGTGCGGGAGCAGACGGCGCCCACCGGCGAGCGCTCGGGCCGCGACGCGCTCGTCGACCACCTTCGCCAGGCGTTCCGCCTGACCGAGGGCCAGACCCGCCAGCTCGGCTACATCCGCCGCGGCGCGATCTACGCGTGCGTGATGCTGCGCGCGGACATGCTCGTGTCCCGGTTCCGCTGGCACTGGACATTCGGAAGTCGCGACTTCTTGAGTCGTGACAGTCACCCAGGAGGAATGTCCGTGGCCAGACCAAGGCGCAGGAACTTCCCGCCAGAGGAGAAGGTCCGGATCGTCCGTGAGCACCTGATGGACGGAAGACCGGTGTCGGCGGTGGGCGAGGAGTTCGGTGTACGACCAAGCCAGCTGTACCAGTGGCGGGCGCAGCTGTTCGAGCAGGGCGCCGCGGCCTTTCGCAGACAACAGGAACCGGAGCTGGCGCGCCTGCGGCGACGCGTCGAGGAGCTTCGGGAGCGACTGGCGCGCAAGGACCGCGTGATCGAGGAGTTCTCCGAGGAGTACGTCGCCGCGAGAAAAGGGGATGAAGCGATGTGACCGGCCGTTGGGTCGCCCCTGCGGTCCGAGATGAGGTCGTGGCGTTTGTATCGCCCAGATGACTTTGGGAAAAGCCCGGCGTTCTCATAGGGGAGCGTTCCTCATGCCCGGCGCGGCCGGGCATCCCTATGGGGCACGGCCGCCGGCCGCGTCGGTTGTCGAGCCTACGGCCGCGCACGCGCCGTGCAGGATCGAGCTGCCAGCCGCCCAGTACACAGCGCGGGCTCGCTCCGCGGCCCGCCTCCCTTCTTCCCGGCGCGCCCGTAGCGCTTCGGGGTCGCCGTAGTGCACGTCCGCCGGACACAGGTAGTGCAGCGCACTGTGGGGCCGATCGTTGTTGGTGAATCGGGCGAAGCGGCTCATCGCCTCGACGGCCAGCTCATAGGACCCGGGATCGGTGCCGAAGCGCCCCTCGTGGCGGTGGGTGCGGTGCATGCGTTCCAGGAGCCCATTGCTCTCGGCATGCCGGACACGAGTCGGGATGCTCCAGCTCCGTGCGCCGGCCACGAACTGGCGCCATTCGCGGCTCACGGCTGGCTCCCGCGGTCATGGACGACGCTCAGGCCAACACCCGCGGGGCCGTGCAACTCCAGCGCCTCCTGCAGCACTGCCGTGACCTCCCCGGCGAGCATCGTGGTGGCCGAGCGCCAATGGACGAGCAGTCTACTGTACCCGTCGATCAACTCGATGAGATCGTACGAGCCACGGCCGAGCCGGACATACCCGAGGTCCAAGTGCCCCGTCGGATTGGGCCGAGACGGCGCCGGCGGACGCAGCAGACTCGGTGCTTGTCGGCACCCTGTGCCCTGCAGCAGGTTCCTGGCTGCCAGGATCTTGGCCTGGCCAACCGCCTCCAGGAGCAAGGCCTTGTCGGTCGCCGAGTGGCGGCTTCTCGGCGTCACGGCGAGCGCCCTTTTTCTCAGCTGGAGATTCTCCGTGATCCGCTCCGTCACGACGGCTCGTAAATCGTCCAACCAATGCGCGAGCTGACTGGCCTGGCCCATTGGGCCGCGCGGGCGAGCGCCGCCGGAGCGCCTCCAGGGCCCCTTGGCGGGCGCGTTTCTCCCGCGCGTAGAACCTTCCCACGCGGATCCCGTAGCGACGGCAGACTTCACGCACCGATGACTTACCAGAACGTGCCTCCTGGACAATCGCCAGCTTCTGCTCAGCGGTCCAAGATCTTCGGTGCTCGTTCACGTTCCCTTCCACCTGATGACCAAAAGGTACAGGAAGCTCTCCCCCGAGCTACTGCACCTCGCGCTAACCGCGCGGCCGATGTGTGTACTTTCCTTTTGGGCGGCTCACGATCTTATCCTCCAGCACAGGCACGCTCAGAGGAGACCGCCCGCCGTCCGGCTTCGGGATGTACACCCGTCGCACGGCCTTGGCGCGGTCCGCTCCTCGGACCAACTGGCGGGACAGGTCCTGGAGGTTGCGTTCCAGGTCCCGGCGGTAGTGCTGCCAGGTCTCGCCGTCGATCCCAGGCGCAGCACTCCGGGACCTTGCTCGTAGGCTACCCGCAAGGGATCGACGTGGCAGATATGGTGGAAGAGCGCCGTGAACCTCATCCGCTTGTGCCGCTTCGCTGCTTCGCGTATCCGCTCCAGGGCGCTTGGCATGCCCTCCCCCCGGCTCTGCATCCGGCGCATGTCGCTCCGGAGCGGACTCCCCTTGGCCCGGCCGCTTCCCTCCACCCCCTCCCCCGACACGGACTCCTCCGCCGCGGTGCCGTTGTTCGGAGGTTTCTTTGGTACTATCCGCCGGTCCGACTTCTCGTGCCCGTTCATCGTCGCCTTGCGTGTCGCGACGTCGCGACGCGGCCCGCCACGCCACCTGCCGACGGGCGGACACGTTATCCTCCGGGTTCCGTCAGAGGTCTTCCCGCGCCTGCACGGGCTCTACGACCCCGCTGGACCCGGTAAAGCTCGCCACAGATGCCCCGCCCGGTGTTGCCTTCCATCGATCTGGACCGCATCGGTGCCCACGACATGCAGATACTACGTGGCTGAATACCCCGCCCGCACGTACCGCTGTCAACGCTTCGCACTAGGCCTAACGACCTGACGCGCATGACTCGCGGCTGGTGCGGCTGGCCAGGCCTTCACCTTGCAGCTCTTGCATCCGCTACACCTCCCCGGCTTTCCCGGCGCACTCCAGGTTTTCCGGAGCCGTTATGGACATGGTTGTAGCGGTTGTGAGAATAAGCGAAGCAGTTCCGAGCATACCCGGCCCCGTCTAAGAGCCGCCAGTGCACCGCTTGCTCCCTGAGGGTTTGGTGTAAGCGCTTCAGTAGCCTTAGCTCCGTCGGCGTTGGAGTGACTGTCGGTCGCGAATCCCGAAAGGGAGAGTCTGGCGGCTGCAGATCGAACTCCCTCCCGCACTTCTTGCACAATCCCTCGAACCAGGGCGGCTCGGCAGCTACGAAAATGAGCGCACACTCGTCTTTGCAGTACACTCTATGCCTCGTGCCCGGAGCAAGTACCTTTGGTGGCAGCTTCGACCATCCTTGGCATGGTTCAAGCCTCGGTTCGTTATCGATCCACACACCGCCTTGGTCGCATTCACGGATGACTCCGAACCCTGTCCACACTGCTACAGGATCCTGTACAAATGCCTCCGCAACGCTGTTCAATAGAAGGTGCCTCGGCTTCCAAGACGAGCCGACCACATGCGTGGCCGTGGCGTGCGTTGCCAAAAGGCCGGTGGGAGCGCGAAAGGCGTGTGTTTGATCTCGGGCCGGCTGACTCCGCCAGCACCGGCAGCGAAGGACGTCACGGAAGCTTCGAACTGGACGGGGGTCTGTTCCGCAGGGTAGCAATACCCGCCACCGCGCTTGAAGAAACCCCTACCGATCGAGTCAGACGGCGGATAGCATGCAATCATCCGGCCGTCCCGGCTAACGTATGTGCTCAGACCTTCACCAACCGGTCCAATGAGATAGTCGCTTCCCTCGTGTGGGAACTGATTGAAGATCTCCTTGGCCTTGGCCATGTCGATCGCGTGGCCGAGTGAGTTTCGGCGGACAGGCCATCTGGGCGATGAAATCCTGGCGCGTCCTCGGCGGCGCCAGCGCGGTTGCGGTCGCCTATCGAGGAGCAAGCGAGATGGCCATCGAACCTATCGCGCCGGAGCGTCGGCTGTGAACCGGACCGGTTCCTCCTGCGGCCCGAACGCCCGCGGCGGCGAGAACCGCGCCAAGGACTCCTGAAGAGGAAGAACCCAGCGACGAGTCGGAAGTAGCCTCCGATGTCCGGGCACCTTAGAGCCTCCTGCGTTGGTTGAGCGTGAATCGGACAAACGGGCGCCGCAAGCCTCGGGCTCTGCCGCGCGCGGGCTCTTCCCCCTCACCCCCGGGGTTTTCGGCTTTCCCCGCCACCGGATAATGGCAGCACCGCGCCCTCGGCACGCACCCTGCATTTGGCGTCCAGCGCGGAGTCCGGATCGCTCCCCAGCCTCACCTTGTCTCCCGCCTCGGCGCACACAGCGCACCACGGTGCCGGTCCGACGTCAAACACCTTGTCGGGGGGCGATGCCCCTCGATGCAGGTCGCCTGTGTGTTCCGGTGATGATGATCAACGATTCCGGGCTGATGATGATCACGAAAGGGCCACGGCGCAGGACGGCCGAAGGCGATGCCGAAGTGTTCATCATGACCTGATCTGAGTCGTCTGGCTGGGTTGCTCCTTTCATCTGTCACGTGTGGGCCGCATGCGGGCAAGCAGGAAGACCGCAAGGCATTGGGGGCCTTGAAGGTGGGCGGCACCAGCCGCCCAGATGGCGGTGTCAACCGCCGACCGGCGCTGGGTCCTGGGACTGCGTACTCCCAAGGGGCGAGGACCTTTCGGAGTCCGGCACAGGGGTTGCTTGCCTGGACGCACGGCCGAGATCGAGACTGGTTGGCAGGTGGGGGCGCGACTTCCGGCGGGCCAGGTGAGCGCCCGCGCGTGGCATTGCCGCGGACCATGGTGCAAGCGCCCAGCTCAAGGAAGCACCTGACGAGCGGCGGGAGGGGCGTCTCACCACTAACCGAGCAGGTGGGGCGGTTGGCAGCAGGACGGCCGGTCATGCGGCACCCCAGTTGGTGGCGATAGTGGCCGTGTTGCGCGCGCGCAGCTTGCGCTGGGACTCGCCTCGCAACTCCAGGTGGTGGGCGTTATGGATCAGGCGATCCAGCACGGCATCGGCGACGGTCGGTTCGCCCAGCCGAGCGTGCCACTCGTTCATGGGGAGTTGGCTGGCGAGTATCGCGGCCTGGCGGTCGTAGCGGTCGTCCAGGATGTCAGCGACATCACGGGCCTGGGCTGGAGTCAGCGGATCGCGGAGCCAGTCGTCGAGGATGAGGAGTTGCACCCGGCGCAGCGAGTACAGCAGGCGGATGTAAGAGGGTGTCGTCCGTAGACTGCTTTAGGAACAGGGGGCGTGAGCTACCCCAGTGCGGTCAACCCAACAGCACAGAAGGGAGGCTCACGCCGTGGACAGAATACCGCCGAGCCACAGGGTTCGGCAACAGATCGAGGCGCTTCTTGCCGGCGACTTCTCGAAGGCCGAGGACCTGCTAGGCAAGCTGGTGCGCGTCGGTATCCACCGGAGGGCACAGGAAGCTCTGGAGCAAGAGGTTACGGACGCGTTGGGTCGAGGTCACTACGAGAAGCGACGCGAGGGCGAGCCGCTCTCGGGCTACCGCAATGGGTACCGCACGGCAGCGATGCACACCGCACAAGCTCGGGTCGAGCTTGCGGTACCACAGGTGCGAGCCACACCCGAGCCGTACCGCTCGCGCCTCCTTGCCTTCGTGCGGGGCAACACCGACGTCCTGGAGCGACTGGCCGTGGAGATGTACACCCGCGGCCGATCGATGCGCGACGTCGAGGCGGTGTTCGGCGAGGTTAGGGGCGATGCGCTGCTGAGCCGGACGGCGCAGAGCGAGCTGACGGAGGAGCTGTGGTCGGAGTACGAGGCCTTCGCCAGCCGTGATCTGTCCGATCCGAGGTCGAGTACGTGTTCCTGGACGGGGTCTAGGAATCGCTGCGGCGGCAAGCCGGCCTGCGAGAGGGCATCCTGGTGGCCTGGGCCATCCTCGCCGACGGGCGGAAGGTCCTTCCGCACATGGCTCTGGGAAACCGGGAGAGCTACGAGGCGTGGCGGGACTTCCTGCGAGACAGGAAGGGACGCGGCTTGCGCGATCCGGTGCTCACCACGACCGATGGCGCGCCCGGGCTCATCCGGGCAGCGTCGGAGGTGTGGCCCACCAGCTTGCGGCAGCGATGCCTGGCACACAAGACGCGCAACGTTCTGGAGAAGGTTCTGGAAGCCGACCAACCGAAGGGGAAGGCGGCGGTTCGCGGGGCGTACTACGCCGCGACACGCGAGGTGGCCGAGCACGTCGCTGGCGACGTGCTGCGTCGCTACGAGGATCGCTTCCCGTCCGCCATGCGCTCCTTCCAGGAGGACCTCGAGGCTTGCTGGGCAACCTAGCGCTGCCCGCTGGTTCACCAACCGCGGATCCGAACGACGAATGGATGGAAGGGAGCGTTCGTCGAGCAGCGCCGGCGAACGAAGATCCTTCCGGGATTTCTCACCGAAAGGAGTTGTCTGAAACTGGTATATGCCACCCTATGGCAGGCGAGTCAACGGTGGCAGAGGGTGCGGATGAGCGAGTTCGAGCGCGAACCGCTTCGGCACCTCGGGCGAGAGCTTGGTCAGACGCCGCCCACCCCCACCGACGGGCAGGACCCTCGTGCCGCGTAGCTCACGCCCCTGCTCTTACGGCAGTTATGGGACTTGACCACCCGCTGGAAAGAGTCAACAAGGAGATCCGGCGACGGACGAACGTCGTCGGCATCTTTCGTGACGACGAGTCCGTGATTCGCCTGGTCGGCACGATTCTGCAGGAGATCGACGACCCGTGGCAGCACACGCAGGATCCGCCGGCCCACCACTCCCGAGCCGCTCCACCGGGAGGTCTACGGCACGCTCGGGATCGCCAGTCAGGTGATGCCTGCGGTCTGGAAGTGCACGCGGCTGCTAGGGACCCAAAGCCCGGCGGAGTCAGCAGAAGAGGCCGTCCAATGCGCATGTGCATCTCCCGAGTGTGGCAGTTGGGCCAGACTCGAGGACCGGCCGACCCCGGCCATCGCCTTTCCGCGCGACCGGACCGTCCTCGAACCCCTCACGAAGCGCTCGCGCCCGGACCGACGACTCCAGCTCCCCATCCACACTGCAAGCGTTCCTCACTCCCCCCGCAGACGATCCGACAAATGTCTATCCAGGGCGATCGCGATGGCGCATCGCTTGACTGGGGGCTAGGGAGTTGGTGGCGGAATCGGCGGCCCCGGCGGGACCGGTGGCGTGCCGACCGGGCCGACCGGTGTCGCAGTGGCGGTGCGCAGCGCAGGCGGCCCGGGCAGGCCCTGGCCGGGACATTGTGGCGCGGCCGGTCCGGCGAAGGGGAAGGGACCCGGGATGGCCAGACCCGGGCTGGCAGCAGCTTCGTCGCCGAGCAGGGTGCCGGCCATGCCGAAAGCTGAGCGCTGAACGGTGACGGCCGCCAGTCCGACCAGGTTGCGCACCAGATCGCCCCGACCGTCGAGCACGTGATGCGACCAGGCTGTGGCGCTCACCACCGCTGCCCCCCGGAAGCCGGGGCTCAGGAAGCCCCAACTCGCGAGGTCGATGTACTCCATCTGCCCGTTGGCCAATGTCTCGCACACGTAGTCCACAAGACCGTTTTGGTCGTACAGGTAGACCGCCATGTCCGTCAGCCCCGGCTTGGTGACCACGTTGGCGATGGCCAGCTCGCTCGTTACGCCCGACGCATCTGCATCCTTGCCAAGACGGGGGACACCGATGCGGCCCACACCCGACGAAGGGCCGCCCGCTCCGCTGCCCAGGGACCAGTCGAAGGCGCCTTGTTCGGACAAGAGGTTGTAGGCCATGGCTGCCTGGACTTCGCTCCGGCTGAGGTCGCTGTAGCGCAAGAGAAGCGCCACGGCCTGAATGTTGGGTCCGGTGGTCGCCGGTCCGCCAGGCGTGAACCAGTCCTGGCTCTCCACCCGCGCCCCGCCCAACCACCGACCGGGCAAAGCGGCGATGGCCGGGACGAAGAAGGTTCGGGCGCCCAGCGGACAGAGCCAATCGGCGACGGTGGCCAGCACACCACCGGACTGGTCGAGGAAGTACACCTTGACCTTGGCGGCGGCGAGGTTCGACAGGTTCTGGACCACGATCGCCGTGTCCCATCCCTGGTAGGCCGAGAACACGAGCGGTGCGTAGGCTACCGGCGATCCGGCGGTGAACAGCGGGGCACCGTGGTACGTGTAACGCAGCTCACTGGGCTGTCCGGTGTAGGTTAGCAATGCGTCACGGCCTGCGAGATCGACCACCACTGCCAGCGGGCTGGAGGAGCGGATCCAGGCACTGCCGACCCAGCCAGCTGGCAGACAGCTGGCCACGTCCACCTGCATCGTTTCCCCGGGCGCCAGGGTCAGAACGTCGCACACTCGCGGTCGCAGGCAGTCGTCCTCGGCTCGGAACCACAGCTCCACCGAGGCACAGGCGATGCCTGCGTTCTGGACGTAGAGAACGGTGTCGAAGCCGCCGCTTCCCGCCCAGATGGCAGGCACAAAGTAGGCGTAGCCACCGTACACCGGGTCCCACTGGCCAAGGACCTCCCCGGCCAGGGCCTCGTACGAGCTGGCTACCGTCACCGTGGTGCGAACATCGCCTGGGCACTGGCGCCGGACTTGCACGGCCATCGGCTGTGGCCGGTCGCGGCCGAAGTCGAAGCCGTTCCAGCGGCCACGCGCATCGTACGCTTGGCGAAAGCGGCGGTAGGACTCGCAGTCGCCCACGACGTTCCGGAACAGGGCCTCACAGAGCGCGTCGGCGAAGGTGTCAGCCCCTTGGGCACCAAGGCCTGCAGATACGACGAGGCCACTCTTGGCGCCGGCCGGCAGCTGGGAGTCTCCGAACTGCCAGGAGCTGCCAGGCGCGAGCAGCCCGGAGCACTCCACTTTCAGCGGACCGATACACTGAGGCGGACAGAACCCGGGCGCTCCCCAGGTGAGGAGAATGGCCTTGGCGGGTTGATCGCCGACATTCTGGACATCGACCCAAGCGGAGCACTCGGGGTCGGCTCCCAGGTAGCGCAGGATCGGCAACTGCAGGGCCGCCGCCACGATGGGCCGGTCCGGGCTGGGAGGGTAGGACGTGGCGGTCGGCACGACGGTGGGCGGACGTGGCGGTGATGGGATGCCCGTCGGCGGTCCCGGTGGGAAGGGTGGCATGCCGCCGCTGTGCAGGTAGCGCAGGACGACCTGGCTGCAAGGGGGCCGACTCGTCACCGCCACCGTCTGGGGAGACACCGTCCCTGGGTAGAGCTGCCAGGCCGGCCCGACGGTTGCCCAGACGCGGTACGAACCGGCCTCAAGATTGGCAAAGGTCGCACACCCGTGCGCACCCAGCGGCGCGACGAGAGCAGGCTTGGCGGGCGCGCCCCAGGGTGTCAGCAGGACGGCGTGGACGGTGGCCGCATCGGGAAAAGGCTGTGCCTGGCCGGTCGTCATGTCGAACAGGCAGACCGTCAGGCATCCCAGATTGGGGGCTTGGGTAGGAGCGGTCGCCTGCACGGTGGGCGTCGCACCGCCGGCTGTCGGTGTGGCGCTCGGCAGGTGGCTGCGCGTGGTAGCGGTAGCTGTCGGCGTCGGGACATGGCTCAGAGGGCTGGCGGTGAAGGTTGGCGTTGCGGTCGGCGAGGGCTCGAAGGGCGGGCGCGTCATGGTCAGCCGCGCCGTGGGACCGGCGGTCACTGTCGCCGTCGGACTGGCGGTGGCCGGCGATGACACGGTGGCGCTCGCCGTCGGAGCCGGCGCAGTCGGCGTGGCGGTCGTGGTGGCGGTCGGTGGCAGGCCAGTCGGCGTGGCGGTCGTCGTGGCGGTCGGCGGCAGCCCAGTCAGGGTGGCCGGGACGGTGCTGCTCGCGGTACGCGTGGGCGCTGGCGGCGTCGTGGCTGAGGGCTGGGGCGTGGTCGGCGAGGGGCTTGCTGTGCCCGTCGCAGTGGCAGTGCTCGCAGCCGGTCTGGTCGGCGTGACGCTGGCGGGTACCGTCGCCGGTGGCAGCGCCGTGCTGGTGCTTGTCGACGTCGGGGCGACGAAGGCCGTCTGGGTGGGACGAGCCGTGGCGGTGGCGACGGGCGTTGCTGGCGCCACCGGGACGCAGACCGACCCGGGAGCCGAGTCACAGCCCGGCCGGCCATCGAGGTGCAAGTCCTCGTCGTCGGTCGCCCAGAACAAGCACACCTCGTCGGGGGAGTCGATGACGGCCAGGCGCACGTATACGTCAACGGTGGCGCCGCACGTGCCGCTGCCCAACCGGAAGCCGACGTCGCCTGTCATTCCCTGTGTCGACTGCTGATCGGGGCCCGTTCGTCCCGCCCAGGCTCTTCGCCAGTAGGGCGAACCCAGGCCGTTGTCGACGTACTCCGGCGGTTGCCGGCGGGACCAGTCATCGCCAAACAGACCATTGCCGGTGGGGTCGTCGATGAGCGTGACCTCGCCCATGCCATCCGAGGCGGGGTTCGCGGGGGCGTTGGCGGGGTAGTCTTCCAGGAGAAGCAAGTACCGCCCGCTCGTCGTGCCCAGCCACCACTTGTAGCGCGCGTCGCTCCATCCGCCGCCCGGCAGCGGCAGCCAGCCGGGGGTGCCAGCGGTGCAGAGCCGCAGATGAAGCGTGTTGCCCTCGACGGCCCAGTACGCGGCGGTCACGTCGCGGCCAGCTTCTGCGGGGCTGCATCCCCCCAGCGGATCCGTATGCAAGAGCTGCCAGCTGCGCGGCGCTTGCGCCGGACGGGCAGGCATCAGGTTTGCCGCCCTAACGACGCAAAGAGCTAAGCCGGCCAAGAGGATGCCAGGCGCGGCCAGAGCCACGCCCGGCAGGTGGGCGGCAAGAGCGGATCGCGTTCGGCGGTGCAAAGTCGTCACCCAGGGCCACGCAGGGCAAACGATTAACGGCCGGCCGGGGTGCGGCGTTACTGCGGATCGCGGGCGTCGGATAGGTCCTGCGGTGGTAGAGGCGAAGCGGCCACCCCGCGCGCTCGACGCGCCATGGCTCACGGATAGTTGCCGTAGCGGGCGCGCAGCCATATACTCGGCCGGATGCAGTCAGACTAGATCCGCGTTCAGGAGGAATCGTACCAATGTCTCAGGAAGGCACCCGAATCGCATCCTTGTTGAAGGAGGAGCGAAGCTTCCCGCCGCCGCCCGATTTCGCTGCCCAGGCCAATGTGCGTGACCCCGGGATTTATGAGCAAGCTGCCAGGGACCCGGAAGGCTGGTGGGCCGAGCATGCGGCCACCTTCGAGTGGTTCCGGAAGTGGGACCGCGTGCTCGACTGGCAACTGCCGTGGGCCCAGTGGTTCGTGGGCGGCAAGATGAACGTGTCGGTGAACTGCGTGGACCGGCACGTCAAGGCAGGCCGTGGCGATCGAGTGGCGTACTACTTCGAGGGTGAGCCCGGCGACAGCCGCACGCTGACCTACGCCGATCTCTACCGCGAAGTCAATCGCTTCGCCAACGTGCTCAAGGCGCTAGGCGTGAAGAGGGGTGACCGGGTGACCATCTACCTGGGCATGATCCCCGAGCTGCCGATTGCCATGCTGGCCTGCGCGCGCATTGGCGCGCCTCACAATGTGGTGTTCGGCGGTTTCAGCGCCGAGTCGTTGGCGGACCGGATCAACGACAGCAAGTCAACGGTGCTGGTAACCGCGGACGGCGGCTGGCGACGCGGTTCCCACGTGCCGCTCAAGGAGAACGCGGACGACGCGCTCGTCCATGCGCCAAGCATCGAGAAGGTCGTGGTGGTTCGCCGCACCGGTCACGAGGTGCCCATGAAGGCCGGCCGCGACCTGTGGTGGCACGACCTGATGGCTGGCGCCGCCGAGTACTGTGAGCCCGAGGCGATGGACTCGGAGGACATGCTGTACCTCTTGTACACCAGCGGCACCACGGGCAAGCCCAAGGGGATCATCCACACCACCGCCGGCTACTTGATCGGCACGGCTGTCTCCCACAAGCTCATTTTCGATATCAAGGATCACGACGTCTTCTGGTGCTCGGCCGACATCGGCTGGGTCACCGGCCATAGCTACATCGTGTACGGGCCGCTCGCGAATTGCACCACCGGCGTCATCTATGAGGGCTCGCCGGACCACCCGGATTGGGGTCGTTGGTGGTCGCTCATCGAGAAGTATCGGGTGACCGTCCTGTACACAGCCCCGACGGCGATCCGGGCGTTCATGCGGCACGGCACGGAGTGGCTCGAGAAGCACGACCTGTCGAGCCTGCGCCTGCTCGGGTCGGTCGGTGAGCCAATCAACCCTGAAGCCTGGATGTGGTATTACGAACACGTTGGTGGCAAGCGGTGTCCGATTGTCGACACCTGGTGGCAGACAGAGACCGGCATGATTCTCATCACGCCCCTGCCGGGGATCAGCACTCTGCGGCCTGGTTCCGCCAGTCGCCCATTTCCGACCATCGAGGCCGACATCCTAGATGAAGCGGGCCATCCGGTGCCGGCTGGCGAAGGCGCTGGTTACTTGGTGATTCGCAAGCCCTGGCCGGCGATGCTGCGCGGCATCTACGGCGATCCGGAGCGCTACCAACAGCAGTACTGGAGCCGCTATCCCGACGTGTACTTTACTGGCGACGGTGCCAAGCACGACGCAGAGGGCAATTTCTGGCTGCTTGGCCGGGTCGACGACGTGATGAACGTTTCGGGGCACCGACTGAGTACCATGGAGATCGAGTCGGCCCTGGTTGACCATCCCGACGTTGCCGAGGCGGCGGTGATCGGCAAGGAGCATCCGCTGAAGGGCCAGGCGGTCGCGGCGTTCGTGACGCTGAAGGCAGGGGTTGCACCGACCGAGGAGGAAGCGGCCGAGCTGAAGCAGCACGTCGCCAAGAAGATCGGGCCCATCGCCCGACCGGATGACCTGATCTTCACTGCTGAGTTGCCGAAGACACGCAGCGGCAAGATCATGCGCCGTCTGTTGCGCGACATCGCCGAAGGGCGAGCCCTCGGCGACACCACAACGCTGGCCGATCCGGCGGTCGTCCGAGGCCTTCGGGATCGTTACCAGGGGAGCGAGGGCTAGCGGGCCGCCAGCCCCACATCAGACCTGTCCCGACGGGCCGGCTCACCACCGGCC
>DAOUCP010000140.1:0-17954 GCA_034432155.1 Anaerolineae bacterium
GCGCCAGACAGATCGTCTGGCGCCGGGCCCTTTCTGCTGCCAGCGGCACTTGTCGCACCGGGCACGGTATGCTACAATTCGGGCGACACAACATCTTGTGGCCGTCGCCGCCTACTGCCCCATATGTAGTACGTCGGAGCCCCGTGCCGGGCAGGGGTGCACCCACGAGCGGTGGGGGCCACGGTGTCATGCAAGCTCCGCAGCGATCGCCCACCCGCAAGGTGGGGAGGCCAGGGATGAAGTGCCCATACTGCGGCCATTCGAGCCGCGTCATCGATACCCGCGAAGTGAGCCCCGCCATTCGCCGGCGTCGCGAGTGCGAGGGCTGCGGACGGCGTTTCACCACCTACGAGCGCGTGGCCACCACCAACCTGCAAATCGTGAAGAGTGACGGTCGGCGCGAGGATTTCGACCGCGAGAAGCTCTTGCGGGGCTTGCGCCTGGCATGCGCCAAGCGACCGGTAGCCGCCGATACGTTGGAGGCCGTGGCCACGGAAATCGAGAGTCAACTGTACCGCCTGGGCCGCACCGAGATCAGCTCCAACGTCATCGGCGAACTGGTGATGCAGCATCTGCGCGGCCTTGACGAGGTGGCGTACGTGCGCTTTGCCAGCGTGTACCGCCGCTTCGCGGACATCGAGGTTCTGGCCGAGGAGATCGAGCGCTTGCGCGCCAGCAAGCAGGCAGCCCTGGAGCGTCGCGGGCAATTGGGCTTGGACCTCTGAACGCCGGGCTGGCACCGCCGACATCGGGACCGGACAGCCGGGTGGTGGCGAGCACCAGGACTACGGAGAGGCAGCATGACAGTCGAGGGACAGACGCTTCCGACAACGACCGATCGCCCAGCCGCGGACGCTGACAACGGCCAGGAGCGCACCGGGGTCCGACGAGTCCGCCCCGGCGACGTGAACTACCTTAACGCGTTGGGCGAGAAGATCTTCCTGGACCGCTATGCCCGCAAGGACATGACGAAGTCGGATCTGCACTCTGGCGACCTGGTGGTGGTGTGCTTGGACCCGGCAACCGGCCAACGCGAAATTGGCGTGGTCGTGGAGACGCACGGCTCGGAAGTGGTCGTCGTCTTGGAGGACGGTCAGACGATCACGCAGCCCATCGAGCATGTGGACGTACCCCTGGAGACCCACCCCGATCAGATGCAAGATCGCGTCGCCAAGGGTGTGGCCGCCGTCGAGCTTCCGAGCCAACGCGCCATGTGGGAGGAGCGTTTCCGCTGGCTCCTGGCGGGCTGGAAGTTCGTGCCTGGCGGCCGCATTCTGGCGGCGGCGGGAACGGATCAGAATCTCACCTATTACAACTGCTACGTTATCCCGGCACCGCACGACTCACGAAACGGGATCATTACGACCCTCGAGCACATGACCGAGATCATGTCTCGAGGGGGTGGCGTGGGGATCAATCTGTCAAGTCTGCGGCCACGCTACGCGTACGTTCGAGGGGTGAACGGCCGCTCCAGCGGCTCGGTCTCTTGGGGTTCGATGTACAGCTTCGTCACCGGACTCATCGAGCAAGGGGGCAGCCGACGAGGAGCCCTGATGCTGGTCTTGGAGGTCTGGCACCCGGACATCGCCGAGTTCGTCACCAGCAAGCGAGTCATGGGTCGCATCACCAATGCCAACATCTCCGTCGGCATCACCGACAGCTTTATGGCCGCCGTGGAGGCGGACGCCGAGTGGCCGCTCGTCTTCCCCGACACCGCTCACCCGGCCTTCGATGCCGAATGGAACGGCGATCTGGACGCCTGGCTGGCAGCCGGTCGACCGACAGTAACCTATCGCACCGTTCGCGCCCGCGAGCTGTGGGACACCATCATCGAGAGCGCCTGGGCCAGTGCCGAACCGGGGCTTTGGTTCAGTGAGAGGGCGAACAAGGATAGCAACTCGAGGTACTACGCCCGGCTGGTGTGCACCAACCCGTGCGGGGAACAACCACTGCCTGCCTGGGGGGTCTGCAACCTCGGCGCCATCCATCTCGGCCGCTTCGTCCACAACGGCGAGGTCAACTGGCAGGACCTGCGCCGCGCGGTGCACTATGCGGTTCGATTCCTGGACAACGTCATCGATGTGACACCCTACTTCTTCGAACAGAACGAGCGCCAGCAAAAGGCGGAACGGCGCATCGGCCTGGGCACCATGGGCCTGGCGGAGATGATGATCCGTTGCCACGTCCGCTACGGCAGTCGCGCCGGAAACGAATTCTGCGATCGGCTTTACGGCTTCATCGCCACCGAGGCCTACCTCGCCTCCAGCGCCATTGCCGCCGAGAAGGGCAGCTTCCCCATGTTCGAGGTCGGACCCTTCCTGGAGAGTGGCTTCATGCAGCGGATGCCGGAGCCCGTACGTCAGGCCATTCGCGAGCACGGCATCCGCAACGTCACCCTGCTCACCCAGGCGCCCACGGGCTCCACCGGCACCATGGTCGATACCTCCACCGGCATCGAACCTTTCTTCTCCTGGTCGTTCTACCGCCACAGCCGCCTTGGCCGCTATGAGCAGCAAGTCAACGTCTTCGCCGAGTGGCAGGCCGAGCACCCCGGTGCACCGCTTCCGGACTACTTCGTCACGGCCATGGATCTCACGCCCGAGGAGCATGTGGGGGTGCAAGCCGTGGTCCAGCGGTGGGTCGATGCGTCGATCTCGAAGACATGCAACGTGCCCAACGCCTACACGGTGGAACAAACGCGAGCCCTGTACGAACTCATGTACCGCTTGGGCTGCAAGGGCGGCACCGTCTACCGGGACGGTTCCCGCGATGAACAGGTGCTTCACCGCAAGGAAGCGTCAGGGGGAGCTGCATCGCCGGCCACCCCGGCTGCCGTGCGGCCTCGGCCCCGTCAGCTCGTCGGCGCTACCTATCGCATCGCTACGCCGGTCGGGAAGGCGTATGTGACGGTGAATCGCAATGCTGAGAATGAGCCTTTCGAGGTGTTCGTCAACCTAGGCAAGGCGGGGAGTGACCTCGCCGCAGATGCCGAGGCCATCGGTCGGCTGATCAGCCTTGCGCTGCGCATGCCGAGCCCACTGACGCCCGAGGAACGCGTCCAGCAGGTGGTGGAGGAGCTCTCTGGCATTGGTGGCAGCCGGGCAGTCGGCTTCGGTGCTGAGCGTGTGCGCTCCCTGCCCGATGGTGTCGCCCATGCCCTGCGCGAGGACTTGGCCCAGCCCGAGGCAGCGCCCAAGGCGGAGCAGTTGTCGCTGTTCCCGGGGGCCGACCTCTGCCCGGTCTGCGGTCACGCGACGTTCGTGCGCGAGGAAGGGTGCCAGAAGTGTTACAGCTGCGGGCATTCCGAATGCTGATGTTCGCAGGTCACGGGGATGGCCGGATCGGCGGCGCTTGTCCCGATGCAGGCTGAACCAGCGCACGCTAGCAGTTGACGGGCTTCTTGTTTCCCACAGCCTCGGACGGAGCCCTGGGCTGGTCGCATGGGCACCCCAGCACGAGGTGGCGGGCCGTCGCGCGGGGTGGCGCGTTCCGCGTGGGGTTTCCACAAGAGAGAGGTCGAAACGACATATCGTCTGCTGGTTGTCCATCGCGAAACTCGCGCGGCCTCCAGAACGAGTCTGTCGGAGAACCGGATGCGATCCCTCAGAGCGGAATGGCCCTTCGCAGCACTCGCTCACGAATGCGCGCCTTGATGCCGCGACTACTCACAACGTCCACCTTGACCCCCAGTAGCTGCTGGAGTTCGAGCCAAGGTCCGGCGTGGTCGAGCAGACTTCTTCCCGACTCGAATTCTACCAGAAGGTCAATGTCGCTGTTCTCGTCGGACTCACCACGGCTAACGGAGCCAAAGATCGGAACATTGTGGGTGCCATTCTTGGCGCATACCTTCAGAATTTCTTCGCGCTTCGCTCTCAAAAGCACCTCAAGCGTCATAGCCCATCTCCTTTGGTAGCCCTTCAAGAATCGGCAGATTCTTTTGCAAATCAGCGAGAAGGATTTGAGTCAATCGGACCAGACCGTGGTTCATGGCCCCGACATCGTCGCCGACTTCGCATGGATTGCCCAAATGACGGTGGGAATGGGCGCGCATTCTCATAACGGCTGGTTGCTTATGCCCCGAGTGGCGGGGGGACTGTGTCTTGCCCAGGCAATCCGGGACACACTGAAATGAGAGCCTCCCAGGCCGCAGCCCGTAGCCTGCAAGCCTCAGGCAGGGCAAGTGGCGCGACGTGGCGATTGGCATCCAGGGTCCTCGCCGCATGGCAGCGCGGTCTGACGTGGGACCGCCATCGTGGTACACTCAGCGCGTCAACGCGCAGGAAAGGGCAGCGCTAGGGAGCGACCGGAGCGCCGCGTTGGCGGCCAAACGGATGCCGGCTGCGGAGCGTTCGCTACTCACTGCGGCCGGTGGCGGGGGAGGCGGAAGCCCTTCGGCTGCGGGGGCAGAGCCCCTGACCGGCCTCCCCGATATGACGGGCTGGAGGAAGACCTTCGGCTGCGGGGGCAGAGCCCCCGCGGTGGGGGAAGGCGTACCTGACTTCGGACGCCGGGCGGCGAGTTCCGGCGGAACCCGCACGCGCTCCCATGGAGGCGCGTCAGGAGATGGGAGAATGACAAGGAAACTCTATCGGGCATCGGCAGATCGCATGCTCTTGGGCGTCTGTGGCGGCCTGGCCGACTACTTCCGCCTCGACAGCACCCTGGTGCGTCTGGCAGCGGTCGTCCTCATGCTTTTCACTTTCCCGATCGGACCCGTCCTGTACTTCGCGTTTGCCGTCATCATGCCCCTTGCGCCTGGCGATGTGCCCTGGCGGGCAGAGTCCGCCTCCGGCGGTGACATCGAGCCCGAGAAGGTCGAAAGGACCGACGAGCCGACGGGCTAGGTCCGGCCCGCCTGCCGTGAGCACCCGAGGTGCCATCGCCGATCGCGGCCATCACCCAGCCCCGATGCGAGAAGCAACCGCCCAGACTCCGTTTGTCACGCCGGCACCGGATGTTGCACCGTAGCTGGCGGCGGCGCCACGACCTTGAGGCTGCAGAGCGGCACCATCTGGCGCCGTACGCCGAGCATGCTGGCGACAGTCGCGGCCGGCGCTATCCGGCCGAGCCGCATCCTTACCGCACCTGCTTCCAGATCGACCGCGATCGCATTATGTACACCACCGCCTTCCGGAGGCTGCAGTACAAGACGCAGGTGTTCATCTACCATGAGGGCGACTATTACCGCTCGCGTCTAACACACACCAATGAGGCCGCCCAGATCGCTCGCACCATCGCCCGCGCTCTGGGCGCCAACGAGGACCTGAGCGAGGCCATCACCCTGGCCCATGACCTGGGCCATCCGCCCTTCGGTCACACTGGCGAGCGGACGCTCGACGAGCTCGTGCTGGCGCGGCTGGGCCTGGACCCCCAGGTGGCCGATCATTGTGGCCGCGGCTTCAACCATACGCTGCAAAGCTTGCGTATCGTGGAGAGTTTGGAGCGACGTTGGCCGGACCACCCCGGCCTGAACCTCTCGTGGGAAACCCGCGAGGGCATTGTGAAGCACCATACGCCCTACGATGCGGTACCCGTCGAGTGGGCGGGCGAGTACTATCCTGAGTGGCGCCCTTCCCTCGAAGCACAGATCGTGAACGCCGCCGATCAGCTGGCGTACAGCGCCCACGACCTGGATGACGGTCTGAGGAGTGGCCTGATTCCCATGGACATGGCGGAGCTGAACGATCTCGAGTTATGGCGCATGGCAGCGGAGGACGTCCCGGAAAAGCGACCCGAGTTGCGTCGTCACCGCATCATCCGGCGACTGGCGGATCTTCTCATCAGCGACCTTGTGTACAGCAGCGCCGCCAGCATCGCTGCGGCTCGCCCTCAGTGCAGCGATGACGTACGGCGCCATCCGCAGCCGCTGATCGGCTTTTCGCCGGCCATGGCCTCGCGGCATGCCGCCCTGACCGATTTCCTGAATGCGCATCTCTACGAGCATCCGCGGGTGCGCGGCATGTTCCGGCGCGCGGCAGAGGTGCTGACCGATCTGTTCGCCACCTTCGAGGCCAATCCTGGTCTGCTGCCGGCGCAGCATCGGCCCGAAGGCGCCTTGCCCGTGGGCCCTCCGTCGGCCCACGACGATGCCTCCGCCTGGCTGCGGGCCATCCTCGACTATGTGGCCGGCATGACCGACCGCTATGCGCTGCAACAACATCGCCGGCTCTGCCGCCGAGGAGGGCGAGGTTGAACCCATCACCGAGATTGTGCGGGGCAGGACGGTGGACGTGACCATCAGCGGCGTACAAGCCGCGCTGCTGGGCATCGTCCAGGGCGTGAGCGAGTTCCTGCCGATCTCCAGTTCGGCGCACCTGGTCATCCTGCCGGCCATCGCTGGCTGGCCGCAGCCCACGTTGACCTTCGATGCCGTCCTGCATGGCGGTACGGCGGCCGCCGCCCTGTGGTACTACCGCGACGCCTGGGTGCGGATGCTCACCGCCGGGCTGGCACTCGTGCGGCGGAGAGAGATCACGGACGCCGCTCGCTGGCTTGCCTACCTGGCGGTCGGCACCGCACCGGCGGTGGTCGTGGGCCTGCTGGGCGAGGCCGCCTTCGAGAAGCTGTTTGCCGCACCCCGGCTCGCGGCAGGCATGCTGCTGCTGTCCGGTCTGGTCATGGCAGTGGCCGAGCTTTGGAGCCAACGCCACGCGCTCGAGCGGACGGTCGACGGCCCAGCCGCCCTCGTGATCGGCGCGGCGCAGGCGCTGGCCATCGTTCCCGGGCTATCCCGTTCGGGCATGACCATCAGTGCCGGCCTGCTCGTCGGGCTGGGGCGACAACAGGCCGCCCGGTTCAGCTTCCTGCTGGCAGGACCGATCACCGCCGGCGCTTTCCTCCAGCAGCTGGTGCAGGCCATGCATCACGCCGGCCAGCCGGCGGAGCCAGCGGCGGTCATGGCCATCGGCTTTGTGACCACTCTAGCGGCCGGGCTGCTGGCCATCGACATGCTGTTGCGCTTCGCCCGCCGCTCATCGTTTGCCCTGTTCGCCGTCTACTGCTGGCTGTTCGCCCTCGGTGGGCTGTGGCTGCTGCGCTGAGTCTTGACCACTCCCCCCTGCCAGCCGAGGAGCGCACACGCCTCGGCCGGCTCGCGCTGTCCACCATGTACTTCGGGCGCTGGATGGACCAGCGCGACTTGCGACCCTTTCTGGCGTTCGGCTTGGCGCTCGGTTTCGAGCAGTTCGAGCTGGGCCACGCCCTCTCGCTCGAGGCCGTAGCCACCTTGCAGCCAGGAAGCGCCCGCATCGCCGCGGTGCACCACCCGTGTCCGGCGGCATCTTGTCGGACCGAGCCCGCTCACCTGACTGCCGCCGCCCCGGAGGCCCGGCACCGGGCCATGGAGGCCATCGCCCAGACCATCGCCACGGCCCAGCGCCTGCGAGCGCCAGTGGTCGTGCTCCACCTTGGGTACGTGGACGATCGGCCGGGCCTTGCGCTGGCGCGAGACCGCTTCGAGCTCGAGAGTCGCTACGGGGCGGGACAGCAAGGGTGGACGGCCTATGAGGCGGCGCGCCAACGCCTGTGTCGGCGTCTCGCCGAGCTGGAATCTGAGCACGTGGAGCGCGCCATCGCGGCGCTGCAGCCACTTCTCGAGCGGGCCAGAGAAGCAGGTGTGCGCCTGGCGATCGAAACCGCCTACCATGCCGACGGCCTGCCTACCGTCCATGGCATGCGGCAGCTCCTCGCAGCACTGTCGGACGGGCAGTTCGGAGCCTGGTTGGATACGGGCCACGTCATGGCGCGTCAGAACCTCGGCCTCGAGACCTTCGGCGAGTGGTTCGACGCGGTGGGCGACCATTGGCTGGGCGTTCACTTCCACGATGCCGTCGGCCTTCGCGACCACCTGGCGCCGGGCCAGGGTACCGTACCCTTCGCCACCATCGCCGAGCATGTGCCGGCCCACGCCATACGGTCGTGCGAGGTCGACTGGTACTTGTCACCGGAGGAACTGCGCGCCGGAGCCCTGCACCTCCTGCATGCCGGTTGCGGCTGATAGCGAGCCGGTTCCGGTGGACGGCATGCCTGTGCCGGTGGACGGCGAGCCGGGGATAGCCGGCTGGAGGCCCTTGTCATGGCGCGCTGGCCGTGCTATACTATGGGGCCACAACCGGTGGGCGTCTCGCACACGGAAAGTGGGTTCGTCCCACTTTTCTTTGCGTTGAGGACAATCTGCCGGTCCGTGGTGGCAGGAGCAGAGACCGAATGGCCAATCGAACTCCCAGCGGCTCGGAGCTGGCGGCAGCGATCCGGGGCCTGAGCGCAGCCCGCGACCTACCGCCCGAGAAGATCATGGATGCTCTTCGGGCGGCGCTCGTCTCTGCCTACCGGAGGATGTCGGTCAGCCAAGAAAAGAACGTCACCGTCCAAATTGACGTGGCCACGGGCGAAACGCGGGTCTTCGTCCACTATGCCGTAGTCGAGGCCCAGTACTTGCAGGATGCGGCGGGCGAGATGAGCGTCGAGCAGGCGCAAGAGCACCTGGCAGGCGCCAAAGTGGGCGATACCGTGACTCTCGACGTGACACCGCGGGACTTTGGTCGCATTGCTGCCCAGACGGCCCGCCAGGTGATCCTGCACAAGATTCGCGAGGCCGAGCGGGACCAGACGTACAGCGCGTACATGGAGCGCGAAGGCGAGATCATGTATGGCACGGTGCAGTCGACCAGTCGGGATAGTGTGACCGTCGCCCTGGACCGCGTCGAAGCAATCCTTCCCAAGAGCCACCAGATTCCTGGCGAGCAGTACTTGCCCAATCAGCGTCTGCGGGTCTATGTGGCCGAGGTGCGGCGCGCCCCGAAGGGCCCCCAGGTGATCGTCAGTCGCACCCATCGGGACATGCTTCGCCGCCTCATGGAGCTTGAGATCCCGGAGATCTATCAGGGCGTCGTCGAGATCAAGGCCATTGCCCGGGAGGCCGGCAGTCGGTCCAAGGTGGCGGTGTGGTCGCACCAGGCGGGAGTCGACCCGGTGGGGGCATGCGTCGGCATGCGAGGCGTCCGGATCCAAGCCCTAGTCCGTGAGCTTGGCGGCGAGAAGATCGATGTCGTCGAGTGGGATCCGGACCCGCGGGTGTTTATCGCTCACGCCCTATCTCCCGCCCGGGTCCGCCACGTCGCGCTCACGCAGGACGCCGAGCGCCGGACCGCCAATGTACTGGTCCCCGACGACCAGCTATCTCTGGCCATCGGCCGCGAGGGCCAGAATGCCCGACTGGCCGCCAAGCTGACTGGCTGGCGAATCGACATTCGTGCCGAGAGCGAAGCAGCCGACTTGCTGGAGCAGCTCCGCGCAGCGGACGAGGCTCGCCAAGCCGCGCCTGCCGAGGTGGCGCCAGCCCCGGCGGAGCCGCCGGCAGCCGTGGTGATCGAGGCGCCTGCTCCAGTCGAGACGATGGCCGCGCCGCCGTCCGTCGCCGCCGAGGCGGTGAGTACGCCGGCAGAGACACCGGGGCAGCCGCTCGAGCCTGCCGCACCGCAGCCGGTCACCGCCGCCGCGCCCGCGGAAGCGGCAGCGCCTGTCGCCCCGAGCCTCGAGGAGTTGCTGGAGGAAGAAGAGGAGGGCGGTCGGGCAAGGAAGAAGGGCAAGAAGAAGGGCAAGGGAGGAGCAGCCATCGCCCGGCTGGCGGCGGAAAAGAGCCGCAAGGGCGTGCGAAGGCGGATGGACTGGGACGACGAACTGGAGATCTGGGCTGACAAAGACGCCGCGGACCAACTCGAGTTCACCGAGTCGGACTTTCTGGAAGGCCGGGGCGGCGAAGAGGATGCTGGCGAAGACGACGAGAGGTCCGAGGGGTAGCCGGGACGGCTGCACCCAGCTTGGAGAGCCAATGGGCAGTCCAATGGTAACGCGACCCTCACGGCCACGGCGGGAGCCGCAGCGACTGTGCGTCGTCTGCCGTGTCCCGCAGGGCAAACGCCAGCTAGTGCGGCTGGCGCTTTCCGCCGACGGCCAGCTGCAGATTGACGAATCCGGAAAGGGGCCTGGCCGGGGAGCTTACCTCTGTCGACGCCAGGTCTGTTGGCACGATCGCTCCTTGGCTTCGCGCCTAGGCCGGGCACTGCGCACGACGTTGAAGGCCGACGACGTGAGGCTGCTATCCGATTACGCTCGCGGGCTGCCACCGGACACCGGTCCGTCAGCCGTCAGCCCCGACGAGCGCCCCGTGCCCGAGGGATGGACAGCAGATGACTGATTCCAACCAGGTGGAGCGACGAACCGTCGTTGTGCCAGAGACCATGACGGTCCGGGAGCTCGCCACTCGGCTCGAGGTAAGCCCGGTCGGCCTGCTCAGGGCGTTGATCGCCAACGGCATCATGGCCGCCATCAACGACACCATTGACTTCGACACCGCGGCCATTGTGGCGGAGGACTTCCAGATTACCTTGCAGCGCGAGGGCGCCGAAGTGGAGCCCGAGCCTGAGGTAGTGGAGCCCACCATCGAGGCCGTCGAAGAGGTGCCGCGGCTGCCGTGGTACCTGGAGGGCGGAGACGAGTCCCAGTGGCAGCGGCGGCCACCGATCGTCAGCGTCATGGGGCATGTCGACCATGGCAAGACGAGCCTGCTGGATGCGATTCGGCACACGAAAGTGGCGCAGTCGGAATCCGGCGGCATCACGCAACACATCGGCGCTTACACCATCTCGCGCGACGACCAGGCCATCACCTTCATTGACACCCCTGGCCACGAGGCCTTCACCGCCATGCGCGCTCGCGGCGCCCGGGCTACCGACGTGGCGGTGATCGTGGTGGCCGCCGATGACGGCGTGATGCCCCAGACACGAGAGGCCTTGGACCATGCTCGTGCCGCGGGCGTGCCGGTCATCGTCGCGGTGAGCAAAGTGGACCTGCCGAATGCCCGACCCCAGCGGGTGCGCGACCAGATGGCCGACTTGGGCTACGTGCCCGACTCCTACGGCGGCAACGTGTACTTCGTGAACGTGTCGGCGGTGACGGGGGAGGGGATTCCGGACCTGCTGGACGCCATCCTGCTCGTGGCCGAAGACGTTCGGCCACTTGCCGATCCAAAGGCCCCGGCGCGCGGCGTGGTGCTCGAGGGGCGCATTGATCAGCATCGCGGCGTGGTGGCCAGTGTGCTCGTCTTGAGCGGCACACTGCGACTCGGAGATCTGGTGGTGGTCGGATCCGACTACGGCAAGGTCCGCGCCATGTTCGACGAGGCGGGACGGCGCATTCGGACCGCCGGTCCATCCATCCCGGCTGAGATCCTCGGCCTGTCCCAGGTGCCAAGCGCTGGCAGCCGCTTCGAGGTGCTGCCCAGTGAACGTGAGGCGCGGCAGCGCGTGAGCGAAGTGGCGGAGCGGGAGCGAGATCGCACTGGATCGGCAGTGCGGCGGCCAGCCAAGGTGGAAGAGCTGTTCGCGCAAGCCAAGGCCAGTGAGACCAAGACGCTGAACCTGGTGCTGAAAACCGACGTCCAGGGAACCCTCGAGCCCATCATCGCCTCGCTGCAACGGCTGCAGGGGGAGGTCCGCCTCGAGATCCTGCGAGCGGCAACGGGTGAGATCGGCGAGAACGACATCAACCTGGCGGCGGCGTCGGGCGCCTTTGTGGTGGGCTTCCGGGTCGGCATGGACGCCCCGGCGCGAAAGGTGGCAGCCGACCGCGGTGTCGAGGTGCGCGAGTACGACGTCATCTACGAGCTGGTGGAAGATATCGAAGCCGTGCTGACAGGCCGCAAGGCGCCTACCTACCGGGAGACCACCATCGGTGAGGCCGAGGTGCGAGCTATCTTTCGCATCCCCCGCGCCGGCAATGTGGCTGGCTGTCTGGTGACGCGGGGCCTCATTCGTCGCAGCGGGACCATCCGGGTTATGCGCAGTGGCGAGGAGTTGGCCACAAGTCCCATCGCCTCGCTGAAGCGCTTCACCGAGGATGTGCGCGAAGTGAGGGAAGGGTTCGAGTGTGGGATCGGACTGGCCAGCTTTGACGCCTTCGAGGTCGGCGATACCCTGGAATGCTTCATCCTGGAACGCGAGCGATGAGGGTCGACGGTTGGCTACGCGCCGTCAGAAACGACTCAACGAACTGCTGCGCGAGGAGCTCTCGCTCCTGATCCCAGGTCGCCTCGACGACCCTCGGGTTGTCCTAGTGTCCGTGACGCGCGTCGAAACCACCCGCGATATGACGATGGCCAAGGTGTACATCACGGTGAGCGGTTCCGAGGAAGAAGCCGAGCTCGCTATGCAGGGCCTCGAGCACGCGAAGGGATTCTTGCGGTCGCAGATGAGCGGCCTGGGCCTCCGTCGCCTGCCCGAACTGGTCTTCGCGCGCGATCGTGAGTTCGAGAGCGGCGAGCGCGTCCTGGCCATTCTGGCCGAGTTGCGTGGCCAAAGCGCGGACGGAGCAGCCGGGAAGGGCGGGGCCACCCCGTCGATGGTCGACGATCCGACCGAAGGCACCTCCGGTCCGAGCGTGGGCTCGCCGTAGCGCTGCGATGACTCTGGCCAGTCGCGATCTCGAGAATGCGGCCCGGGCCATCGCCGGGGCGAGTGGCGTCTGGGTAGGTACCCACCTGGATCCCGACGGCGATGCCGTTGGTAGCCTCCTTGGCCTGGGGTTCATCCTGCGCCATGTAGGCAAGCGGGTGGTGATGGCCTGCCAGGATGTGCCGCCGCCCGACGTGTCCTTCCTGCCCGGTCTGGGCGACATTGTCGCCCAGTCTCCGGGTGAGGAGGACCTCATCGTGGCCGTCGACGTTGCCGACGTGCGCCGACTGGGGACGCTCGTCGATGCCGACACTTGGGACAAGCGGCCAAGCATCGTGATCGATCACCATGTGACCAACAGCCAGTTCGGAACCATCAACCTGGTCGACCCGGAGGCGGCGTCCACCGCCGAGCTGGTCGTCCAGTTGGCCGACCAACTGGGCGCGCCGATCGATGAACAGGCCGCGACCTGCCTGCTCACCGGCATTGTCACCGACACCATTGGTTTTCGAACGCCCAATACACGTCCCGAGACGCTTGACCGGGCGCGCCGGCTCATGGCGCAGGGCGCCCCGCTGTCGCGCATCACGCAGGGGGTGTTTTGTGCCAAGCCAGTGTCTGCCTTGCGTCTGCTTGCCCGCGCCGTGGACCGCCTGGTCATCGACGGCCGCTTCGCGGTGACAACGCTGCGGCTTTGCGACTTCGCGGAGTTCGGGATGCCGTCAACCGCCGTGCGCGGCATTACCGAGCAGCTGGCCACGGCCCGCGAGCCGCTGGTGATCGCCCTGGTGCGAGAACGGGAGGACGGCACCGTGGAAGTCTCGTTCCGCGCCAAGCCAGGGGTCGATGTGGCGCCGGCTGCCAAGGCACTTCGCGGCGGCGGGCATGCCCAGGCAGCAGGCGCGCGCTGGCCGGCGGATCTGGATAGCGGCACCGAGGCGGTCTGGCGAGCCCTCCGCGACCACGTCAGACTGCCCGACACGGAGGCCGGGGGGCCGTGAGGCGTTCGGCGCCCAGCGCCATTCGGCACGGCATCCTGAACATCGACAAGCCGGTCGGCTTGACCAGTCACGACGTGGTGGGGCTCGTCCGGCGAGCAGCTGGCGAGCGACACGTCGGTCACGCCGGGGCCCTGGATCCGCTGGCCAGTGGCGTGCTGGTGGTGTGTCTGGGTGCAGCTTGCCGCGTGGTGCCCGAAATCCAGGCGATGCCCAAGACTTACCAGGCCACGGTGTGTCTGGGAGTCGCCACCACCACCTACGACGCCGAAGGTGCCATCACTCACCGCGGCGACGTCAGCGCGGTCCGGCGCGACGAAGTGCTCGGGGTTCTGGAGGGCTTTCGCGGAACGGGCTGGCAGACGCCGCCCATGTACTCGGCGCTCAAGCGCGACGGACGGCCGCTCTACGAGCTGGCCCGCGCCGGCCGAGAAGTCGACCGCTCGCCACGACGCATCACCGTCTACGAACTGGAGCTGACCGCCTGGCGACCACCGCACATCGATCTGCAGTTGACTGTCTCCCGCGGTACGTACGTGCGAGCCCTGGCTCACGACATTGGCCAGGCGCTGGGCGTCGGTGCCTACTTGAGCCAACTGACCCGCATCGCCATTGGCCCCTTTCGTCTCGTTGACGCGCAGAGCCCGGATGCGGTGGCGCGGGCCTTCCGCGAAGGGCGGGGTTCCGGGCTTCTCCAGCCTCTCGATGTGGCGCTGACCGCTTACCCAGCGGCTGCCTTGTCGCCAGAGCAGGTGCAGCGGGTGCGCCACGGCCAAGCGGTGCAGCTGGGAAGCGTTGGGGCAGAGCGTGTGCGCGCCTATGGTGACGATGGTGCGCTGGTGGCCATTCTTCGTCGCCACCCCGAGGAAGACGAGTGGCGGCCGGAACGAGTCTTCCGGCCGCGAGAGGAGGGAAACCGCGAGCCATGAAGCCATCCCAGGGCCAGCCGTCCGATGCCTGCCATCGACCTCCCGACCCGGATGGTGTTCGGTCGGCGCTTGGCAACTGCCCGGCGGTGGCGCTGACCGTCGGCAAGTTCGACGGCGTACACGCCGGCCATCGCCACATTCTGGCCTACTTGGCCGAGGCAGCCCACCACCGGCAAGCGTCGACCGCAGCGCTGGTGCTGCACCCAGATCCGGTGAATGTCCTCGCCGGCCAGCCAGTGGGTCGGCTGACCAGCCTCGCGGAGCGCTGCGGCCGCCTTCGCGATTGCGGCGTCGAGGTCGTCGAGCCCCTGCTGTTCACGCGCGAGGTGGCAGAACTCGACCCCGAGATGTTCATCGCCCGCCTCACCGAGCGGTTCGACGTGCGGGCCATGGTGGTCGGTTCCGACTTCGCCTTCGGCTACAACCGCACGGGCAACCTGGAGCGTCTCCGTGAGATCGGCTCGGCGAGGCACTTCGACGTCATCGAGGTCCCGCCCCTGGTGGTGCAAGGCGGTCGCGTGTCCAGCCGTCGCATTCGCGCTGCCATTGCCTCGGGCGACATCGAGCTTGCCCGTACTCTGCTGCGGCAGCCACCTCGCTTCCACGGAACGGTCATCCACGGCGTGGCCCGCGGCCGCTGCTTGGGCTATCCAACGGCCAACGTAGACCCCGAGGAGCACGCCGTGCTGCCGGGTGACGGGGTGTACGTGGTGCGCGCGGAGTGGCGGTCACCGGCGAGCAACATGCGCCATGCCGCCGGTGGCGTGCTAAGCATCGGCGTGCGGCCGACATTTGATCACGGACCACGAGTCATCGAGGTCCATCTCCTCGACTTCGAGGGCGATCTTTACGGATCGCAGATCACCATCGAGCTGTTGGGCCGTCTGCGAGGCGAGCAGCGCTTCGCGGACGCGGCCGCGCTCGTGGCCCAACTCCGGGCCGATGTCGTGACGGCCGCCCGCCAGTTGGCCGAGGAGTCGGCGCCACGCTTCGAGTGGCTCGAGGGCACTGATGACGACCGCGAGATCACCGTCCGCGGACGGGACCTGGCGGAGCTGCTTCAGAGCGCAGCCCTCGCCGTGAGTCAGCTCATGTCGAGCCGGTCCTGCACCGATGAGCGGCCGCTGCGTCGCGAGTGCGCGGCTGACGACGACGTGGCCCTGTGGGACGCCTGGTTGGCCAGCATTGCCCCCGCCACGGGACCCGAGGCGCGAGTGATGGTCTACCACGCCGGCGAGGGCAGCTGGCATGCGCTCTGGCTCACCCGTTGTCCGGAGCCTACCACCCGGCCGTTGGAGCTAACTTCGCTGCAACCTCCGCATGCCGTGGGCAGCTTGCTCGAGGCCCGATTCCGGCTTCGCGACCGACAGCCAGCGTAGGTCGCCGGTCTAACGGAAGCCCAGACGCCGGAGCTCCCCCGGCTTCTTGCGCCAGTCGCGTCGCACCACCACCGTCAGCTCCAGGTAGACGCGGTGACCCAGCTGGGCCTCGATGGCATGCCGCGCTTCGCTGCCGATGCGGCGCAGCATGGCGCCACCGCTCCCGATCACCATTCCTTTGTGAGATTCGCGCTCCACAAGGAGCTGGGCGGCGATGTACAGAACGCCGTTGGGGCGTTCCACCCACTCCTCGATGAAGGCCTCCACGCCGTGTGGCACCTCGTCCCGCAGATGGCGCAAGGCCGCCTCCCGGATCAACTCGGCAGCGAAGAGTCGCTCCGTCTGATCGGTGATCTGGTCGGCCGGGTAGTACGGCGGACCCGGCGGCATCCGATCCACGATGAGCTGCCACAGAAGGTCCAAGTTGTGACCCGTCGTCGCGACCGTCGCCACCGAGGCTGCCACGGGGACCAGCTCCCGATAGGCATTCTCGTGCCGCTCCCGCCGCTCGCGGCCCGCCAGGTCCGCCTTGTTCAGGACCAGGAGAACCGGCCGCTGGGAGCCTCGCATGCTGCCCGCCAGGCGCTCGTCATCGGCGGTTGGCGGCGAGGAAGCATCCACCACAAACAGCACCACATCGGCATCCAGGATGGCTCGGACGGCCGCTGCTACCATGGTGCGGCCGAGCAGGTGGCGCGGCTCGTGAACGCCAGGCGTATCGACAAACACGACCTGCGCCGCCTCCGTAGTGCGAATGCCCAGCAGCCGCCGCCGAGTGGTCTGAGGCCGTGGTGACACGATGGCCACCTTCTCGCCCACCAGAGCGTTGAGCAGCGTGCTCTTGCCGACGTTGGGGCGCCCGACAAGGGCAGCGAAACCCGAACGGAACGTCATGCCGCCCAGGACCGTTAGCTCAGGCGGACGCGAACGGCGGCCGGAAGGTGATTCATGGTCCAATTCCAGTGTAGTGGGAGTCCCAGAGGTGGTCAACGGCGCGTCGCCGACAAGCAGCCTGCGGTGCCAGGACGACGGCTGGTGCTGCCGACCGCCTGGCTGCTGGCGATCGCCGCCCTCGGAGGTACCGTCCAGGGGTCAGGCGCCCAACGGCCGGAGCCGAGCCCTATCGCTTGGTTCGCCCCTTACGACGACTACGCCCCGCACGGAATGCCGGACTTCTCGCAGTGTCGCGGTCCGTGGAGCCAGCCGGGCAGTCCGCCGCAGTGGACACACGCCGCTCCCGTAGCCCTCGCCGACGTGCTCTGGTGGCTCGATTCGGCAGCCGAGTCTTCGCCCGCGCCACCGACTCAGGCGAACGACCACTGTCCGCTGGTCACGGCCTACCCGCACTTCGGGCCGCCGATCGACGATCACAGCCCCGAGAACGTCGGGCCGCTAGTGGAAGATCTCGCCCAGCGGGCGAACACCAACGGACAACGTGACTCCCGAGCCAGCCGCGGGACTGCGTGGCAGGACCTTGTCGCGGCGGTGCCAGCGTACCTGTCGGCGCGGCACCTGGAAGACTCCTGGCTTGTGCGAGCGACTGTCGCCCCCGACCCGGCATGGCTTCGCGAGCAGGTCGCAAGCGACGCTGGCGTCGTCCTGTTGCTTGGCGTCTGGGAAGACCAGGCCGGCACGTGGCGCCGCGTCGGAGGCCACTACGCTGCCCTGGCGGGCATCGACTCCGAGGGAAATGGCCTTGCGCTGGCTGATCCGTTGGCTGACATGGCCGTGCTTAGCCACTCCGGCCGCACCGAGCCCAGCGACCCGCAAGTCCACAGCTGCCGAACGGCACCACGAGCCCACGACGACGCTGCGGTAGTGAGCCTCGACGGCTGGAGCCTGACAACTGGCGAGCTGCCGGAGGGCCTGTACGTTCTGGAGGGCTACTTCTCCGCCGCGAACTACGGCGAAGCGGCTGCCTTCCGCGATCAGAACGCCATCGCCGCCTTCGCGCACCAGAGCGGCTCCTGGCAGCGTGGCCCAGTGGTGATGGCTCTGGATGCCGGTCTGGCCATGGTGCCGGCTGCGCCTCGGACGCCTGCCGATCCGCCCACCGCGACAGCCACCGCTCAGCCCACGGCCCCTGCCTGGCCGTCGGCCAGCTCGCTGCCGCCGGCAACGGCCACGCCTGCGCCCGCGTCACCGACGGCAGGCGCGTCGCCTCCGCCGGCGTCGACGCCGCATGGCTCGGTCGCGCTG
>DAOUCP010000141.1:0-24943 GCA_034432155.1 Anaerolineae bacterium
GCCCGCCGCTGCTTTGTTGGTCTGCGCGTTGACGCCCGCCGGCGGCGCACCTAGACTTCGTTTGCGCGCCGGCCCACCCCGCTCGGAGCTGCGATGCGCAATCTCGGGCGAATCTGGCGATTCCTCCGCAGCACTCGGACAGCCACCTGGCTGCTCTTGGGCCTGGCTCTGGCAGCCGCCCTGGGCTCTTTCCTGCCCCAAGTGCCCCGCGACGTAGCGGCCCACGGCGCCTGGCAGAGGGCGATGCGGGGTCGCTACGCCGGGCTGGCCGACCTCCTCTGGGCGTTAGAGCTCACCCGATTCTACGGCAGCCTCTGGTTCTGGCTGCCCGCCCTCTGCTTACTCGTCAGCCTCGCGGTATGCACCATCGGCCGCTGGCGCTCCGTGCTGCGCTCCGCGACCCTGTACAGCCACCTTCTGCCCTTGCTGGTCGTCTTCGGAGGCCTCCTCAGCGTCCGTTGTGCCGAGCGGCACCGGCTGTTGGTGGCCGCGGGCGACGCCGCCCAGGCCGTCCAGCTCAGGCGCTGGGGCTGCGGCCTCCCGGGGAGGATTGCGGCCGCACCTCGTGCACCGGCGACCGGCCGTCCCGCCGTGTCGCGCGTCGCCGTTACCGATTGGCGCGTCGACCGCAATGCCGCGGGCCACCCGATCGGCAGCCGCGCCCAGGTGACCATCCAGCTTCCCGAAGGCACCACCTGTTCGGGAGAGGCCCGCCCCAGCCACCCCTTGCGCTGCCGAGACTACGCCGTCGTTCTTCTCGGCGCCGGGTCCTGGAGCATGGACACCGACGCCCTCGGCACCGCCCGGGTCGCACGGGCGGGCATCGATGCGCTCGACGCGGCCCAGGTGGCATGGCCGGGCATCGATGCGCTCGACGCGGCCCGAGTCGCACGGGCGAGCACCCACCCGCCCGACGTCGCCCCGGTCCCGGTCACGGGCCCCGGCATCTCGCCTGTCACCTCGGCCGCCTACAAGGAGCGCACCGCAGTCGAGCTGCTCCTCGTCCGCGACCCGGGCTACCGCCTGGTCGTGGCCGGCCTCGCGGGCCTGGTCGTGACGAGTGCCGCGTCGCTCGTTCGGCCCCGGCGCTGGCGCTGTCGCCGGGCCGGGCAAGGTTCGAATCCATGACCTCGCTGGCGATCGCGCTGGCGATGGACGCCCTCGTAGCCGCCTCGCTGGTCGCGATCGCGGCCGTCGTGGCGGGGCGTCCACGCGGGGCTTGCGTCGCGCTCGCTCTGGCCGTTGGAGCCGCCGGCGCCCTGGCGATCGGGATCGGCGGTCGGGGCGCGGCAATCGGGCAATGGCCACTCACCAACCGCTTCGAGTTCGGGCTATGGTTTGCCCTGGCCGTGTTGCTCATGTGCGGCATCCTCCTCGCCACTCGCTATCCGCCGACGGTGGCGGCCCTGCTTCTGCCTCTCGGCGCGCTGGTGCTGGCCACGACCACCCTCGCCGTGGGCCCCGCCGAGCGCGCGCTCCAGCCGGCGCCGGCGGTGCTGCGCTCCATCTGGTTGCAGATCCACGTGCTGGCTGCCGCCCTGGGCTACGGCACTGGCGCCAGCGCCGGCGCGTTGGGCATAGCCTTCCTCGTGCGAACGCGGCTCATGGCCGCCGAACCGATCGATGCCCGCAGGGAGGGCGAGGCCGGCGAACGGATCTCGATGCCTCGGCAGGGCGAGGCCACCCCGAGCTGCGCGGTCGGCGAGCCGGACCCAGGCTGCTTGGCGCAAGCGATGAACGTCGCCGTCGAGATCGCCTTTCCGGCCCTTTCGGCGGCCATCGTGACGGGGATGATTTGGGCCCAGTCGGCCTGGGGCGAGGCCTGGAGCTGGTTTCCCAAGGAGATCTGGGCCCTCGTCACCTGGCTTCTGTATTTGGCCTTCCTGCACGCCCGCGGCCTCCGCGATTGGCGCCCCCGCCTGCCCTGGCTGGCTGTTCTGGGCCTGGCGGCCATTGCCTTCACCCTGGTTGGCGTGCCCTGGCTGGCACGGGCCACCACCGTGGCCGAGCCTCACGTCTTCTGGCGCCCATGACCGAGACCAGTCGCCGCGACTTCCTCAAGCTTGCCGGGCTCGCCACCGCCGGCACGTGCGGCACCTGGCTGGCCGCTCGCACACACCGGCGGCTGGGCGTGTGGCCGACGCCCCACTCCGGCGAGGCCAGCAGCCTGTCGGCCTACGCGCCAGGCGCCATGCCGGCTACAAGCTGGGGACGCATCGATCCGCGATTCGTACGTCCGGCACGCTTCTATCGGTCTCTGCCTGCAGACGCTCCGTGCGCCGCTTGCCACTCGCCGATCATCCCGTCGCGGTTGGGCTACTGCCATACCGCTCACCCGGGTGGCACAGTCCAGTGCGCTTTGTGTCCCCGCGGCTGCGTGATCGCCGAGGGCCAGCGCGGTCACTGCGGCGTGCGCCAGAACCGTGGCGGCGAGCTCTACACGCTCGTGTACGGTAGTCCTTGCTCGATGAACATCGACCCCATCGAGAAGAAACCCTTCTTCCACTTCTTGCCCACCGCTGCCGCCTTCTCCATCGCCACCGCCGGCTGCAACATGGACTGCCTCTACTGCCAGAACTGGCAGATCTCGCAGGCCGCGCCAGAGGATGTCGAGGTCACGCCCGCCGGTCCCGAGGACATTGCCGCCATGGCCAGGGCCAACGACTGTGCCGTCGTGGCCTACACATACTCCGAGCCGATCGTGGCCCTGGAGTACGTGATCGACACGGCGCGGGCGGTGCGCGCCGCCGGTGGCAAGAACGTGGTCGTCACCGCTGGTTGGATCGAGCCCCAACCGCTGGCGGCGCTGTGTGATGTCGTGGACGCCATCAAGGTCGACCTCAAGGGCTTCGATGAGGATTTCTACCGTCAGGTGTGCAACGGGGAACTGGCGTCGGTGCTCCAGGCCATTCGTGCCATCTATCGCTCAGGGCGCCACCTCGAGCTCGTGAACCTGGTGGTGCCAACCCTCAACGATGCCACCGACGACCTGCGACGGCTCTGTGATTGGGTGGTCCGCAACGTGGGCCCGGACGTGCCCCTCCATTTCTCCCGCTTCGCGCCTAACTACCGGCTGCTCGACTTGCCCCCGACCCCCGTCGAGAAGCTCGACGAGGCCCACGCCATCGCTCGCAACGCCGGCTGCCGCTACGTGTACGTGGGCAACGTGCCAGGCCACCCGGCCAACCACACCTACTGCCCCCGCTGCGGGGCGCTCCTGATCGAGCGCGACGGCTTCTGGGTAGTGTCGTTCGCCATCCAGGACGGCGCGTGTCGCTCCTGTGGGCAGCCGATTCCTGGCGTATGGGGCCCAGTCCGGCTGAGCGATCAGGCCGTGCCGCTTGGGGCGCCGCAACAAGCCCCGGATTCGTGAGTTGGTATCGAGGAGGATTGCCGATGAAGCGTCTCGCTGCCTGGATCGCCCTCGTGCTTTCGGTGGCCGGCTGTCGGCCGGCAAGTCCGCCAGCCGTGCTGACCCCGGAGACGCCCGGAGGCGCGATCGTCGCCTCCGGTGGCTCGCCCAACATCACCGGCCCCATCCTGCCGCCGCAGGTAGCCGGCCGCTTCTATCCGGCTGATCCTGAGGCGTTGCGGCAGACGGTCGCCGATTTGCTGGCCGCCGCTCGGCCCGGCAACCGCCGGCCGCTCGGCCTGCTGGCCCCTCATGCTGGTTATGTCTACTCCGGGCCGGTGGCCGCCGCTGCCTATCGCCAGGCGGAAGGCCAGGAGTACGACGTGGTGGTGGTGCTGGGTACCAACCACAGCCATGCTGACTTCGAGGGGGTTGCGGTGTATCCCGACGGTGCCCTGGCCACGCCGTTGGGCAACGCCGCTGTCGACGCCCCCTTGGCCCGTCAGCTGATCGGTGAGGGCGGGCCCATCGTGGCCGCGCCAGCGATCTTCGAGGGTGAGCACAGCGTCGAGGTTCAGCTGCCGTTCCTCCAGGCGCTCTTCCCCCAGACACCCATCTTGCCGCTCATCGTCTCCTCACCGACAGACGCCACCGTCGATGCCGTGGCCAAGGCACTCGCGCGAGTCCTGGCCAATCGCCGGCCGTTGCTCGTCGCCAGCAGCGATCTCTCCCACTACCCGGCGCAGGCCGACGCAGTTCCCGTCGATCGCGCGGTCCTGGAAGCCGTCGTGAGCATGGACCCGGATCGCCTGCGTTCGACCGTTGACGAAGCGATGGCGCGCGGTATTCCGAACCTCGGAACCTGCGCCTGCGGCGAGGGCGCCATCTTGGCCGTCATGGCCGTTGCCAGGGAACTGGGAAGTCCGTCGGCGTCGATCATCGACCAGCGCACGTCGGCCGATGTCGCCCTCGGCGATCCAGACCAGGTGGTCGGCTACGGTGCCGTGGCATTCTGGGCACCAGAGGCGGAACCGGTGAGCCGCCGAGCGGCCGGTACCGAGCCACGGGTGAGCTCCGCCGGCACAGCGGTCGGCACTCAGCCAGCGGCGAGCCTCAGCGGCACAGCGGCCGTCGCCGGGGCACAGGCCAGCATCGCCGCCACAGTGGCCGGTATTCCGCCAGCAGCGAGCCTCGCCGGCACACCAGCTCCCACCGACAGACGAACAAGTTCCGCTCCCACCGCGACTCGCACCGACACGGCAGCCGGGGATCTGACGGTCGCCGAGCAAGGTCAACTGCTCGAACTCGCCCGGCGCACGCTGGAGGAATACCTTACCACTCGGACGATGCCGACCGCTGTGCCGACGAGCCCGAGGCTCCTCGAGAAGCGCGGCGCCTTCGTGACGCTCACGAAGAACGGCGAGCTGCGCGGCTGTATGGGCAGCCTGACCGCCCAGCAGCCTTTGTATCTCCAGGTCCAGGAGTCGGCACTCATGGCGGCCTTGCAGGATCCGCGCTTCCCGCCCGTCACGGCCGACGAACTGGCCGGGCTGAGAATCGAGATCTCGGCTCTTGGCCCGCTGGAACGGGTGACCGATGTGAGCCAGATCCAGGTCGGCCGACACGGGCTGGTGATCGAGAAGGGAGCCCGCCGGGGCACGTTGCTGCCGCAGGTGCCCCTCGAGTATGGTTGGGATCGCAGCCAGTTCTTGATTCAGCTCTGTCGGAAGGCGGGCCTCCCCGACGACGCCTGGGGCAGCGCGACCCTCTACCGTTACACCGCCCAGGTGTTTGGCGAGTAGTCGCGTGCGGGCTGGCCTGGCCACCGTGGGCGTGCTCAGCACCGCTGGGCAGGTGCTCCTGCTGCGGGAGCTGGCGGCCACCTTCTATGGCAACGAGCTCGTCTACGGCATCGCCCTGGCGATCTGGTTGCTCTGGGCGGCCGCTGGCGCCGCTGTAGCGGCGCGGCTGATGGCACGCACCGTCCGCCCCAGCCGAGGCGTGTTCGGTGCCGCTCTCGTGGCAGCGGCCAGCCTGGTCGGATGTCAGCTGGTTGTGCTTCGCGGCCTCAGGTTGTGGTTGGGGTTCACACCGGGCGCCATTCCCAGCTTGACCACCATCCTCGCCGCAAGCCTGGTGGTCCTCGCGCCCCTTTGTCTAGTGGGCGGTGCCCTCTTCACCGTCGGCAGCCGCGCTTGGGTCGGGGCAAGGCCGGCAGAGCCCGAGCTGGCGGTGATTGGCCGCGCCTACGCCTGGGAAAGCGCGGGCTCGGTCGTGGCTGGGCTGGCTGTCAGTCTGCTCTTGTTGCGGTTTCTCGCGCCCCTGTCGATTGTCCTGTGCCTGGTGACTCTGGCAACGCTGACCTCCTCGCGGCTGCTGGGCTCGGCGCGACCGCTAGGGGGTCCAGGCGGCGGGGGCGAACGCCCCAGCGCCGGTGCCCTAGCGCTGGCAGCCATAGCCATCGGCTGCCTGGCCGCGGCGTTGCCCGTAGGTAGCTGGCTCGAAGCACGCACCCTCGACTGGACGTGGCCGGATCGCGTCGCTGTCCGTGACAGCCCTCACGGGCGATTGGTGGTCGTAGCGCGGGACTCGCAGCGCGCCTTCTACGCCGACGGTCGTTTGCTGTTCGAGACGCAATCCACGCAGCCAGAAGAAGCAGCGCATGTGCCGCTACTCGTGCACCCTCATCCCCGTCGCGTCCTCCTGATCGGCGGCGGTGTCGACGGCACACTGGCCGAAATCCTCAAGCATCCGGTGGACCGCGTCACCTACGCCGAGCTGGATCCGTGGCTGATCCAACTCGCGCGCCGAGAGCTGCCTGCCGAGCAGGCCGCGGTGCTCGACGACGAGCGCGTGGAGCTGCGACTGACCGACGGTCGCCGCGCCCTAGCGGAGACCCAGCGCCCGCTGGATGTCATCATCGTCCACCTGCCAGAACCAGCGACCGGTCAGCTGAATCGCTTCTACAGCCGCGAGTTCTTCGCCGAGGCGCAAGCCGCCTTAGCGCCTGATGGGTTGCTCGCGTTCGGCCTGCCCTCGGCCGAAAGTTACTGGAACCCCGCCTTGCAGCATCGCAATGCCTCGATCCTGCGCGCCTTGCAGGAGGTCTTTGGCTCGGTGGTCATTACCGCCGGGGACACAAACACCTTCTTGGCCTCACCGGCGCCATTGCACCTCGATGTGGCGAGCCTGACTGAGCGCCTGGTGCAGAGGCATGTCGCCACGCGCTGGCTCACGCCACCTCGCCTGCAGTACCTGCTCGATGCCCGTCGACTGGCTGCGGTGCGGCAACGCATCGGGGATGGAGCCAATGTCCCAGCCAACCGCGATTCCCGACCGGTGAGCTACTTCTACGAGATGGCGCTGTGGCTTTTTCGGGCCGGCGGGCGGCCGATCGCACTGCCCGTATTCAGCGGGCGCAGCTCGCTCCTGCTGCTGGCCCCGGCCCTCCTTTTCGTCTGGCTGGCGCTCCGTCCCAGTCCCGGGGGCCGGATTGCCGTCGCCGTGGCCACTGCCGGTGGCAGCGTGATGGCGCTTGAAGTGATCGTCCTCCTGGCCTACCAGAGTGGTCACGGCGCGCTCTACCAGCAGATCGGCCTCCTGCTCGCCTCGTTCATGGCCGGCATGGCCCTTGGGGCCGCTCGGCCGCCAGCCGCCAGCTGGACCTGGCTCGCCCGGCTGCAACTTGGCCTGGCGGTCGCAGGGCTGGCGGCTCTCGGGCTTGGCTACCGACCGGCGACGGTATCGCCCTTTTTCTTTGGCGGCGTTGGTGTCGTGACGGGGGTCCTGGGTGGCGCGCTCTTCGCTGTCGCCACGTCGCTGGCGCGCGGTTCGGTGACCAGCATCGCTGGTCGTCTGTATGCCGTCGATCTCGTGGGCGCGGCCACCGGGGCGCTCTTGCCGTCGCTGGTGCTCGTGCCCCGGTTCGGCATCGCCGCCAGCTGTTTGCTCGTCGTCTTGGGGAACAGTATCTTGGCCGCGGCCCCGGCCGTCCGATCGGGCGGCTCCTTGGGCCGATGAAAGGACGAGCGACATGGTCGACCGCGACGTAGCGACATCAGGGCAGCCGCCGCTCGGCGGCGCCTTCGAGCATCGTGGGAGGCGACTGCCACTGGCTGACGCTGTCATGGACGGTCGGAGACAAGCGCCGCTGGGCGGCGCCATCGCGCACCGTGGGAGGCGACCGCCTGGCTGGGTCGGAGCGGCTGCGCTCGGCCTCTCGGGACTTGCCTGGCTCGTCGGTGTCGTGGCGCGCTTGTCGCCCGGCGCGCTGGGCTGGGCTCAGGCACCGGCACCGGTGGTCGACCATCGGTCGGTGCAGGAATTCCTTTCGCTCGGCGCCGACGAGATCGCCGCCGCGGCTGGCATGCGGATGCTGTTCATCGATCATTCGGTCGGCCAGAACATCCACGAAGCCCTCGACTGCACGGCATCGCCCTCGCTCGAGGCAGCACCCAGCCGCTGCAAGCGCTTCGAGCACGTGGTCCCGGCGTTCTCGGCCGATCCGCGCTACTTCCGGTTTGGCCGCCAGTACGACCGCTCGCGCTGGGTCTATCACTATGGGGCCAGCTCCTACTGGCGCGAGTGGCCGGACGCGATCGAGGCCCTGCTGTCGGCCGGCGGTGACTGGGACGTGGTGATCCCCATGCCGTCGTATCTGGTCGCGCCCAACGGCGGTTGGCAGCCCATCGAGGGTCTGGAAGCGCGTCACCCCGGCATCACCTTCGTCTATGCCACCTCCAGCCTGCCCCGTGGTGCGGCCGGCGGCACCGAGCACGACCTCGTGATGCAGCAGTTTAACGCCGAGGCGCGGGCCTATGCGCTGGCCCACGCCAAGCCGCTGCTGGATGTCGCCGACCTACTGAGCCACGATTACGAGGGCCAGCCGTGCTATGACAGCCGCGACGGCGTGGAGTACTGCCAGGCCCCCGGTCGCTGCGAGAATCTGCCCGATGACGGCCATGACATTCCGGCCATCTGCCCGCATTACACCACCGAACTCTACGGCGGCCATCTGGGCAACGTGAGCGGTGGCGGGCTGCGCATGTCGCAGGCCGTCTGGCTGCTCATGGCCCGTTTGGCGGCTCGCCGCGGTATCCCCGAGCCGACTGCGTCGCCACCGCCGTCGCCTAGCAGCCCGCCGCCGAGTCCGGAGCCGACGGGCCCCTCGCCCCTGCCGAGCTCGTCGGCCACGGCAGTCCCACCGCCGACCAGCCCCCAACCTACTGCCGTCCTCGTCTGGTCGGTCTGCCTGCCGCTGACGACGAAGTAAGCGGCCGACGAGGAACGATCGACCGCCCAGCCATTTGCCGCCCCTCGCCGCAAGGTGCGGCGCCAGGGAGACTCGTCCGGCATGCCGGCAGCACCATCGCCAACGAGCGGCCACGGAAGAGGCAAGCGCAGAAGGGGTGACCATGGACGCATCCCATACGGAGGGGGCGATCACGGACCCATCCAACACGGAGGCGGCAACCGCCGACCCACCAACCATGGACGCGATCCAGCGGGCCGATCAGCCCTCGCTTGGCGGCGTCACACCGGCTTGAAGATCCGCCAGCACAAGTCGGCTGACACGGGGCAAGGCCTCCCAGGAGCGCGGATAGCGCAGCTCGCGAACTGGCATCCTCTCCGCCGCTCGAGCACAGAAGACCAGCTGGCCGGTCAGGAGTTCCTCGCCGAACAGCCGCGCGGCCACGCTGTGGCGGACCAGCGCCAGAGCAGCATCGCTGGCCACAAGGGGTCGGATGGTGATCTGGGCGGAGTCCTGCCCAGCCCGTTCAGGCGGCTCTGCCAGACCAGGCGAGGCGGCCCGCGACACAGCCGGCTCTCGCATCGACACCTCACTCGCAGGAACGGGAGGCGGCGCCAGGCAATAGACAGCCGCCAGCGGCAGCCGTTCTGGCGCCCCGGCGCCTGGCTGCGCGTTGGGCGGCCACTTGAGCTGGGGGAAGCGGGGCCAGGCATCCACCCCGCCGGGGCCCAGGGCGACCGGCAGGATGTCGTCCGCCAGGTGGCGAAATGGCGATCCCGGCTCGTGTGCCAGATGCGCTGCTAGCGACGACTTGCCGCTGCCCGAGCTACCCACGAAGGCGATGGCCCGGTCCGCGAGCGTGACGGCAGCAGCATGCAGACACCAGATGCCACGCAGGGCCAACGCCAGGATGAGCACCGGCACGAGCATCGCTTCCGTCAGTGCGTCCCGGTCGTGGGCGATCGCCTCGTTTGCCCTAGGCAGCCGACAGCCCCACCTGCCCCCGCTGTCGACCCGGAAGGCGCCGATGCCCTGCACGGCAATGTGATAGCCGGACGCATCTCGCCAGCATTCGACGTGGCGCCACTCCCTGGCGATCCAGCCCAGGCCACGATGCAGGCGCTGTCGCCCCGGTTGGTCGCCGGCCGGCGGAGTGCTGGCCGACGAAATGGCGACCTCGCCCTGCGTCGCTGGTGGCAAGTTCGAGTGCTCGCTCGCGGTCGCCGAGCGGCAGGGCAGTTCTGGCAGGACGAGTCCCTCCTCGCATGGCTGCGTGAACGCAGCCAGCACCGGCACTTCCACGTCGCAGGCCACGGTCTGGCCCGCCAGGCGGTAGGTGCGCCAAGAAACGTTCGCCTGCAACGGGTCAAACAGCAGCGCCAGGCATGACGGCGCGTCGTGCCTCTCGCCCACATCCGCCAGCGGCAGACCCAAGGTCAGCGCTCCTGCAGCCCGTCAGCTCGGCAACCGATCCGCCCGGCGCCGCAAGAGATCAAGGATACCATGCAGCCGGTCGTTCTCGACCCTGGAGAGCTGCGCCTCGAGCTGGGCTCGCTTCGTGCGAACGGCCGCGAGCGTCGCCGCGGCCTCGAGAGCGGCCGGATCCAGCCGCAGGCCGCTGGTGCCGGCGACGCCGTTCAGCAGCGGAGCGGCGGCCACAGCCTGGCCCTTGCCTGCCTCCAGCACCGGTTGGCAGCGGCAGAACGTCCGAAAGGACAGGGTAGCGTCCACCACCTGGTCGTCGAGGTACGTTCGACCACCGGCGAACACGTCCTCATCGGCAACCCAAACGGCCAGGTCCGCTTCGGGCGGTCCATCCCAGGCCAGGCAGGCGACGAACCTTTCCCCGCCACTGTGGGCGAGCGGTGGAAACGAGAACGCCGTCCATTCGTCGGGCACGATGTCCTCGAAGGCAACGCCTGCCCGCTCGAGCACGGGTCCGCCCACGTGACCGCGGCGGATCTCCAGGTGCACCTCGCCAGGACGGCCGATCGGCACGGCGGCGAAGCGAACGTCAAACCGGGCCAAACCATCCAACCGGGCGGTAAACGACTGTGCCACCGACCGTCCCCCGCCCAAAGCCAGCGGGCGCGGCCCGCGCCAAGGCTGGAGTTGGTCCAGGCACCACAGCCCGGCGGGGGGCACGGTATGGGCAGCCACGGAGTCCCTCAGCGGAGAAGCGAGGACAGGGACGACCTCGGTGTCCACGGTGCCCCTCGCCGGAGAGGCAAGGACAGGGTCAGCGTCGGCACGGTGCGTGCCCGTCGCCGGAGCGTCGGCACCGACGGCCGGCATGCCCATTGGCCGCGGCATGCCGGCAAGCCATCGGACCCAGCACTCAGCCGCAAGCCGACTGCCCTCGGCGAGGCGCTCGCGGTACGAGGCATCCTCCAGCACGAGCAGGAGTTCGGCCACTAGCCAATCGGTCAATGGTGGTGCGACGAGGGCCGTCATGCCCGGGACCACGAGGTAGCTGGCGATCTGGGCTGCCGCTGTCGACGACCAGGCGAGTTCATCCGTTCTCGTGAGCCCCACGGTTACCAGAGCCGCCCCGCACGCCTGGACCATGGCCACCGCCAGCCAGTCGGCCGGTGATGGCGCCAATAGCACCACGGTAGGCGACGGCTCGCGCCCTGGCCCAAGCGCCGCCTCCGGGAACTCCCACCACCTCTCATCCGGCGAGGCACCAAGCTCAACCACCGCACAGCGCACGGCCCCGATTCGCTGCTCCGCCAGCTCGACGGCCTCACGCACGAGCTCGCGCCGCGACTCGTCCGCCTCGGGCAGCACCATCACGACCGTCCGGGGCGCCGCAGGGCTGTCGGCGGCCAACCCCCCACCCGATAGGCCACCGCCGGGCGGCGGGATGGGCGGGCTGCCGGACGACACGCCGGAAGGCGAAGGGATCGGCCGGCCTTCGTCCGGCGCGTCAACCGCCAGAGACGCCGGTAGGGGATCGCCCGCCGCCCCGGATGGCGACAGGCCCATCGTCGGCTGCCCAGCGCCGGCCGGCCGGCAAACCAACCGGTACGCCCAGGAGCGCCGCTCCTCCAGCTTGACCCGATCCTCGGTGACTTCAGCCACCGGCCGCCCTTGGCAGAGGGACCGAATCGCCCTTGTCAGCGCTGCCCCGCGACCGTCGGTCAGGTAGCGGGCCATCACATCCGCCCGGGCCTGCAACCCCATCGCCTCTCGCTCCTCTGGGTCTTCGAGCAGCCCCTGGAGCATGGCATACCAGTCTTCGGCGGACCGGGCCAGGAGTCCCGACCGGCCATGTTCGATGGCCTCGCGATAGGCACCGGTGGCGGAGGCCACCGTCGGTACGCCGACGATGCCGGCTTCGAAGTACTTCAGCTCGCTCTTCGATTCACAGAACGGGTCGCCCATGACCAAAGGCGCGAGGTTCACGTCCAGCTCGGCCGTCGCCGCCAGCAGACGGCGCCACGACACGTACGGCACTCGCTCGACGCGATCAAGCAGTCCGCGCCAGGAGTCATCGAGCGTCAGATAGCCATGCAGCCGCAACCAGAGGCGGTCGTTCTGACGCAGCAACCGCTGCAGCGCCTCCTGGGCGACGGCAAAATCGCGGTCATGGGTGGGTGTGCCGCTCACGTAGCCGATCGTCAGGCGATCGCCGGAAGGGGACGGCTGCACCTGGCGGGCCAGGCGCAGCTGTTCCAGCGAGAGGGCGTTCGGAACGACGACCACGGGCTTGCCCAATGAGCGCACCCGCGCGGCCAGGTAAGCTGTCGGAACCAGGACGCCATCGCAGCAGTCCAGCGCCCGGCGACAAGCCGCAGCCACCTCGGCCGCCGGCCGCGGCCGTTGCCCGGGCAATGGCGCCAGGTCTGGCAGGCCAGCCACCGCTCGGGGCTCGAAGATCAGGTCGTCGCAGTCGTAGAGCACGGCACAGCCCACGTTACGGGCGTGTTCGATCAAGCCCGCGATGGCAGGGCTCCATTCGACGCGATGACAGATCACGACGTCCTCGCCGCCTAGCCTGAGGTCGGCCAGCCCACCACGCTCCACCGGCCGTAGCCGCGTATTCCAGCCGGCGAGCCATAGCGCCTCAGCCTGGTGAAACACCCGGTAGCGGCGGGTGTCACCCGCACAGCCGCTGACAAACCAGACGGTGGGCGCGCCGGGCGCTTCGCTGCCGCGACCTGGCATCACGCCTCCCGCCGCAACAGGGCCAGAGCCGCCCGCGGGCCGTAGAACCGGAGCGCTGTCCAAAGGCGCTCGGGCAGGCCAGCGTCCGGCGACCAAGGGCGCTCCCCCGCCGACGGCAGCCGGCCGCTCAGCCACCACCAGAAGCGCAGCAGTCGCCACTCGCGGCCCCTCAGGAACTGCCGCCAGGTCGCCTCCCGCCGCCAAAGGGTCGCTTCCTCAGACCTTAGCCAGTCGGCCATCACGACACCGGCTAGCGTCCCGTACCGGCCAGGTGGATCGAGGGCAAACAGCCGGTAGGCGGGCGGTACCGAGGCTGGTTGGCCTGCCGTCTCCGTCCCAGCCAGCGCCAACGCGGGCAGTCCGCCGCCCGTCTCCGTCCCTTCGGGCGCTGCCGCCGGTCCGGCTTCGGGCGCCGTCAGCATGAGGTCGACTCGATCGTTCGGTGCCGCATTCTCCAGCGTGAGCGTGACATGGAGCGAACTGCCGGCCACGCCGACGAGCGAGGGAAACTCGAAGGCCGTCCAGAGCCCGGCGACGAGTTGCGAGCACGGTACCGTGCCGATTGCCAGATGCTGCGGTGCCCGCCAGTACTCGCGGACGGTCAGGATGAGACGGCTGGCCGAGGCCACGCGTCTGGGCACAAGCTGCAAGTCGATGCGAACCAGCGCATCGCAGCGGGGTTCGATCACGAAGCGCACCATCGCGCCAGCTGCCAATGGCCAGGCACGTTCCGGTGCGCAAGCGGCGTGGCCCGCATCGCAGAGGCGCGGACGATCCGCCCCTCGCGGGCCCTTGGAGAGCGCACCGGCCATGTCGGGGCGTCGCAACCACGCGAGGAGGTCCGCCGCTCGCGCACCGTAGGCCGGCGACAGTCGGAAGGCTCGGGCGTCGCCGAGGCCGGCAGGACTGGCCTCGTCTCCATCCGTCAGGATCACGCTGGCTAGACCTAGTGCTTCCGCCAGCGCCATGGCCATCGGATGCCCGTCGTGGAGGAAGATGCGCTGCCCAGACCCCGGCAGCTGGCTTGCACAGGCCGCCGCGTGCCGATCGGCCGCCAGGATCACGTGGGCAGCGGTCGGCTCCCAGCCACGAGCCACTGCGAGGCGCCGCGCGCCCAGACGCGCTCGCAAGAGGGCCGCCAGCTCGGCGTCACTAGCCCGCGCCCACCGTGGCCCGAGTGCCACGTGGACGGTCACCGCCTGCCCCAGGTTGGCCAAGCCGTCGGCTAGGCGAATCACCGTCCGCTGCCACGCGTCGTCGCCCCGAGGGGCGGCCAGAAGCAGCGCCACGCGCAACGCCTTGTCGGCCGGGGAGGCGGGCACGAGTGCATCGGGCTGCCGTTGGCGCCACAGCGATTCCAGTTCGGCTGGCGGGACGAGGGCCCCGCAATCGGCCAGCTGGGAATCGCCATCGGCGAGACTGAACCCGCCAAGGCTGGCGATGCCATTCCGGATGCGCCTGGCCGCCGGTCCGTCGGCAACGCCAAAGAACAAGCCGATCCGGCAGCCCGCAGCCGCCCGTTCGACATCGGCGCTGCCAAGTGCCCGCGTCACAGTGCGCACCCCCAGGGCTTGCAGGGCGTCTGCATAGCGCTGGCAGCGTTCGACTACCTCCGGCAAGCTTTCGCCCAGCAGCAGAAAGACGGGCGGCAAGTCAAAGCGCGGCAGGACCAGCGACGTCATGGTGCGCTCAGGCGCCCTAGCTGCTCTTCGACCGCCCGCTGGCGCTCCGCCGTCGTCATGCGCTGCCATCGCAGCCAGTCCGCCACCTCGGCCAGCAGTGCCAGCAGGCCATACTCGTGCAGTGCGCGCCGCGCCTTCACAGTGACCGGAGCGTTGGCCGGCCACGGCCGCTCGGCGGCGGGCGGCAACCGTCGCGGCACGTCCGCCAGCGGGTGGCGAAGCCGGTATGGCAGGCTGCGCCGGTCGCGCTCGACCTCGCGACGAACGAGGTCCGCCTCCTGCTCGAGGGTCAAGAGCCGGTTGAGCATGACTGCCGTCCCCGGGGGTAACGTGATCGGCAGTGTCGGGCAGGCGGTCACCCACGTTCGCAAGGTCGGCGCGTATGCTGTCTCCTGCCCGTCGACCAGCAGACGGGCTTCCGGCAGCCGCTCGGCGGCAGCAACCCATGGCCAGACTGCGGCGGAGTGCGAGTCGACATCGCCGGCGGCAACTGCCGCCGAATCGGCAGCCGCCCCGCCACCGGCAACCGCGAGGCGATCGGGTTCCCGATCGTCGCCGGTCACCTCGGCATACCAGCGGCGGCCGCCACTGGCCTCTAGCGGCGGAAAGCGAAAGCTCAACCACCGGCCATCCCAGCTTACTCGATCGGCCACCCGCTGCGGCTGCACATGACCGTCGGCCGCCAGGCGATGGCCGATCCGGAGCTGCAAGCCGTCCGCGGCGGTGCCCGGTGCCAGCTCGGCCGCGATGTCAACCCGAGTGAGGCCGTCGTGCCGACAGGCGAACGTGACCGCCAGCGCCGGCTGACGGTCGAATCGCCAAGGACTTCTCGCCTCCATCCGCTCCTGAAGGAGATCGAGCTGTGGCAAGGCGCCCCTGTCTTCAGCATCCCCTGGCCAGCCGGGCGGCTCACCAAGGGCGGGCTGGAACTCCGTGGACGGTGGCTCGGGCAGCGGCCGTTGCGCGGACGCAAGCTCGACCGCGCCGCGCGGCGCTACCGCCCGCTCGGCCAGGCATCGTTCCGCCAGCGTCGAAAGCTCGGCCAGCACACGCTCCCAGGCAAACTCGGCCGTGGCCTGGTAAGCATTGGCCACGAGCCTCTGCCGTCGGTCAGGCTGCCTCAAGAGCTCGACGATCGCCTCCGCCAACAGGTCCGGGCGGGGCGGCACGAGCCTGGCTGTCTCGCCATGCACGAGTAGCCAGCGCTGGTGCGGCAGGTCGACCGCCACCACGGCACAGCCCGAAGCCATGGCCTCGGCCACGAGCGGCTGGACGTTGGTGAACTCGGTCCACAAGAGCACCGCTGCCCGGCGGAGCAGGTCGGCCTGCCCTTGGGCCGTCAGGTCGCCGGCCCACTCGTGGCGCAGGCGGATGCCCTCTCTCGCCACCTCGTCTTCGGCCAACCCAAAGAGCACCATGCGCGCCTCGCGGCAGGTATGCTGCAGCCTTTGCAACGCCTGGACGCCCAGATCGAGCGATAGCGGCCGGCGATGGGTGGGCAGGCAATAGGCAACCACAGGCTCGCGATCCGGCGGCATGGGGTGGAAGAGACGGCCATCGATCGGGAGCCCGACGTCGAACGTCGCTACCCGATAGCGCAGGGCCAGCCAGCGCGCCAGCCACGGCCCAAAGGCCGCCACGAGGTCACTCTCCCCGAGCGCCCGTTCGGCGGCCACCCATTCCGGGCCCATGGGATACTCGAGGGCATGATCGTCGCTCGCCACCGTCAGCCGCAGGGCGCCCAGCTGCGCCGGGTCCACGCCTGCCCCGGTCTGCGCACCGGTCAGGCCCAAGCCCGCGTCCTCCCCGGCCACGGCGCCGGCCGGCCCCTCGGCCACGACACCGGTCGGGCTCTCGGCCATCCCACCAGTCGGCTGCTCCGCCGCGGCACCGGTCGGGCGCTCGGCCATCCCACTAGTCGGCTGCTTGCCCAGCGCGCCCTTCTGCTCCCTGGCCGCAGCTCGACACACCTCCCGTTCGCCCACCGTCGGCCCCGCCGGGCAGAACACGAGCCTTCTCGCAGGTTGCGGCACCCCCGCCGTCCGCGGGCCGCAGAGGGCTGCCACCGTCTGAGCCACCAGATGGCGTTGCGCGGCCGTGGCATACCGGCCGATGGCCCGATGGCGCGCTGCCCAGCCCAGACGGCGGGTGGCATCCCGACGGCGCAGCAACGCCTCGGCCACGGAGGGCCAGTCTGCCTCGGCGGCAAAGCATCCCGTGACACCGTCCTCGACCAGTGCTCTGGCTGTTCCACCTTGCCCGCTGCCCGGCTGTCCCGGTGATGGTTCCCTCGGCCCACCAATGACCAACGACGGCACCGCCACCGCTGCAGCCAAGAGGACCGCCCAGTCGCCGAGGGGGGCCAGCTGTGGGCCAGCCTCGTCGGGTGGCACAAGCAGGAGATCGCAGTCGGCCAGCCGTTCGAAGAGCAGCCGCCAATCCGGCCCCTGACCGCGTACCATGTGCCCCGGATGGCGTTCGCCAGCGCCGAACTCCCCGGCCCCTGGCGCACCTGGGTCGGCCAACCCCTGGGCCTCGGACGGCACGCCAGCGCCAGCCAGGCCCGCGCCCACCAGATCGAACGGCCAGCAGCGCACCATCTCGCTGCAGGCTGCGAGGGCTGCCGGCGGGCTGACGGGGCCGATCAAATGCAGTTCCAGATCTGGCTGGGCTGCAACCACGGCCGCACATCCTTCGGCCACTGCCTCGAGGCCCGGGACGGCCTCGGGCCCGCCGATCCAGGCCAGCCGCAGCGGCGGCTCGCGCTCCGTCCGGCCGGCGCGACCGACGACCGCTTCCAGCGCCAGCCGCTGACACTCGCTCGTCAGCGCCGGCGGCACCAGTGCCGCCGGGAGAGACGGATTCCAGCCATCAAGCTGCCACGGCGATGACAACAGGTAGGCCACGCCGGCAGGATTCTCCCCCGGCGGCAGCAAGCCGGCCCACCCTACCTCGACGGCCACCATCACCGACAGGTGGCGTGCCGCAAGCGCTCCGAGCAGCGACGGCCACCGCTCTGCCCACGGTGGGCAGGCGACAACCACCGTAACCGAAGCGAGCTCGTCCACGTCGGGACTCGACGGCGGCGCGCAGCGCAAGGACCAGCCGGCCAGAGTCAGGCACTCCCAAAGCTGCTCGAAACGCAGGCTGCGTCCTCGGCCCTCTACCAGAAACCACGCCTGCTGGCCGCCGTTGGCTTGCCCATGGGCGAAACCAGACTCGCAGGACATCCCGGGCCCTCAGTCGCCTTCTCTCGTACCCAGCCGGTAGCGTAGGTAGGCGCCTACCTCGCGCAATGCGGGCAGAAGGCCGTAGCTCACAATGGCGCGCTGCCACTTGGCCAAAGGCGGCAGGTCTTGCGCCCAGGGCCGGCGATCGGGCGGTGGCAGCGGTGCTGCCACCCGGCGCCACCCGCGAACCGCCCGACCGATGGCCTCGCGGCCCAGCTCGGCTTGCCAGACTGCCAGACCAGCGCGATCGCGGCGCAGCCGCTCAAGCGGCCGCCAGAGACTCCAGTCCGGAGACGCTGGCACGGAGGCACCCGGGCGCAGTCCGAAGCTTCGCATCAGGGGTCTGGCGGCAAGCGTGCGTTCGCCGACGCGGATGGCCGCTTCCTTTCGGCCATCCGCCGCTTCCGGATGAGGATCAACCAGGAGCTGAATGCCTCGCGGCCGCGTTGGGCCGAGCCACTCCAACGTCGCCCACCAGTGCCGCCCGCTAGCGTCAGGGATGGCCGGGAACTCGAAAGCCAGCCAGCCGTCGCGCACGAAGTCCGCGAGGTCGCGGCTGACCGCTAGCGCTGGTCCAAGGAGGCGGTGGGGTCGCAGCGTCAGCCGCAAGCGACCGGCCGGCCACAGATGCTCCGAGCGCAGCTGCACATCCAGCCGGAATAGGTGGTCGACGGTGCAAGGCAACTGCCAGGTGATGGGCCGTCCCTCCTCCAGGGGCAGACCCTCGCTCTCGCCAGGTGCCCACAGCTGATCGAGCTGCACCTCGACGGGAGCCGCCGAGCTGGGCGCCATGGCAGGAAGGTCCGCCGCTGGCGGACGGGCCGCGCCCCCCGGTACCGGCAGTACCTCGGCCGGCCCCGGCTCGGCCAGGGCACGGCGGTCCGGGCGATGAGCACGGCCCACATCGGCCGCGAAGTGGCGCACCAAGGTCTCGAATTGGCGCTGGCTGCGGGCCCAGTCCAGGCTGGCCACAGACTGCACCCCCCCAGCAGCAAGCGCCCGCCGCTGCACCTCGTCATCAAGCAGGGACAGAATCGCCGCCGCCAGCGCCTGTGGCTCGGACGCGACGGCCAGGGCATTCTCGCCATGGCGGAAGAACCAGCGCACCGGTTCGCAGTCGTTGGCCACCACGGCGCAGCCACAGGCCATCATCTCCAAGGGGACAAAGGACAGATTGGTGTACGAGAGAGCCAGACCCACCGTCGCCCGGCGGTACAGATCGGCCAGTTCATCCGCTTGGAGGATCCCCACTTGCTGGAAGCCATCGGCCGTGGCCCCCACTTCAGGGCTGCCGTAAAGGGCCACCTCGATGTCCGGCCGCAGCCGCTTCACCTCTCGCAGCGCCGCCAGACCCAGACGGGTGCCCCGGCGAGGCGTGGTGGAGCGCCCGTAGAAGACGACCAGCGGTTCCCGGTCAACAGGACCAGGCCAGTAGATGTCGTGATCGACGCCGAAGTCGATCGCCTCGGCGATGGCGCCATACTGCCTCCGAAGGTGCTCGGCCAGCCACGGTCCCAGGGTGATGTGCCGCAGGCCCAGCCGGTAGGTCGCCTCGGCCAGCAGATTGCCCAGGCTCATCGGTTCGAAAAAGGGCTCGAAGTCCTGCACGAAGTACAGCCGACAGCGGCAGTTGGTGGCCATCGCCACGGCCATCGCCGTCGTCCAGCTCGTGGCGATCAAGACGTCGCTGGGCGTAAAGTTGTGGTCGCGCCGAACCCGGGCCGAATGCAGGCCGAAGTGCTGGCGCAAGTAGCGGTCGAGCTCCTCTTCGCTCGCGTCACGGAAGCGAGGGCCGCGATCGACGTATACCGTCACCTCGTGGCCGGCTTCGGTGAGGCCGTTCACCATGCGGACGATCGAGGTGTGCCCGCCCGAGCCGCGCGCCGGTTCCGGCAGGAGTACCCCGATGCGCAGGGCAGCCATCGGCTGCGGTGGCGCGCGCCACGGCTGCAAGTGACAGAGAGCCTGCCACAAGGTCGCCTCGTACCCGGCCGCCTGGCCGACCGTGCTGCGGCGCTCCACCACGAAGGCCCGCGCCGCCTCGCCCATGCTCTGCCGTGCCGCGGGATCGGCGATCAGCCGCTCGAGCGCCGCCTCGAACTCCGCGACGTTGCGCGCCAATAGACCCGTCACGCCGTCCTCAATGGCGCAAGCGAAGGCCTCGGTGGCGGTGGCCACCGTCGGCACGCCGCAGATCGAAGCCTCCAACCACTTGAGCTCGCTCTTGGCCTGGCAGAAGGGGTTATCGATCTCCAGTGGCGCCAGGTTGATGTCCAAAGCGGCGAGCCAGCGCGGCAGCTCGCGCCAGTGGACCATCGGTTGGCGCTCGATGCGCGTCGCGAGCTCGTCCCACTCCGGACCGAGTTCGAGGGGGCCGATCACCCGAAAGACGACCTCCGGGTGGCGTCGCATCACCGCCCGCAACGCCGGTGCGGCCGCCTCGGCAAAGTCCTGGTCGTGCGTCCAGCTGCCGCTGGCGAAGCCAACCACGACCCGGTCCCCTGCCTTGCGGACGCTCCGTCGAGCCCTCTCCGAGAGGGCCACCAGCTCCAGGTCGACGCAGTTGCGACTCACCCACGCCGGCTTGCCTAGCCGACGCACCTCGCCAGCCAGGAAGTCCGTGGCCAGGATCGCCCCGTCACTGGCCAGAAGCGTCTGCCGGTAGCGACGCACGCCGTCATGGTAAAGCCGGGCTTCCTCAGCCGAGAGCCTGGCGACGCCGTGATGCCAGTGCGTCTGCTCGGGGTCAAACACGAGATCGTCGATGTCGAAGAGGACGACGCCGCCCGCATCCCGGGTCTGAACCATGAGTCCCTGGATCGCCCGATCGAGCGCCACCCGGTGCAGAATCACGATCGGCGAGCCCAGCGCCAGGCCGAGGAGGTTCGGACTACCCTGCTGAACGAGGCGCGCCGGTATGCCGCGCAACCAGAGCTGTTCGAGTTGATGGTGGCAGCGGTAGCGCTGGGTGGCGCCCTCGCAGCCGCTGACGATCAACACCGGTCCGGCGTCAGCGCGACGCAGAGGATGGCCAGCCACGGCCGGCTAGTATACGGTGGCCTGGCAGCCGGACCAAGCACCGTCAGCGCGCCAGCCCATCCCTGGCCAATCCTGGCGACTGGCCCACCGTTCTCCTCACTGCCGCGCAGCCAGTGGCAGATACACGGCCGTGCCGCGCAGCCGGAGGACCTCCGTGGTCGTCGGCGGCAGCACCAACTCCAGCCGCCGCGTCTCGGCCGACGGGGCCTCCAAGCTCAGTCGTCCGCCGCCGAGAAGCGTCTCGACCTCCGGCATGCCGGCCAGGCCCAGGGCAGAGGCGTCGATCGTCAGGGTTGCTGTCAGCGAGGCAGTCGCATTCAGGTTGCGGAGGGTGAAGCTGAGCTCGGGCCAGGCGCCGAAGCGTTCGACGACCACCTCCGACGAGGTCGTCCAGGCGTGCGTGACCGGCTGCCAGCCGCCGCGGTTGAGCTCCCGAATCATGGGGATATACCGTCGGAAGAGCGGCCGATCACGCTCGAACCAGGCCGGGTTGTCCCAGTAGCGGTCGGTGGAGGCGTTCTGGCTGAACAGGGACGGGTAGATGCCGTAGAACAGGCAGGCCTGGAAGTACTGCTCGACCATCTCGAAGGTCAACTGGTTGAAATCGGTGTTCATGAGAAAGCCGTATGGCCTCTGGTAGGCCAGCGTCCGCCGGTACAAGAGCCGACTGTCCGGCTCAAACACCAGCTTGCCCTCGCGCAGCCAGTCAATCTCGGTGCCCTTGAAGTCGAACAGATTCGCCCCCCAAGGCACATCCCAGAGCATGCCGTTGGCCATGGTGAACCGCCCGAGACGATCGTGCACCTCGTCCGTCAGCCACTGGGCGAACTCGGTCGTTGCAAACACCTGCGGTACGCCAAGCCGCCGGTCCCGAGTCCGATAGGCCAACGGCGCGTCACTGGCCGCGAAGTGGGCCGCTCGGAAGTCCAGCACAAAAACCTCCGATAGGTAGCTGTCGATGTACTCCCCGTCCAGGCCCGGCATGGTCTGGTAAGTGGCTCGGCTGTCATCGTTCCACTCCAGATGCGCCTTGTTGAGCGGATAGACCGGATCGGTGATGTCTGGATCGGGGTTGACGGTGAAGACCGCGCAACCGGCACGCCCCGAGCACCAGGGCGCTACCGTCGAACGGTACCGGTAGCGGCCGGTATCTTCCCAGAACCCCGACGACAGCGTTGCCTCGGCGCGTCGATTGCCGCGCTCCCGCTCCGCCCGCAGGTACTCGAGCACTTGGTCGTAGTTGGCCGGATCGACGGCCGTGTCCTGAATGGGCAGCCAGTGCGACCACGGCTCGGCAATGTACCGGAACGACAGGATGCCCTGGCTATCGTCGAAGGCGACCTGGCGCAAGTTCCCGAGCTCGTGGATCCGGATCCCGAAGTCCTCGATGTCGGGAATGGGCGATAGGTCGGAAAACGCGACCCAAATCCCTTCGCGCTCCGGCGGGATCCGGCGGCGGAAGAACTCGGGGTAGCGGTCGTAGTAACCTTGGGCAGCCGCCCGGAAACCCCACTGGGGATCGATCCGGTAGAGAATGAGTGACACCGTGGCATGGCCGGGGGGATCTCCGGCCCACGGCGAGAGGCCGAGGTCCACCACGAGATAGAACTGCCCGGTCTGAGGATTGCAAGCCAGGCGAAACAGGCGCGGCTGATCGAGCGGCAAGGCCATCGCCAGCCCGGCCTCCGCCCCGGCGACGCTGGCCCACGGATAGCGGCTCACCGTGGCCGTGGCCCCAGCGTTGACGCCCCAGCGCAACAGGTTGGCGAATTCGGCGGAACCGGCGACCAGCCGGCTCGTCCGTCCGTCATCGTCCCAGCGCCAGCCCGAGGCGGCGACCGGCAGGGCGAAGAAGAGACTCACCGCTCGGCTGATGGGCGAGGTGGCGCCCAGCGTGGCATCGATTTGGATGCGGTCGGCGAGCGGGCGATAGACCGCCGAGAACTGAAGATCCAGCTCGTTCAGATTGTCCGAATGGCGGTAGGCGCCGCCAGCCAGCGGCTCCAGTTGGCCACCGACATGCATCACCGGTCCGTCGGTAGCGATGTCACGCACCAGGAAGCCGCCGGCGAAGGCATACTCGGGATCGTTCACCGCCTGGCCCTCCACCTCTACCCCGGTGACGGCCCCACCGAATGTCGATAGCACGACCACCAGGCCGTCGGCCGAAGCAAGCCGCACTGGCGGCCCGCCGTACGGCGGTTGGGTCGGTCTGGTCAATGCCGCAGCCAGCGAATCGAAGGTCACCAGCTCGGCGTCCACCTCCTGCAGACGGAGGTCGTCGAACCATACGGTACCGGTGTGGGTGTTGCGGAAGAGGCAGTAGTAGGTCAGCGAGGCGACCGGTCGTGTCGGCACGATGAAGGCTTCCTTGAACTGCCAATCATGGCTGCCCGGCTCGAAGCGCAGCGTCTGCGCATACAGTGGTGAGCCATCGTCGTAGCGCAGGTCCAGGTAGACGCTGTAGTCGGCGTTGGCCTCTCCCGAAACCTCGGCGGCGCGGCTCCAGGCACTGAAGTACAGCGGTGTCCGGCTTGTCTGGTTCAGGGTGACGACCTGGTAGGCGCCTCGGCCCTGCCCGAGGGTGTCGTTGCGCAGCATCAGTGCGCGACCACCGTCCCGGCCACCCGTGGCATCGATGGCCATCCCCTCACCATAGCGGTACCAGCCCTCTGCGGCGTCATCGGCCCCCAACTCGAAGCCAGGGTTGGTCAGGCGGTTCTCGCCCATCGGCAGGCCGCTATCGGCCTTGCGGAAAACCGGCCAGCCGCGCGCACCGGCGGGCTCCGTCTGCCCGTACGTCGGCGGGGGTGCGAACGACAGCGCAAGGGCGCCGAGCAGATAGGCCAGGCAAGCGGCAGCAGGGCAGCGAAACCCTCGACCCGGCGCACATCGAGTTGTGGTTGGGCCTGTGGTAGACATGTCTCTCACCCTCCTGGTGGCGCCAGCGACGGTGGACAACAACAACGAGAGGCGCACCTCGCCGCCTCAGCGTCGGCCAACATCGTGATTGGCTGCCAAGAACGGCAGCTGCAGCTCGTACCCAGGGGCAACCATGGTAGCCCGCGTGGTTGCCGTAGCGCCAACCTCCTCGGTCGCGGTGGCCGTCGCTTCCTCGGTCGGCGGCAGCGATGGAGTTGCCGAGGGGGTCGCCTCGGCGGTGACCGTCGGCACCGGCGGCGTCAGCGTGGCCGCGAAATCGGCACAGAACCCGGGGTTCGCCGGCGGATAAATGCAAATCATCGGGCTCACCTGTCGTAACTCGAAGAAGTCACCGCTCTTGTAGTAAAGGCCCAGGGAGAACTCGCGCGCCAGCGGCACGATCCCCAGCTCCGCGCCACGCTTCACCCGCACTTTGTAGCTGAACGTGTGCCCCCCCGGCGGCGCCGGCGGCACGATGTCCCAGCCGATTTCGTTCAGGAATCGCTCCGGCTCTTTCGGGGATGCCGAACCGACCACGTACTCGAAGCGTTCGTGCAGGCCATCCGTCAGCCGAAGCTTCTCGAGCTGCTCACTGCCGACAAGGGCATCGGCCATGGGCCCCAGTCGATCGGGGATATCCTCACCGTTGTCCCGCTGGGAGCTGCGCTGTTGGTCGGCACAGCCGGCCAGCCGACCGGCCGCGTCTTCGAGGGCGAACACGGCGATGGTGACCCCGGCGGATCGGGCATCCCGGCAGGCGGCGTTGACGTCCCGCTCGGCGCCGGTGAAGGGCGCACCGGTGTCGAGAATCAGGATCAGCTTCATGGTCTCGGTCGGCGCGGCGGCTGCGGCCAGCAGTTCCGTGGCCTTGTCGATGGCTTCGCCCAGGGCTCGCGCGCTGGGATTGGGCGTCGTCGCGAAGCGACCGATGGCTGCGGTGAGTGCTCGCTTGCCACCGTCGCCGCCTTGCAGCTCGGTGTTCACGAGCACATTGGAGTTGTACAGAATCATCCCGCCCCGCGTGCCGTTGCTGTAGTCCATGTTCTCTACGAAGGCGGTCAGACCATCCCGGATGTTGGCAATCAGCTGCCGTCCCGTCCGCCCCGACGGCTGGGTGTTGACCGTGTTTTCGACCAGCAGGAAGAAATCGGCGGTCCGCTTCTGCGTGGCACACTGGTAGTCGACATCGACGCGCACGTCGATGACCCCGCCGTCGAGGGGCACGATGCGTGGAGCAGCCGTTCGCCCGTAGCGGGGGTTACAGGGGTAGACAAGCTGTGTGGGACGGGCGACGACA
>DAOUCP010000142.1:0-4486 GCA_034432155.1 Anaerolineae bacterium
GGCCGTACACAAATGGCCGGAAGCCGACGCCTTGCACGACACCCCGCACCACCAGACGGTGCCGCACTGTGTCGGCCCCGCAGGGCCTGCCATAGGCGACCGCCAGCGGCGGGCCTTGGCTGGACGCGTCTTGCCTAGCCGGTTCCACCACCGATACTATAGCCACTCGCCGCAGGCGGCCCAAAGGCGCGGCCGCGGCGAACCAGCAGCCATGCCTCGACCATACGAGCCAACTTCCCCCCTGCCGCCCTTGCGCGGGCAGAAGGCCATCGTGCTGGGCTTGGCACGCGAGGGAGTGGCGCTGGCGCGCTACCTCGTCCGACACGGCGCCACCGTCACCGCGAGCGATCTGCGGCTGGCCGAGGAGCTGGGTGAAGCCCTGGCCGAGCTGCAGGGTCTGGGCGTGCGCTGTCTCGTGGGTGGTCACCCGCCGGAGCTCCTGGCGGCCGACGTCATCTATGCCAGTCCTGGTGTCCCGCCCGAGGCGGCCATCTTGGTGGCTGCCCGCGAGCGGGGCGTTCGCGTGTCCAGTGCCACCGAGTTGGTGCTGCGCCGCTCGCAGGCGCCGGTGATCGGCATCACGGGATCGAGCGGCAAGACCACCACCACCAGCCTCATCGGCGAGATGTTGCGCCACAGCGGCTATCGTACCGTCGTAGGGGGAAACATCGGCCGGGCCGTCCTCGATGACGTCGACGAGCTGACCGCAGGCGACCGGCTGGTGCTGGAACTCTCCAGCTTCCAGCTGGAGACGGTGACCCTAAGCCCGCCGGTGGCCGTGGTCTTGAATCTGACGCCCGACCATCTGGACCGCCATCCCAACCTTGCCGCCTACCGCGACGCCAAGCTGGGCATCCTCGTCCACCAGTCGCCCGGCGACGTGGCCGTCCTCAATGGCGATGATGCGGCGGTGCGGCCCATGGCCGCCTGCACGCCAGCAGCGGTGCGCTGGTTCAGCCTACTCGCCGACTCCGACGGCGCAGACGCCTTCCTCGCGAGCGAGCAACTGTGGCTCCGCTGCGGCGGCACGGCTCAAGCGCTCTGCCGGACCGATGAGCTTGCGCTACGGGGGCGGCACAACATCGCCAATGTGCTGGCGGCCGCCCTCGCCGCCCAGGCGGCCGGCGCCCGGCTGGAGGCAATCGCGGAAGTGGCGCGCGGCTTCCAGCCCGTCGCCCATCGGCTGGAGATCGTGGCCGAGATCGGCGGACGCCGGTTCGTGAACGACTCCATCGCTACGTCGCCCGCTCGCAGCATGGCAGCCCTGGCCGCCTTCGAGCCGCCCATTGTCTTGTTGGCCGGTGGCCGGCACAAGCAGCTGCCTCTCGACGAGTGGGCGGCAATGGTCGCCCAGCGGGTGGCCCAGCTCATCCTTTTCGGCGAGGCGGCACCACTTCTCCAAGCCTACGTCGAGCGGGCCATGGCAGCACGCAAGGCAGACGCCCCTCCGGGCCAGGTCGTGCCCGAAATCCACCGCGTCGACTCGTTGGCCAGCGCCGTGGCCACCGCCGCCGCGGTGGCGCCGCCGGGGGCAGTGGTGCTGCTCTCGCCGGCCTGCACGAGTTTTGACGGCTATCGTGATTATGTCGAGCGAGGTGAGCACTTCCGCGAGCTGGTGCGCCGTCTGCAGGCCAAGATTTGAGGCGCAAGCCCACGTCCAGCGGGACCGGCGACTGGCGCCGCGAGCCGCGCCGCCGGCCGTGCCACGTCGACCGCTAGAGCTCGAGGCGCCACAGTCCTTCGCTGAGCTTGATCACCGACAGGCAGGACTCGCAGTTGGCCTGGTCCTCGGCCGTGAGGCGGGCGTAGTGACCGCACGTCGGGCAGGTGATGGCCACGCGCTGCACGGCCTGTCGCACGAGTAGCCGAAGCACCTCCTCCTCGCTCGCCAGATCCAGCTCCCGGCGCAGCAAGCCGACCATCTCCAGCTCCTCGTCGCTCAACGGCAACCTGATCTCGGCAATCCGCCGGTCCGCCGCAGCCTCGTCGTTCATTGGGCAATCCCCATCCCTCGTATGCGGCCCGAAGGAGCTTGCAGCCGGCGACCCTGGCCCACGGCTCCGAGCGGAGTATAGCAAACACCGCCGCGGCCGACCGGCCAGTAGGCCACCCATCGCAACGCTTGCTGGCTCTCGCCGAACGGCGGGCTATACTTTGCCCCTCGCATGCGGGCCGGCCGCCCGGTCGATCGCCGCCAGCCGCCGGCCCCAATCCGAACACGAGGCGAGCATGTCCATCTGCCGAGCCCACGTCCCCCTGGCGATCGGCCTAGTGCTGGCCGGTGCACTCGCTGCCTGCCGCTCTGCTGCGCCGTCGCCCACGACGCCCCTCGCCAGCCCGTCGGCGATCGCCGAGGCACCGGCCTCCGCCACGGTGCAGCCGGCCGCCACGAGCACACGCGAACGGGCCACCATGACCCCCACGGCCACGTCCACCGTCCCCAACCCGCCGGGGAAGATCCGCGGCAGACTCGTCGCCCAGGCAAACGAATTGGGGCCCGGTGGCTGCACGCAACTGCAGTGGAGCGTGCCGCTGGGTCGGCAAGTGACCTTGGACGGCGATGCCGTGACGCCCGTCGGAACACGCCAGGTATGCCCCAGCCAAACGACGACCTACACGCTGGTGTGGGTCCATCCGGACGGCACGCGAGGCTCGGCAAGCGTGGTCGTCGTCGTCACCGCGCCCACCGTGGTCCCGACGACCGCCGGAGGGCAGCGAGAAGAGGAACCGAAGGACGAGGCGCCTTCCCCCGTGCCGCCTACGAGCACGCCGGCAGCGCCGCCCACCGCTACCGACTGCGGCGACGAGTGTGACCCATGGAGCCCGCCGTGGCCCACGGACACGCCAGGTCCAGGGCCCACGGCGGAAACTACGGAGGCGGCGACCGCCGAACCGCCATCCGTGCCCTAGCCTTCCGACGCAGCCTCGCCGTAGCGGGCTCGCCGCCGGCTACTCGCCGAAGGACCAGTTGACCAAGGCCAGGGGCAGGTATACCCGGTAGCTCTCCGGCCCGGTCGTTGGCGCCAGTGTTGGCACCTCGGTTGGGATGTCCGTCGGACTCTCGGTGGGCTCGATCGGCTGCGTTTCGGTGGGCGTAACTTCCTCGGTCGGCGTGGGTGTGTCGGTCGGCAGGATCTCCTCGGTCGGCGTCGCCGTGGCGGTGGGCTCGCCCTGCGATGCGATCGCCGCCTGGAGCATGTCGAACGTGCCGCTGGCTGTTCGAACATCGACCATGACGGCGATGCGCGCCCGGCTCCAGTTCATGCCGGCCGTGCCCGACAGTTCGATCTCGTAACGCCCGGTCTCATTCGGCGGCAAGTCCGGGCTGATCAGCACCGACTTCACCGCCCGCACGTAATGGTTGGTGTGGACCACATGGCTGTCCTCCACCAGGACCGCCCAGACCTGGGCGCGATCGGCGGCGGTGAGCGCCGCCTGGCCCTTGTTCGTCACCAGGGCCACCACGCGCGCCGTGTTGCCAGTGCGGGTGTAATACGCTTGGATGTCCGCCCCCTCCAGACGGCGTAGCTCGGGATCGACCATCGAACGGATCTGCCGCGACCAGTCCTGGGGGGCCCCCCAGTGGGTCTTGGCGCCACTGTCGGCCATCATGAGGGGTAGCACTCGGGCGTCCGGACGGGCCACGCTGTAGATCTGCTTGCGCATGTTCGATCCCACACACGGCTGCTTCTGGTGACTGGCCGGATTTGTCCCGCAGTCATCGTTGTTGTGCTCCAGGAAGAGGACCTTCTTGCCCTCGCGGGCGTACTGGCTATCGAGCTGGTCGAGGACGGGCCCGGCGCTGGCGCAATTGCCACACTCCTTGCGCATGAAGGACTCGAACACCACGTAGCGGTCGGCCACTACCTGAGCCTGGACAGGGACACCATTCCTGGCAGCCAGCAGACCACCGAAGGCCAGGCCTGACACCGCCAGGGCGGAAACGACGAGAAGACGGCGCATAATCCCCTCCTGTGACGTTGAGTTGGCGCGAATTCGGTCGTCCCGCCGCCGCCGTGCGCGCCGCCGAGCCATCGCCCGACGGGGCTACAGCGCCGACAAGGTGTCGTCAGTGTACGAACATCCTTAGGAGGCGTCAAAGCGAGCCCGCCGCTCTCCGGCGGCGTGCTTGCGGCGCAGTGGAGGGCCTGCCTACTTGACAGCGCGAGACCAGTCATGGTATACTCTGTCCGGCGTGGTTGAGAGCGCCACGCGCTGGGCACGTCCAAAAGGGAGAGGGAGCGCGCGAATCGTCAACTCGAAACGTGCCAGCCCGGGCCTGGATCCCGGTGCGCTTCTCTCCCGTCGCCTATGGCGACGGTTTTTGTGCTCTGGGGACCTTAACAGCAGGATAGAGGTTGAAAGCGGGCGCGGCACACCGCGAGGTGTGCGACGTCAAACGGTGAGAGAAGCCTACGGAGAGTTTGATCCTGGCTCAGGATGAACGCTGGCGGCGTGCCTAACACATGCAAGTCGAACGCGCAGT
>DAOUCP010000143.1:0-6611 GCA_034432155.1 Anaerolineae bacterium
GGACAGTGGGATTCAGGTTCAGAACCTGAGCTCGGTGACGGCGGCGAAGGTGAAGGTCTACTTCCTGGACCGGAGTGGGGACGTCATCACGACGTTGATTGACTGGATCTGCCCGCGTGGGAGCCAGACGTTCTTCTTGCCGGTGGTGTATGCGATGCAGGGGAACTGGGTTGGCACGGTGCGGGTAGAGAGCCAGGAGTGGTGGACGCCTGGGGATCCGCAAGTGCTGGCGCCGTACATTGTTGGTCTGGTGACGCTGATCAAGTACGACGACGCGGCGCGGACGAAGGCGGTGGAGGCGATCGCCTACAACCTATTGCCGGAGCACAAGGCGTTTGACTGGCAGCTGGGGTACGGTGCCGGTGGCCTCGACAGCGGTGTCGGCCTGATTGCCATCCCGAGCCTGTTGAAGGACCTGGATGGCACGGGGGTGACGACAGAGCTGGCGATTGCGAACCTGGTACCGAAGCCGGGGTTCACCGACTTCGCGATCTTCATCTACGACCAGAACGGGCTGTTGGACTTCGTCTGCGAGAAGCTGAATGAGAAGCAGGTGGAGTACATCAACCTCCAGAGCTGGGGCTACATCAATCCTGGGTTCAAGGGGTCGGCGATCATCTCGGCGACGTTCTGGGAGCACGACGTCTTGAGCGACGACGGTGGGTTCCTGCGGAATCTCCTCGGCTTGGCGGCGGTGGCGGTGGAGCGCACCGGCACGAGCCTGGGTGAGCAGGTGGACGGTGACGAGGCAGCCGGCGACCGCGGCATTCCGTTCCGCGAGTCGGATGTCAAGGATGCCAAGTTCAAGTTCCACTGGCAGGGGCCGGCTCGGCCGCTGTGCCCGGGTCTCCCGGATCTGCGGGCCAAGGCGGGCGAGTGCACGCCGACACCGGATGGTGAGTTCCAGCATCAGTACTCGACGGCCACCAACCCGAACGGCGCGCAGTTGCAGTACGTGTACATCCCCGGCACGAACTCGGTTCCGGCGGGTGGTACCTGCACGCCGGCGGTGGCCGGGACGACGCACAACTGGAACGGCACCGAGTTCATCACCTGCAAGGGCAGTGGTGAGATGGTGGTCACCCTGACGGCGGGGACCCTGACGCCGTACACCGGTGCGAGCTGCGGTTGGAGCAACCTGGGTATCCAGGGGTACCTGTACTCGGTGGGCCTGGCGGAGATCAACAACGCCAACGGCTGCGAGAACCTGGTCCAGGACTTCGCCCAGACGAACATCGGTGCTGGCTATCTGGGTCCGGGCATGAGCTTCACCTTCACGTCGGAGTGCTGGGTGAAGGGCGCTGGCACCTACACGTTTGCGTCGATGAACGGCTGCGACGTGGCGGGCACCGGTGTCGTCACCGGCAACACGACGTGGGACATCGATTTCCCGTAAGCACTCGCAGTTAGCAGAGCGAGCCAGGGGGCGGGCCGAGGGCCCGCCCCCTTCTTCATGTATTCTGTTGGCGGACCATCGGCTGGCGGAGCGGTGAGCGTGAGGCGGTTCGCGTCCGTACGCAGGGACGGTGGTGTGGGACGTGGCGCTGGGCCTAGCCGCGAGCCTGGCGGCGACGAGCGACGAGGGCCGCGACCACGGCAACGAGGAGGAGGAGGCCGAAGCCGGCGGGCACGAATAGCCGATCGCCGCGGAGGCCCTGGCGGGAGGCCGTCGGCGCCGCCGCGTAGGAAGCGGTTGGACTGGCAAGGGCCGAGGCCCACACGGCAGCAGTGCCGGCGGGTGCGGTGGCAGCGGCGATGCTCGGTCGCAGAGCAATGGCTGCCGTGGGTGGTGGGACGCTGGGCTCAGCGGTGGGCAAAGGAGCCGGCGTGCCGGTAACGAGGCGGAGCATGAGGACGCCGCCCTGCTGGGTGGCGGCGTAGAGGATGCCGTCGCGCCACACCAGATCCATGACCTGGCCGTTGGCGACGTACGTATCGGCAATCGCAGGGTGCAGTGGGTCAGCCACATCGACCAGCAAGATGTGATTGGCGCCCTCGCCGACGAAGACATGACCGTCGCCGGCGGCGACGAAGTTGTAGTGCCCTTGGTGTTTGGACATCGGAAGAACGGCGACTTCCCGTGGCTGCCGTGGGTGAGACACATCAACGACGCGCAGGCCGGCGGACCGGGCGCCGAGGTAGGCGTAGCTGCCGAGGACGGCAACGTCCACCGGGTTGTCGGGGAAGGTGAGGCTGCCGACGTCCTTCAGGTCGGCGGGATGGGAGGCGTCGATGATGCGCAGGCCTCCTTGGCCGTCGGCGACATAGACGAGACTGCCCTGCTTGGCGATTCCCCAGGCGAACTGGCGGGTGCGAATGCGATCGAGCGAGACCGGGGAGGCGGGGTCCCGGACGTCGATGGTCTCGAGGCCCTCGGTAGCGCGGGGTACGTACACCACACCCGGCTCGGCCAGGATGTCGCGGCCGATGACCCGATACTGGCCAATGATATGCATGTCGCGCGGGTTCGCGGCGTCGATCACGTAGAGGCCGTGGTGCACATCGGCTACGTAGAGGTAGGACTCCACGGCGGCGAGCGCCGTTTCCTGCCCGGGCATGGGAACGAAGCCAAGCGGCTCGGGACGTCCGACATCGCGGACATCGTATGCCTGCACCCCGGAGAGGGTCTGGGCGGCAAACAGGGTGTCACCGACGAGGGCCAGCGAGCGCGCGTGGCCCGGCCGGCGGTAGCCGCCCAGGAGACGTGGTGCTTGCGGCTGGCTGACGTCAACGATGCTCAGCCCGGTAAGCCAGTCGACGGCATAGGCCAGATCGCCCACCAGTTCGACGTCCAAGAAATCGCCGGCGACGTCGAGCTGGCCGAGGAGCTGTGCCTTGGCAGGGTCGGCCACGTCGAGGATGCGCAGGCCGCCGTGGCCATCGGCAACGTAGGCCCGGCTTGCCGCGACGGCAGCATACCAACTGTATCCGCGCGCGGGGACGTGGGCCAGCACGCGCGGGTCGGCGGGATCGGTGACATCGACGATACGGAGACCATCGTTGGCGCCAACGTAGAGCCGGTGGTCGAGAACGGTGGCCCGCGAGAGGTAGCCACCCGGCTGCAGGAAACCGATGGCCCGCGGCGCACTGGGCTCGTGGACGTCCAAGATCTGGAGACCGCCAAGCTCGGAACTGAGGTACGCCCGCCCGTCGGCGACAACCACGTCATTGGCGCCGCGAAGTCCCGTGTAGGCAGCCAGTTCGCGGAGGGCGGTCGGGTCGCGCACGTCGAGGATCACCAGCCCACGACCGTACACCGCCACGTAGGCCGTTTCTTCGGCCACGTCCAGATTGCGAGCCTCACCGCCAACGTCGGCCACTGCCAAAACCCGCATATCGCGTGGTTGCGACACATCGACGATCGCGAAGCCGCCGTGCTCGGCCGCCACGAAGGCGTGGCCGGCGTCGAGCTCGATGTCGCGGACGAGATCGCCGAAGGCCGCAGTTTGTCCCAACTCCCTGGGTGAGGTGGGGTCGGAGACATCGACGGCCACCAGGCGCGGTCCCATGCCGAGGATGGCTATGCCTCCCGAAACGCCGACGGTGACACTCGAACCGCCAGCCTGGCCTACCAGTTGGAGCACCTTGCCGGTTGGGGCGGCGGCGTGCGCCTCAACGAACGACAGGCAAGCGACGGCGGCCAGAAGGACCAGGCTGCGCGGGAGGGTGGAGCGGGAATCAGATGAGACAGGGATGGGATTCACAGTTCAGCGCTCCTTCCACGCGTGTGGGTGGCCAGCTTGGGGGTATCGAGAGAACGAGCATAGCAGGCCGGGCGACGCGCCTGCAATTGGGCGTGGCCCCGGAAGGAGGGAAGGTGGCGCGGGCTGGGCGGCCACCGCCGGCCTGTTTGGCTTGCCGTGGCGAATCACCGAAGTCTGACGTTCCAAGCCGTATCTCTGACCGCTGGGGGTCGTTAAATGAGTGTGGCGCCTTCCCCAGGGGCAGCCAGTTCGATGTTGTCTAGGATTCGAGCAGCCGGCCATGGGTGGGGCGGTTCCCGCTCCGTGTGGACCGGGATGCCAGCGGGCCGTTTGGCCCACATGAATGCACGAGAACAGGGAGGGTGTGAACCATGAGGATTCAGTGGCGGTTTGTAGCCGCGTTGGTGTTCGCGCTGCTGGTTGGTATGGCAGTGCAACCGTCGCCGGGAGTTCATGCGCAAAGCGTGCCGGAAGTAGTGAGCGACGTGGCGCTGTCGAGCGACGGGTTCATTGAGAACCGTGGCCAGTGGCCGGAAGGGGCCAGGTACCACCGGACAGCGGATGGCCTGGACGTCTGGCTGACGGGCAACGGTTTCATTTACCAGGCCGTGGACATGCCGGTACCCGAAGCGGAGGAGCCTCCGGTGGACGGAGTGGCGCTTGAGCCGCCCGGCGACGATTTCTCGGTGCCGGCGCACGCGGTGTGGGCAACATACCTAGGAGCCAGCGAGCCCGAGGTGGTCGGTCTGAGTGCTCTGCCAGGCTACTACAACTGGATCGTCGGCGCGGAAGAGACGTGGGCTTCGTATGCCAAGGCATACCAGGTGGTGAAGTACGGCAACCTGTACGGCGGGATCGACGCCTACTTCGTGGCGATCGACAACCCCCTGGCCGTGGCCAGCGACACAGCGGACACGAGCACGGTGCCCGGCATGGCCATGGAGGTCACGTACGCCGTGGCTCCGGGGAGCGACCCAGGCGTCATTCGGCTGGAGTACGCCGGTGCTGACGCCCTGCGGCTGGGCAGCAGCGGGGAGCTGATTGTCGAGACCTCCCTTACCGACATTGTGGAGATGCTGCCGTTGGCCTATCAGCTGACCGAGGGCGGTGCTCGCCAGGCGGTGGGTGCGCGCTTCGTGCTGGAAGGCAATCAGGTTGGGTTCGAGGTCACGGGGTACGATGCGAGCCGAACGGTGTATATCGACCCCATCGTGACGTTCTCGCGGTCCTTCGGTGGTTCGAGCACCGAGTCGCTGGCATCGATGCATGAAGACGCGACCGGGCGATATTTCACGGGTTGCACGTACTCGACGAACTTCCCGGCGACAGCCGGTGCGTACAAGACGACCAAGGGGACGAACTACTACGACTGGTACGCAGCGAAGTTCAACCTCGCCAATGACACGCTGCTGTGGGCGACGTACATTGGCGGCAACTACTACGAGTACGGCGGCCAGTCGGCGCTGCGCAGTGACGGCGAGCTTGTCATTGCCGGAACGACGTACTACCCGGGCAGCTACGGCTTCCCGTACGTGTACTACTACGGGCCGACGACGAGCTACTACCGGCCGGCGGTGTTCCGCTTGTCAGCCGACGGTGCGTCGCGGATTTCGGCGGCGTTCTGGGGCGGCTCTTACTCGTCGTACACCTACGGCAGTGGGGTAACGATCAACCCGGCCAACGGCGATGTGTACGTGACCGGGCAGACATACAACCCGCAGTCGTACTCGTGGCCATGGGGTGGCGGCGGTTACCTGATGAGCTCGACCGGCTATGCCGATCCGTTCATCACCCGCCTGAACGCCGACTTCAGCCAGTACCTCAATTCAACCATGGTTCCGGCGGACACGTACTACTATGACACCGGCATGTATCTGGACTTCGCCGGCAACAACGTGTACGTGATGGGGCTCACTTATGTATATGGCACGTACGCCGGAGACTACACGATCGGTGTGGCTGGTAACTACGACGCGTTTGTGGCGAAGTTTAGCGCCGATCTCCTGTCGAAGTACTACGTGACGAAGGTAGCTGGGTCCAGCACTGACCCGACGGTCGGTTACAGCATGACGAGCATGCCGGATTACTACTACAACACTGCTGGCTCTGGGCTGAAAGTGGACAGCCAGGGACGTGCGTGGATCACCGGCATGACGGCGTCGACGAACTGGCCGGTCAGCAGCAATGCCTTCAAGACCACGAATGCGGGCAATTACGACGTGTTCGTGAACTGCTTGAGCGCCGATGGGTCGTCGCTCGTGTACGGGACGTACATCGGCACGAGTAGCACCGATGGCGGCCGAGGTATCGATTGGGACTCCACGGGCCGCGTTTACGTGGGCGGCTTCGCTGCCGGGTCAGGCTATCCGACGAAGAACGCCGAGCAGGCGACGAGCGGTGGGGGCTACGACTTCGTCCGGACCATCTTCCTAGCCGACTTGTCGGACATTGACTGCAGCACCTATTGGGGTGGCAGCGGGTCGGATTACGGCCAGGACATCGCCGTGCACCGCTTCCCGTCGGAGAAGCCCTATCGGGCGCGAGTCGCGGGCATTACCTCTAGCTCCTGGAAGCAGGTTCCCTCGGGTTCGCCGATCTTCGGTGGTGGCGGTGGCTATGACGGCGCCGTCGTCGATCTGAACTGTGGCGGTGCGGCGCTGGCGATCGAGAATGAGGAGTTCGTGCCGATCCCGAAGACGCACTCGAAGGACTGCCTGCCGGCAGGCGATGTGGTGCGGTTCACGTTTGACGTCGTGAACAGCGGTCTGGACGCGCAGCCGGATAACCCGGGGCCGGAGCTGTCGGCGGTGTTCGCGGGGCCGATGATTCCGTACAGCTGCACGACGTCGAGTGGTGTGTGCACGTTGTCAGGGTCGTCGGTGGAGTGGAACGGCAGCATTCCGTCGG
>DAOUCP010000144.1:0-13344 GCA_034432155.1 Anaerolineae bacterium
TTCCGGCGCGGGACAGGCCTCAGCAGCCTTCCAGGAGCGCGCGCACTTGCTCTGGCAAGGGCGCCACCCGACCGTGGTGCAGGCAGATGTGGCGCGTCATGCCGTTGGCGAGCTGCCGGGGGTTTGCCTCCTGGGTCACCAGCTCATAGACGAAGCTGGCGCTGCGACTACGCACATCGGCGAGTGCCGTGCGGACCACGAGCGCGTCGTCAAATCGTGCTGCTGCCAGGTAGCGGATGTGAAGCTCGACTACCGGTAGCACAAGCCCGTCGCGCTCCAGCTCGGCGTAGGAAGCTCCGGCGGCGCGCAGCCACTCGACGCGGCCTACCTCGAACCAGGCGACATACGACGAGTGATGCGCCACCCCTTGGGCGTCGGTCTCGGCGTATCGCACGCGAATGGGTGTCTCATGGACCAGGGTCGATAGCGGCATGGGGCTCGTTCCTCTCCGACATCATCTCGCCATCGCTCGCCGTGACGCGAGCGCGCGGCCGGTCAGCTGAGACAGCCACGGCCAGGCCAGCCAGGATTACCACACCTCCGGCCCGCACGCCCTGGGACGGCAGCTCCCCAAGGACCGCCCACGCCAAGAGGACGCTGCCAACCACCTCACCCAGCACCGCCCCCGCCACCAGCGTGGCCGATTGCCGCCGCAGTGCCCAATTGAAGCTGCTGTGGCCAAGCAACTGGGGCACCAGCGCCAGGGCGCCGAGGCACAGCCAAGTGTGCCGATCATAGCCTGCAAGCGGAATGCGCGCCATCAGGGCCACCGCGAACAGGAATGCGGCCGCTACTCCGTAAACCACCGTAATGTACTGCACGAGTGGCAGTCGTGGCCGGACGCGACGTCCGAGGATGAAGTACGCTGCCGCGGCCCAGGCCCCACCGAGTGCGAGAAGGTCGCCGACCACGGCATGACGGCCAATGCCGCCATCGGCCACGGCGATAGCGGTGCCGCCGGCGAAAGCCAGGAGGATGCCAGACCACAAGCGCGCGGACGGCTTCTCGCCGAGGACGACTGGCGACGCCAGCCCGACCCATAGCGGATTCGTGCACACGAGTACCACCGAGCTGGCTACGGAGGTCTTCTCCAGCGACGAGATCCACAGGCCGAAGTGCAGGGCCAGACAGGCGCCGGCGGCAACCATCGGCCACCCGGCGGCCCGAACGAGCCGGCAGCGGCCTCGCTTGTAGCGGCTGGCGGCAATCGGCAACAAGAGCGCGGTGGCCAGCGCCATGCGCCAGGCGGCAATCGCCAGCGGCCGAGCATTCGCCAGCCGGATGAGCACCGCGGCGGTGCTCACGCAGGCCACGCCAAACGCCAGAACGAGAAACGAGCGCAGCCCCACGGCCGAATCGCTAGCCGGCGGACTGCCACGCCGTGTCAGCTGCGCCCGGCCGGCCACCTTCTCAGCCGTCGTGCCGTGGGCCGCCGAGATCGATCCCCGGCGCCTGCCAGACCCAGACGCCCTCGATCATGGTAGCCAGCACGCGTATGCGCCAGATCTCGGCCGTCGGCACCTGAAACGGGTCGCGGTCGAGCACAATGAGATCTGCGCAGCGGCCTGGCGCCAGGCAGCCAGCGTGCCACTCCTGGCCACCAGCCCAGGCGGCGCCTATGGTACAGGCCACGAGCGCTTCCCAGGTGCTGATGCGTTGATGCGGTTGCCAGGGCGCGCGTCGCTCGGGGTCGGGCCGCTGCCGCGTGACAGCCGCGTGCACCCCGGCCAACACGTCGGGCGGTTCGACAGGGGCATCGGAGCCGAAGGCTAGGATGGCCTTATGGTCGAGCAAGCTCCGCCATGGGTAGGCATGGCGCACGCGGCTCCCCCAGTGGTGCTCGGCCACGGCCATGTCACTGGTGGCGTGCAGCGGCTGCATGGAGGCCACCACACCAAGACTTGCCAGTCGGGCCTGGTCGGCAGGGTCCACAAGCTGCAAGTGCTCCATCCGATGACGCAGTTGTGCCCCGCGTGGATCCTGGCGTGCTAACTGTGCCAGGCCATCCAAGGCCTTGCGGCAGGCAGCATCGCCGATGGTGTGCACCGCGATGGCCAGACCTGCGCCCGCAGCACGCCGCACCAGGTCGCAGTACTCCTCGAAGTCCATGGTCGCCAGGCCCCGATAGCCGGGCTGGTTTTCGTAGGGTTCGAGAAGCTCTGCCGTCTGCGAGCCGAGGGTGCCGTCCAGGAAGAGCTTCAGACCCCCACAGCGCAGCCACTCGTCACCGAGGCCGCTGCGCAAGCCGAGGGCAATCGCCTCGTCCAGCTGCTCGCGAGGAAGGTACCACACGAACCGCAGGCCCAGCTCGCCCGCGTCGCGCAGAGTGGCCAGGTCCCGAAACAGCGATTCCCCCTCGCCCAGCCCCATGTCGTGGCAGGAGGTGATGCCCCGGCTCCAGGCTTCCGGCCAGGCGTCGGCCATCGCTGCCTGGCGCTCGATGGGCGTGGGCGGTGGCGCGGCATCCACCGCTAGCCGGATGGCGTTCTCCAGCAAGAGGCCGGTGGGAACGCCGTCGTCCCGTTCGATCCGTCCGCCAGGCGGGTCAGGGGTGTCGCCTGTGATCCCGGCGGCCGCAAGGGCCGCGCTGTTCAGCCACAGCGCATGACCATCCTTGCGCGTCAGCATGACAGGTCGATGGGCCACCACGCTGTCCAGGTCGGAGGCTTTCGGCCAGCGCTCCCACCGCGACTGATCCCAGCCCCGGCCATGTAGCCAGCCCGTACCCGGTGTCGCCGAATCCGCCTCGCTCACATGGTGCAACACGTCGGCCAGAGTGGCATGGTCGTCTATGACCAGTTGCTTGCGCCCGAGCGCGTAGTTCCCCCAATGCACATGGGCGTCGATGAATCCCGGCAGCACAGGCCGGCCCCGCAAGTCGATGGTTGCCACGTCGCTGCCCACAGCACCGGCGACCTCTGCCTCGCTCCCGATGGCCGCCACACGGCCATTGACAATGGCCAGCGCACTCGCCATCTCTGGCCGATCAAGGCGATGGATGCGGCCACGCTTCAGCACCAGGGTCTCCCGGGCGACCATGAGCTAATCCTCCTCTGCCCCCGCTGTCTCGCTGCTCTCCGCCCAGACGGCCAAACGCTCCTCGAGGTCGATGAGGGCGCTGAGCACGGGCCGTGCCCACCACGTTCGCCCAGCGCGGTCCTGCCAACTAGGGTCGGGATCGCTGGCGCAGGCCAGAAAGCGCTCGGTGCGCTGGCGCCACGCGGCCACGACCTCACGAGGCGGACGGTCACGGCTTTCTTCGACGATGCGTTCCAGCAACCGCCGCTCGGTCTCCCAGTTGGCTCGCAGCGTGGCCAGAACCTCGCCGTCGCGGGACTGGACGGCGCCACCCGGCGCGCCGAGGAGGGCCGTGAGGGTCTGGATGCGGCGTTTCAGGAATTCGAGGTCTGTCATGGTCGACCGGCCCCTACAGACGCTCGATGGCCGGTATGCCAAGCACGCTCAGGACGTCGGCCATCACTAGCCCGAACGCCCCAACCAGGCCCGCGCGCCAGCGCTTGACCACCGGGTCCCGCTCGCCAACCACGGGTGGCGTGTTGTCATAGAAGGCACTAAAGGCGCTCGCGAGTTCGAAGGCATAACGGGCCACGGCCTGCGCCGATCGGGTGGTGGCGGCGGTGGCCAACACCGAGGGGTAGGCAGCCATGCGAAGCACCAGGGCTCGATCCAGGTCGGCAAGCGGTCGCGGCGCCGGAGCCGGCTGCAGATCAGCGTCCAGTTTGCGTCGAATCCCATTGGCGCGCACGAGCGCGTATTGCAGGTACACCCCGGTCTCGCCCGTCGTCCGCAACGACTCCTCGACGTCGAAGGTGATCTCGTGACCTGCCGAGAATTTGAGCATGTAGTAGCGTGCTGCCCCCACCGCGGCCGCCGCCGCATTCTCGGGTTCGGCGCCCTGCTCCCGGGCTCGTTGCGTGACCCAATCCAGCAGATCGTCGGCGAAGACCTGCACGCCGCCGCGGCCACTCATGGCCACCGCAGTGGCACCTGGCGGCACATCCAGACCGAGTCCCCGTGCCGTGTCGGCGCTCAGAACCACACGACCGTAGGCCAGGTGTTCGGAGCGATCGGCCGCGTCCTCGTAGCCCAACTGGCGCAAGGCGTGGTAGACGACCTGCTGCGGATAGGACTGGCTTACGTCAATCACGTTGATCACCCGATCGCCGTGGGCAAACTGCGGCGCATCGGTGGTGGGCTCGGAAAGCGTGGTCGTCCACAGCGGCCGGCCGTCCGGCTGGATGCCCCAAGGACGATAAGCGAAGTCGCGTCCCAGAAGCCCGAACTTCCAAAGCTGGTAGGCGATGTCTTTGGCCGTATAAGTCGCTATGCCACGACTGGTCACGAGCACCTTGTCTTCGGTGACCGTTCCCTCGTCGGTGGCGACGGTCCCAAGGCCGAAGGGGATGACCCAACAACCGGCATTCGGACCGTCGGTCTCATAGCGGACGGCGCCGATGCGACGCAGTTGCTCGAAGGCGTGCTGCCAGAAGCCCAGTGCCACGATGTGGGATTCCCACGTCAGCAGATCGTAGCTCACCCCGGCGCGATGCATAGTTGCCAGATTGGCCCTCGCCACACGCTGGGTCACCTGGCGCGCGAAGCTGGCCAGTTCGCCTTCGCCAGTTTCCATGGCGCGCTGCACAGCCGCTCGCTGCGCCAGAAGCTCGGGGCGCTCCGCATAGGCCTGCTGGACGCGGCGATAGACCTCCGAGCAGAACCGGTCAAACGGCTCATCCTCTGGGACCTCGAGGCCCAGGGCCCGCAGGCCAACGACGACGTCCGCCACTTGGACGCCGGTGTCGTCAATGTAATTCTGCACCTCCACGCGGTGCCCAGTCTTGGCCAAGATCCGCGCCAGGGTGTCACCCAGACAGGCATTGCGCAGGTGACCCACGTGGGCCGCCTTGTTGGGGTTGATATTGGTGTGCTCGATGATGATCTTCTGGCCCCTTCCCAGATCGCTGTCGCCAATCGAGCCACTCTGGGCGTACGCTTCGTGGACGACCTGCTCCAGGGCGGTTACGGACAGCCGGAAGTTGAGGTAGCCCGTTGCCGTGCCGGAGACGTGGTCGAAGAGCGGATCGCCAAGGCTGATCAGGTGGTCCGCCAGATCGCTCGCGAGCTGCCCCGGCGGCCGCTTCAGCGAACGCGCCAGGCTGAGCGCCACCGGCGAGGCGTAGTCGCCCAGATCGGGCCTTGCGGAGAGGGTGACGACGATGTCGCAAGGCCCAAGACTTGGCGCCAGGGCATCCAGCGCCGCCTGAAGGCGGTCGGCGATTTCACTCTCCAGGGGCCGCATCGTTCCCCTCGCCATGGGCCACTGGGGACGCATCTGCCAGATGGTGCTGTGCGCTTGCGAACTCGTCCTGTAGCTGGCGGAAGGTCCCCGTCAGGATGGCTTCCCGAACCTGACGCATGAGGCGGAGCGTGAAGTGCAGGTTGTGGACCGTCAAGAGGTGCAGCGCCAGAATCTCACCGGCCAACAGCCAGTGCCGGATGGCGCCCCGCGAGAAGTGGCGGCACGCGTAGCAGCTGCAGCCCTCGACGAGCGGTCGTCGATCGTTGGCATAGCGCGCATTCCGCAGGTTCATGCGACCGTCGGCAGCCAGAGCGGCGCCGTTCCGAGCCACCCGCGTCGGCATCACGCAATCGAAGCTGTCGATGCCCTGCGCGACGCAGAACACGAGGTCGTCTGGGTGACCAACGCCAAGCAAGTGCCGTGGCCGCTCGTCGGGCAACTCGGCCGCGGTGACAGCCACTGTCTCGAGCATGACGGCTTTCGGTTCACCCACGCTCAGCCCGCCGATGGCGAAACCTTCGAAGCCGAGCGCGGCGATGGCGTGGGCGGCCTCGCGGCGCAGGACTAGATCGGTAGCCCCTTGGACAATCCCGAAGACGGCCTGGTCAGCGCGCCGGCGGGCCGCTTGGCTGCGCTCCGCCCAGCGAACAGTGACCGCCACGTCCCTGGCAGCTTGGTCGGCCGAGGCCGGGTAGGGGGTGGGCACATCCAGCGGCAGGGCGATGTCGGCACCCAGCGCTTCCTGCACCGCCATCACCCCTTCGGGCGAGAAGTGCTGGACGGAGCCATCGGGTGGATAGCGGAAAGTCACGCCCGCCTCGTCATGGCGAACCAATGCACCCAGGCTGAGAACCTGATAGCCGCCCGAGTCGGCCATGATCGCCCCATCCCAGCTGGCGAGGGCGTGAATGCCTCCCAGAGCAGCCACAGTGGCAGCGCCCGGTCGCATCGCCAAGTGGTAGGCGTTGGTCATCAACAGGACTGCCCCCAGCTCCCCGAGCTGGCGCGGCGCGACCGCTTTCACGGTGCCTTGTGTTGCTACGGGGGCAAACGCGGGCGTTGGCACCAGACCGTGGGGGGTGTGAAGAAGGCCGGCCCGCGCAGCGGTGGTCGAGTCGCGGGCCAGGACCTCAAAGCGCACCGCGGGCATGCGCCGATTATAGCACCCTGCGCCGAGGAGCCGGCCGCGGAGCTTGGAACCGGGCGCTCCCCAGACAGGGCCGGCGCAGAGAAACCGGTTGCGCGGTTCGGGGTGCCATCCGTCACCCGCTAGCCACGCCGGGTCGACTAGGAGCCCTTGTCGTCGCTCCCCTCGGAGGCAACGGGCGGATGCCACATGGGCCCCGTCGTCAGCGAGGCGGCAGCCGTCTCATCGTCGCTGTGGCGAATCTCGACCAACTGCCCAGTGGCCACGTAGACCGCACGCTCGCAGATGTTCGTGACCCGGTCGGCCATCCGTTCCAGGTTGTGGGCTGCCCACATCAGGTAGTTGGCGCGATCGATGGTCGAAGGATCCGTGAACATGATGGTTACCAGTTCCCGGTACACCTGATTGTAGAGCGCATCCACCTCGTCGTCTTCCAACGGCACCTGTTGCGCCATCGAGACGTCCGCGGCCACGAAGGCGCCGACGGCCCGGTGCAACATCCGCACCGCAATCTCACTCATGCGCGGAATGTCGATGAGCGGCTTGACGGGTGGTTCGTAGCCCATTCGCAGGCAGATCTGGGCGATCCCCTTGGCGTAGTCGCCGATCCGCTCCAACTCGGTGATCACCGCCAGCACCGATGCCAGACAGCGCAGGTCGCCAGCCATGACCGGCTGCTGGGTGGCGATGGTCACCACCGTCTCGTTCTCAATCGCGTACCGCTTTTCGTTGATGGAACGATCGTTGGCCACCACACGCCGCGCCAGCTCCAGGTCGCGTCGTTTCAGGGCGTCGACCGCTTCCCGGATCGATTGCTCGACCAGGGCATCGAGAACCAGAACCTCGTCCAGAATCTCCCGGATCTTGCTGTCCAACGTCTCTCGGGCCATCGCTTCTCGCTCCTTCGCGCAGCGCCGAGTATAGCGCAGAACGGTAAAGGCTGCCGTCAAGGTGTGTTAGGCGTGTGTGTCCTGAGTTCTGCCGTGGGCTGGCGCCAGCGTGTGCTATAGTGGTTGAGCTACCGGGGCCACCACGCCCGCTAGGATTTCCCATGGCGCCTTCTTGGTCTCGCCAACAGCCGGTTCGCCCTTCGCCATCCGCACCCACCCAGGAGCCTGCCGGCGACCTGCCGCTCATCGCGCTGCGATCCGTCAGCAAGTGCTTCGTCACCCCGGCGGGGCCATTCTACGCCCTGCGAGGACTCGACCTCGAGATCGGTCGTGGCGAGTTCGTGGCCGTCGTCGGCAAGTCGGGCAGCGGCAAGTCGACGCTCATCAACATGATCGCCGGCATTGACCGCCCGACCGACGGCGAGGTGTGGATCGACGGCACCGCCGTGCATCGGCTGGACGAGAACCGGCTGGCTCGCTGGCGAGGCAGGACGGTGGGCGTGGTCTTTCAATTCTTTCAGCTCCTGCCGACTCTGACTGTCGTCGAGAACGTGATGCTGCCAATGGACTTCTGCCACGTGTATCGCCATGCCGAGCGGCGAAGCCGCGCCCTGGCGCTGCTCCAGGAAGTCGGCATGGCCGCGCACGCCGACAAGCTGCCGATGGCCATCTCCGGCGGCGAGCAGCAGCGCGTGGCCATCGCCGGGGCGCTGGCCAACGATCCGCCGCTCGTACTGGCCGACGAGCCGACCGGGAACCTCGACTCCAAGACCGCCCAGTCGGTGTTCAGCCTGTTTCAGCGCCTCGTGGCAACCGGCAAGACCATCCTGATGGCGACGCACGACTTGGACCTCGCCGCGCGTGTCCAGCGACAAGTCTTGCTGGTGGACGGCCAAGTTGTGGCCAAGCCGGCGACGGAGCCGGTTGCGGCAGCGGCCTGGCCCTCTTGGCCGGCGAGTGAAGGCGCGGGTCAAGCACCGTCGAGGAGCTGACATGCGTCTGAGCCCGCGCTGGCGCAAGGTCTGGCGCGACCTGTTCGTGCATCGCACGCGCTCGGCGCTTGCCGTGTTGTCGATCGGTATCGGCGTCGTAGCCATTGGCGTGACCGGTGGCACGCGACAGATCCTTTCGGAGGACCTGGCTGCTGCCTATGCGGCCATCAACCCGGCCAGCGCGACCATCCAGGCGTTCAGCACTTTCGATGAGCAGATCGTCGAGGTGGCACGCCACATGCACGGCGTCCGCGAGGCCGAGGGCCGCACCAGTCTCATGGTGCGGATGCGCATCGGTGAAGGCGATTGGCGAAACGTCCAGCTTGTCGCCGTCTCCGACTATGAGCACGTGCGGATCGACAAGGTCAAACCCGCCGCCGGTGCCTGGCCGCCGCCGGAGCGGGGCATTCTGATTGAGCGCTCTGCTCTGCCGCTCACCGGTGCCCGGATCGGCGATGTGGTACGGCTGAAGTTCCCCGGTCAGCCAGAGCGATCCTTGACGGTGGCGGGGACCGCCCACGACATATATGCCCTGCTCTACACCTTGGACGGTCTACCCTGGGTGTTCGTCACCGAGGAGACGCTGCGCTGGCTGGGCGGTCCGTCGGGCATCACCGAGCTACGGTTCGTGGCCGAGGATCCCAGGGACCGCCAAGCGGTAGAGCGCATCGCCGCCGAACTCCGCGACCGCATCGAGCGCAGCGGTATTCCGGTCATGCTCACCTCGATGCCCGAGCCCGGCAAGCACCCTCTGGATTCCACAATCCAGGCGATCCTGTTGATTCTGGCGGCCCTCGGGGCACTCTCCTTGGTACTGGGAGCTCTCTTAGTCACCAATACCATCTCGGCCCTGCTGAGCGAGGAAGTGCGCCTCATCGGCGTCATGAAGGCCGTGGGCGCCCAGCGGGGCCAACTGGCGATGATGTACCTCGGCACCGTTCTCCTGTTCGGTGTGGCGGCCTTGCTCCTGGCCCTGCCGTTGTCGTTCGTCGGGACGCGGCTGTTCGCCGACTACATGGCTGGCCTCTTGAACTTCGATCTCTCCCACCCACGCCTGCCGTCGTCCGTCGTTGTCGCCCAGGTGGCTGTCGCCCTGGTGGTTCCCGTTCTGGCGGCACTCTATCCGATCCTCGCTGGCACGCGGATCACGGTGCGGGAAGCCATTAGCCTCTATGGCCTTGGCAAAGGTCGGTTTGGGCGGGCTCGCCTGGATCGCTGGTTGGAGCGGATCCGTATACTGCCGCGGCCGGTGACTCTGTCGCTGCGCAACACGTTCCGACGCAAGGGTCGGTTGGCGCTCACCGTCGCGACCCTCGGCACCGGCAGTCTGATCGTCCTGTCCATCCTGAACGTGCGCGCGGCAGCCCTGCTGACGCTGGACTCGATCCTCCGTCTTTGGGGCTACGACCTCATGCTACAGTTCAGCCAGTCGCGCCGCAGCGACATGCTGGTTCAAGAAGCGTTGCGCGTGCCCGGCGTGACGTACGCTGAGCCGTGGGGCTGGGGGGCTGCGCACTGGCCGGACAGCGACGATGCGGCCGCCGACACACTCTACGGCTACGTGATGCCGATTTTCGTCTTCGCGCCGCCAGCCAGTACGCGCCTGCTGGCGCCAACGATCCTCGCTGGACGCTGGCTCCTGCCGGCGGATGAGAACGCCCTGGTCGTGAACACCAAGATTGTGTCGCAGAAGGGCAACCTGGCGGTCGGCGACTGGCTGCACCTCAGGATGGCGGGCCGCGACACCACCTGGCGCGTGGTCGGCGTGGTGCGCGACGTCGGCCTGATGCCACTGGCCTACGCGAACTATCCATACTACGCCCGAGTGCTCGGAGAGAGCGGCCGGGCCAGCACGCTGGCGGTGCAAACAGCGGCGAGCGATGCTGCCGGCCAGCTGCGTACCGCCCGAGCGCTGGAGGATCATCTGGGTCGCTTGGGTCTGCCGATCAGCCTCGTTTCGCTCGCCCAAGAGGAGCGGGCCGAAGCGCAACAGCTGTTCCGGATCGTGCTCGTTCTACTGTTGGTGATGGCCTTCGTCGTTGCCCTCGTCGGCGGCCTTGGCCTCATGGGCGCCATGGCCCTCAACGTGATCGAACGCACCCGGGAAATCGGCGTCATGCGGGCCATCGGCGCCATGCACTTGGATCTCGTCCGCATCTTCGTCACCGAGGGTCTGATCGTCGGCCTCCTCAGTTACGGCATCAGTTTGCTGGGCGCCGTGCCGATCTCCTGGCTCCTGGCCACACGGCTTGGGCAAGCCCTACTGGATGCGCCGCTGCCACTGACGTTCGATGCACGGGGCGCAATGGTGTGGCTGATTCTCGTACTCTTTGTCTCGGCAGCGGCGAGCCTGTGGCCTGCCTGGCGGGCGGCACAAATCAGCGTCCGCGAGTCGCTGGCCTACGAGTGAGCGGCCCACAAGCCATTCCGAGCTTGGCGCGGCGAGCCCAAGGGACTATCATAATGTTCTGCTAACCGGACGGCGGCCTTGCCTGCGGCCGGGCAGCAGAGGAGGGTCGGCCATGAAGCGGCGCAAATTGGCGACGGTGGTGGTGTTGCTCGGTCTCCTCCCCTCGGCCTGTGCGCGACAGGGCAATGGCACCGACGCCGAGGCCACGGCCACGGCCGAGGCGCTGGCCACGCTGCCGGCGGTCGTGGCCGGCACGAACGTCGTGGCCGAGGCGCGAGTGGTGCCGGTTCGCCACGTGACCATGGGCTTTGCCACCAGTGGCCAGCTCGAACGGGTGATGGTCGAGGAGGGCGACCGCGTCGCTGCCGGCCAGGTGTTGCTGCGTCTGGCCTCTGGCCGCCAGGCGGCAGCGGTCTTGCAGGCGGAGGCGGAACTGAGCAGTGCCCGCGCCCAGCTGGCGTTGCTCGAGGCAGGGACCCGAGCCGAGGATCTGGCCGCTGCCGAGGCGGCGGTGCGGTCCGCTGCCGCAGCCGTCGACGCCGCACGCGGTGCCTGGGCGGCCAGTACCGCGGCGCTCGCCAAGCTCGATGCCGGGCCCACCTGGGAGGAACTGGCCATCGTCGAGCGGCGGGTCGAGGAAGCCAAGAATGCCCTCTGGGGGGCCCAGAGCCGGCGTGACAGCATCTGCGGTCGCGTGCCCAAATACGCCGATCCAGCCGACTGCGATGGCGCCCGGGCAGCCGTCCAGCAGGCGGAAGAGGAGGTCCGCATCGCCGAGCTGACGCTCCATCAGGCGATGGCTGGGCCACGGGCCGAGGACCGGGCAGCCGCCCAGGCCGCGGTCCAGCAAGCGCGGGGTCAGTGGACAGCCGCCCAGGAGCGACAAGCCGAGGCGCAGGCCAATCTGGAACGGCTGCGGAACGGTGCGCATCCCGCCGAACTCGAGGCCGCCCGGGCACGCGTCGATCAAGCACTGGCGGCACTGGAGCAGGCGCGACTCAACCTCGACGACACCGAGCTGCGGGCCCCCTTCGCCGGGACCGTCATGGCCCTCTCCGTCAAGGAGGGTGAGACCGTTCTGGCCGGAGCCCCGGTTCTCCAGCTGGCGGACACTTCCAGCTGGCTGGTGGAGACGGAAGACCTCACCGAGTTGAACGTTGTCGACATCCAGGTTGGGGATCGTGCCGAGGTGACCTTCGATGCTCTGCCGGACGTGACCCTGGAGGGTCGGGTAAGCCGGATCGACGGCGTGGGTCGGGACCGGTTGGGTGACATCGTGTATACCGTGGTGATTGCGCCGACGCGCCACGAGCCACGGCTCCGCTGGAACATGACCGCCGTGGTCCGCCTGGTGGGGGAAGAGTGAGGGAGCCTCATGGATACCCACGTCCTGGATCTCAGCTTCTCAGGCTATCCGCACACCATCGCTGTCTACCTTGTCGTCGGCCCCGCCGGCGCGACAATGGTCGAGACTGGGCCGGGCTCGACGCGCGAGACGCTAAAGGCGCGCCTGGCCGATCACGGATTCGCGCCGCCCGACATTGGGCACGTGCTGCTGACGCACATTCATCTCGACCACGGCGGCGCCGCTGGTTGGTGGGCCCAACAGGGCGCAATGATTGGCGTTCACCACCTTGGCGCCCCGCACCTTATCGACCCCTCGCGCCTGTTGGCCAGTGCCGGGCGGGTGTACGGTGACGCTCTCGACACGCTGTGGGGCGAGTTCTTGCCGGCGCCTGCCGAGCGAGTGCTGGCGCTCCACGATGGCGATCGGGTGGCAGCCGGGGGCCTCTCGTTTCTGGCCATGGAGACCGATGGTCACGCGCGGCACCACATGGTCTACGTCCTCGGCGACGTAGCCTTCACGGGCGACATCTGCGGCATCCGCTTGCCGGAGACGCCGCTGATCGAGCTGCCGACACCGCCTCCGGACTTCCATCTCGAGAAGTGGCTCGACTCCCTCGATCGACTCGCCGCCCTGAACCTGCGGACGCTGTACCCGACCCACTTCGGCCCCATCGACGACGTCGCAAACCACCTCCGCCAGGTGGCCGACCTACTGCGTGAGACGGTGACCTTCGTGCAGGACCGGTTGGCCGCCGGGCTCAGTCGGGATGAGATGGTCGCCGACTTCCGACGCTGGCAGCAGGAGCGGGCGCAGGAAGCTGGCGTTCCGATCGCCGACTACGCGCGCCACGAAAGCCTGAACCCGCCGACGATGTGCGTAGACGGCGTTCTGCGCTACGTGCAGCAACACACCGCCTAGCGTCGGCCTGGGGCAAGTCCGCCGGCCGTCGGCGCGCGCTTGCGGCCGGTCTATCCTCGCCTGGTCGCGGGACGTTGTGTTCGGTGGACTCGACGCTCTCGCATTGCGCGTGCCGCCCTGCCGAGAGCCGCGGCAGCGCGCAGGGCCGTCCGGAAGGGTGCGTCCGGACGCCGCCATGGGCGGTAGATGCTGAGCCTTGGGGCAGACGAGTCCGTCCGCAGCCGGAGCACCCGATGTTCTGCGCCCGGGTGCAGGCCAGTGTGCCGGGCGTTAGGGATTCACTCTCCCTGACCACGGCGGTCCGCCTGCTGCCGGGAGG
>DAOUCP010000145.1:0-17891 GCA_034432155.1 Anaerolineae bacterium
GGCCGTCACCCGATCCGGAGTTCTACAACCATCGGCCGGTAGGTGAGCTGCAGCTTTATGGCCAGGGTGTGGCGCTGTTGCTCCTGTCCCTGCCCGATCCCTGATTCCGGCCCCATTTGCTGCAGTGGCGAGAAAGCTTCAGTCCTGCATCTCGATGTGCGAGGCAAGGTACTCGAAGATGTCGCTCTCGGTGAGAATACCGATCATCTTGCCGTCGGAGATCACCGGCAGGGCACCGATCCGGCGCTTCACCATCAGCTGAGCCGCCTTAGCGATGGACTCGTCCGGACCGATGGTGACGACGTTGTGGGTCATCACATCGTTGATGGCGGGTGGCTTCGCATCCGTGTCGCTACGGCATCGCTCGAGCGCTGTGCGCGCGTCCTCGCGGGTGATGATCCCGATCACGCGGCCGGTATTGCTCACCACCGGCAGGCGGCGCACTCGCTTGTCGGCCATCAGCTCCAGGGCGACCTCGACGCCGAGGTTGCGATCGATGGAATGGACTTCTCTGGTCATGATTTCCTTGACCCGAACGACCTGCATCTTCATAGTCACGATCCTGTTCGGTGTGGGATGGGTATGGCCTGCCGGGGCTGGTGGCAGTGCGCCATCTGCCAGACGGCTCAGCGAAGACCATCGTAGCCGATCTACCGTTGGGATTCAATTCGCAGGGCCCAGGAGAGGCCTCGGCGGCGAGCATGTCGCTCGCTGACGGGAGGCCCAAAGGGCCGAAGGCGCTTCCCGTCTGGGCGAACGGTAGCCTGGTCGGCTCGGGGCGAACGAGCAGGCGCCGCAGTCCGCCTGCCGACCGACGGGTGCTGCACTTGCCTCCCGGCCGAGCGTGCGGGCAAAGAGACAGTGCGCGGAATGGTACAGCGACGGTGGCAGCGAAGCGTGGCGGCGGGGTGCCGCCGGCGCTGTGCGGCGATCTTCGTGTCGGCAGCTCTCGTAGGGAGCGTCGGTGTGCTGGCTCCCCTCCTGCGCGACCATGCTGCCAGCCCGTGGGTCACGGCGCTGGCGCTGGTGGCGATGGCCGCACCCAGTGCCTGGGCCACTTGGCGCATTCTCGGAGCGCGTCGGGCGGCCCTCGTGCTGGGGATGCTGAGCCTGTATGCCTATGGGGTAGAGACGGTGGGCGCAACGACGGGCCTGCCCTACGGGGAGTTTGCCTACCACCAGCGATTGGGTCCCCAGCTGGGATGGGTTCCTGCAGCCTTGCCACTCGGCTATGTCCCGCTGGTGCTCGGCGCGCAATCCCTGGTCGGGCCGTGGGCTCGACATCGTCCGCGCATGGCGCCGTTGCTGGCGGCGCTGTTCCTCGTGGCCTGCGACCTGGTCCTCGATCCCGGTGCCGTGCTCCTGGGCATCTGGTCGTATGCCGATGGGGGGCCTTACTACGGCGTTCCGTGGCAGAACTTCGCCGGCTGGTGCCTCACTGGACTGGGGGCGGTGCTACTCGGCCAGCTGGCGATGGGTTCGTGCCCTCTCGCCGGGCGGCCCCTTGACCTTGGTAACGAAGGCTTTTCGGCTGCGCACAAAGCGGGTTTGGCACCGCCAGCTGTCGGGATGCTCCTGGGTCCGTGGTGGATTCTCGCCTTCTGGCTGGGGGTCGCTTTTGCGGGCCGAATGCTCGTGCCGCTCGTCATCGGCGGGATCCTGATGGCACTCCTTGGTGGCGCCATGTGTCGCCGCGGCCGGCCCGGGGCTGCGGCCTGAAGCAGCCGCCGGCGGAACGTCGTCGACGGTCGGCCACCTCCCAGGGCGGTTGAACAGCCGACCACGAGCGCACATGTTCCCGGCATGCCCCGGCTGCTGGCTCTGGCATGCGCCCAGGCACCGTTCAGAATGGTATACTGCCGGCGGCAGCGCGCGGCGGCCCCAGTCGGCCCGCCAAGGCGTGGGCCACGGCCTGGGCAGCGAGGAGGAACGAGGAGCACACCATGGCCAAACGGATCGTCGTCATTGGGGCGGGCTTCGGTGGCCTATCCGCGGCCGCACTTCTGTCTCGGGAAGGCCACGAGGTCACCGTTGTCGAACAGATTGATCACGCTGGCGGTCGAGCCACCGTCTGGGAGCGGGATGGCTTCCGCTACGATCTGGGCCCCTCGTGGTACCTGATGCCGGACGTGTTCGACCGCTTCTTCCACGAACTTGGCACGTCCTCCGCCGAGCAGCTGCAACTCGTGCGACTGTCGCCTGGCTATCGGATCTTCTTCGGGCCCGATGACGTCGTCGACGTGCCGGCCGACATCCAGGCCACCGTGGCCCTGTTCGACAGCTTCGAGCCTGGCGGCGGCGGCAAGCTACTTCGTTACTTATCGGTGGCCGCGGAGCAGTACCGCACCGCGATGAGCGAGGTGATCTACCGGGACTTCAGCCGACCGACCGACTTCCTGAGCCGGCGGCTGCTCGCGGCGGGCAGGAAGCTCAACGTGTTCCAGAAGCTAGACGACTACGTGCGCTCCTACTTCGAATCGGAACGGGCCCGCAAGGTTCTAGAGTACACCTTGGTATTCCTGGGTGGTTCCCCGAACAACACCCCCGCCCTTTACAGCATGCTGTCGCACGTCGACATGAGTCTGGGCGTGTGGTACCCGCTCGGTGGCATCGGGGCCATTGTGAGTGCCATCGAACGTCTGGCCGAGCAGGCAGGAGCGCGCTTCGTGTTCGACACTGCGGTACGGGCCATTCGTGCGGGCAACGGGCAGGTGACGGGCGTGGTCACCGATGACGGCGAGATCGCCGCCGACTGGGTGATCGCCAACGCCGACTACCACCACGTCGAGACGGATCTACTGGAGCCGCCGCACCGGCAGTACAGCGAGCGCTATTGGGAAACCCGCGTCGTAGCACCTTCGGCATTCATCCTCTACCTGGGCATCCAGGGCCGCTTGGAGCGCTTGGTGCACCACAACTTAATTCTCGAGCACGACTGGATGGAGCACTTCAATTCGATGTTTCTGCGGCCGGACTGGCCCGAGCGCCCGTCGTACTATGTCTGTTGCCCATCGCGCACCGATCCGGTTATGGCACCAGCGGATTGCGAGAATCTCTTCGTGTTGATGCCGGTGGCTGCCGGTCTCGACGACAACGACGCCGTGCGGGAGCGCTACACCGCCAAGGCGCTGGAAACCCTGGAGCGGCACGTGGGCGAGCCACTTGGCGACCGCATTCTCGTGCAACGCGTGTTCAGCCACCGCGACTTCCGCAACCGCTATCATGCCTTCAAGGGAACCGCTGTAGGGCTCGCCCATACCATGCGGCAGACGGCCGCCTTTCGACCCCGCCGCGTCAGCAACCGAGTGAAGGGTCTTTACTTCACCGGCCAGTATTGCCATCCGGGCATCGGTGTGCCGATGACTCTGATTTCGTCGCAGATCCTCGCGGAGAAGCTGCGTCGGTGACATCCCAGCAAGCAGCATCGATCTTTCGGCGCGGCAGCCGCACCTACTTCTACAGCAGCCTCTTCTTTCCGGCGTGGGCGAGGTCGGACGTGGTGAGCCTCTATGCCTTCGTCCGCACTGCCGACGACTTCGTGGATCGCATTCCACAGGACGGTGCCGGTCTGCAGGAATTCGTGCGCCAATACCGTGCGGCTGTGGCAGGCGCTGGCGTTGCGGATCCCATCATTCGTGATTTCGTGGCTCTGGCGCGGCGGTGCGAATTCGATCCGGCCTGGACCGACGCCTTCCTGGAGTCAATGCAGCTCGATCTCAGCAAGCGCCACTATGCCACCATGGCCGAACTCGAGCACTACATGCGGGGCTCGGCGGAGGTGGTTGGTCTCATGATGGCCCGGATCCTGCACTTGCCGCCGCAGGCCGACCACTCGGCGGAGCGCCTCGGGCGGGCCATGCAGTACATCAATTTTCTGCGTGACATCATCGTCGACTACGAGCTGGGACGCACCTACGTCCCCGAGGAAGTCCTCCATGGCCACGGCCTCGCGGCTCTCGCGCCCGAGGCAATACGTGCTCTGCCGGACTGCTTTCAAGCGCTGGTGCGCGCAGAAGTCGCTCGCTATCGTGCCTGGCAAGCCGAGGCCGAGGCGGGCTTTCACTGGCTGCCGCCACGCGCGGCGGTGGCAATCCGATCGGCCAGCGACATGTACCGCTGGACAGCCGATCGGATCGAGCGACAACCGCTCGTAGTGCTCGAGCGGCAGGTTCGGCCGTCGGTGGCCCGGATTCTGTTGACCGGCGCTCGGTGGACGGTGGCTGAGACCTTTCTGGCTCGGCACGAGGGACCATCGCCGCCAGCGGACGCTGGGCCACGGGGCGACGGTGTGCGCTTCTGCCAAGCGCAGCTGACGGACGGCCCTGGTGTGGGCCTCTCCCACGCGCGGCTGACGGACGGCCCTGGCGAGGGGCACTCGCAATTGGAGTTGATCTCCCGTGGCGCGGAGCGCTCCGAAGGCCTGGCAACCGCAGGCCATGGCGTAGCATCCTGGCAAGCGCAGCTGACCTTCCTCGTGCGCGTGAGTCGGCCACGCTTCTGGCCATATCTGGCGGGTCCCTATCTGGTCGGTCTCTGTGCCGGCGCGGCTCGTGCGGGCGACGTGCTCCAGCCCTTCGTGGCCCTCCACCTCCTGTACTTCTTGTGGCCAGCCAACCTGTTCCTGTATGGCGTGAACGACCTGGCCGACGCCGACACCGACCGCTTCAACCCCAAGAAGGGGGCGCAGGAGCACCTCCTGCGGCCTGACGAGCGAAGGCGACTGGGACTCGCGGCGGCACTGGCCGCCTTGCTCGGCCTGCTTCTGCTCCCGGCGGAGAGCACGCTGGGAGCGCTCTTCCTGCTTCTGTTTCTGGCGCTCGGGGCTGGCTACAGCCTGCCGCCGCTGCGGTTCAAGGCGCGACCCGTTCTCGACTCGGCTTCGAACGTGCTGTATGCCATGCCTGGCTTTCTTGGCTACGCTCAAACAGCTGGCGCGGCACCGCCGCCGGCTGCCCTCCTCGGCGCTGCCGCCTGGACGGCGGCCATGCACCTCTTCTCGGCGGTTCCGGACATCGCGGCCGATCAAGCCGCCGGGCTGTCCACCGCGGCAACCGCGCTGGGTGCTCGTCGCTCGCTGGCGGCTTGTGCCGTCCTGTGGTCGGTGGCCGTCCTGAGCCTCGTCGCTCTTCTTGGGCCTACGCCGATCGCTTGGCTGGCGGCGGTGTATCCCCTCGTCTGCGTCGCCTTGTGGCTGCGACCAGAGCGAACGGCCCGCGTCTACTGGCTCTTCCCGTGGCTCAACGTGGCCGCCGGATTCGTCCTTTTCCTCGTGGCTGCGGCTCGTCTGGTGCAGTAGTGCGGATGCCACTGGGCAGCACCCCGACTACGACTCCTCGAAACCCGGCGGCCGGTCATGGGGCGCCGGCGACCTTCGAGATCTCCCTGGCGGCAGGCCAGCCCGGTCATAACTCGGCAGCAGCGGCCACGAGTGCCTGGCCGCTGCTCGTGCTTCTCCTCGCGGTGACGCTCATCAGTCTGCTCTATATGGCGCAGACGCCGCCCTACGAGGGCGCCGACTCGGACGCCCACTTCCGCTACATCGCCTTCTTGCGCCGCGAACCGCGACGGCCGCGGGTGGATGCCGCCACGGCGGCCATCTCGCACGAACTGGTCCAGCAGCCACCGCTCTACTATGCGCTGGCGGCAGTGGCGACCCGACCGTGGCCACTCGAGCCGGCCCTGGCACTCTACGTCTTCAACCCGCACTATCCCGAGTTCGGACCTCGCTCCACCGTCAGTCCGCCCCGCGTCCCAAGCGGAGGCGAGCTGCCATTGCGCGTGGCCGCTTTGGTGTCGCTCCTCGGCGCCCTGATCACCGTGGCTCTCGTCTGGCGCATGGCCCTAGATCTTGTGCCTGGCCACAGCGGTCTGGCCTTACTAGCCGCCGCCGCGGTGGGCCTGAATCCGCAGTTTCTATTCGCCGCCGCGACGGTCACCAACGACACCTGGATCGCTGCCACCATGGCGGCTGCCGTCTGGGCGCTCCAGCGTGCCGCGGCGGGCACGGCGCGCGTCGCCCACTGGCTGCTTGCCGGAGCCCTGACCGCGGCCGCCATGCTGACCAAGTACACCGGTCTGGGTGTGCTGGCGGTTGCCGGGCCGTTGTGGCTGCTCCACGTCCGCGCGCGCGGCTGGCGCTGTGGCCTCCGCGCAGGCGCCGCGTACGGACTGGCGGTCGTGCTCCTCGCCGGCTGGTGGTACGCCTTCAACTGGCAGCACTACCGCGCCCTGGTGCCATTTGCCCAGATCCAGGCGATCCTTGCGACGCACGCCCGAGACAAGCCGGCCAGCGTAGCCAGCCTGCTCCGCCAGGTGGAGTGGCTGTGGCGAACCTACTGGGGCGTGTTTGGCTACGGGGTGGTCGCTCCTGCCTGGTTCTTCCGCTGCCTGGACGTCGGGACCGGCCTTGCTTTCGCAGGCCTGGCGGCCTTGCCGCTGCGCCTCTGGCGGGCGCGGATGGCAGACAGTCGGGATCTCGCTGTCGGGTATGGGGGCACTGCCGTTCTGTCCGCGGCCGGCCTGGCTGTGCTTTGGTTGGCCGTTGTCCTGGGCGGCATTCTGCAGTTCATGCGTTGGGTGGCGGGGGGCAATCAGGGACGGCTACTTTTCCCTGCGGCCGGCGCTGTCGGTCTGCTCTTGGCGATCGGTTGGACGGCGCTGCTACCGAGTCGCTGGCGCGTCCGCTGGCCGAGCGTGGCGGTTGCTGCTCTCGCTGCTCTGGCCCTCTCCCAGGCGAGCACGCTGGCTCGGGCCTACGCGATGCCGCGGCCGCTGGCACGTGTCCCCGAGCTGGACCGCCCAGTGGCGGCTACCTTCGCTCCTGGGATGACCCTGCTCGGTGCTCGCCTGCCGCAGGGGGGATCGGCGGTGGCTGGTGGGGAGTTGCCCCTCATTCTGTACTGGCGTGCCGAGCGCGAGATTGGCGGCTTTTTCAAGCTCATCGTCCACCTGGCCGACGATCAGGATCGGCTCTACGGAGCCTTCGACGGCGTCCCTTTCGGCGGCCGGCACCCCACCCGCCAGTGGCGTCCGGGCCAGGTGTTCGCCGACCCCTATCGCCTTGCCATCGCGCCGGTCGAGGGGGATGTGCTCACTTCGCTGGTGGTGGGTTTCTATGACCCCACGAGCGGCGGCCGGCAGCCGGTTCTGGACGCCCGGGGGCAGTCCGTGGGCGACCGAGTGGTCTTGGGCCACGTCCGCGTCCGGCGTCAGGCGCCCAGCGCGGTGACCAATCGGTCGGCGCTGGCCCGTTGGCGAAACGGCATCGAGCTCGTGGACGTGCAACTCCCCGAGGCGACGTGGCGAGGGACAGCGCCGCGCCTGGTGAGCCTCGAGTGGCGCACGGCGCGACCGGTGCACCAGGATCTCACCGTCTTCGTCCAGTTGCTGGACGCACGCGGTAGGCTGCTGCGCCAGGACGACCAGCGACCGTGCAACGGCCTGGAACCGACGGACACGTGGGTCCCGGGCTACGCCTGGCGCACCGAGCATCGGCTGCAGGGCGAGCGCGCTGCCGACGATTGGCAGGAGCTGATCGTCGGTTTCTACGACCGGTCACTCGAGCGCCTGCCCGTTGACAGGGACAGCGGTGACGGAGACTCCTGGGTGGTGGCGCGGCGCGGGGAGCGGTGACCGACACTCCCGGCTGATGGCGCAGTGCCTGGGTGGAGGTAGGGAGCACGGAAGAACCGCAGCGCTCGCAGAATCCGACACGCCGGCACGCAGTGCGGGGTGACCGTGTTCACGATGGTCGAAGGGAGGTCATAGGCAACAATGACGCAGATCGAGGAGACAGAGCTGCCCGGTGTGGGCGTCCGCTATGGCTTCATGACGCGAAATGGCCGTCAGCTGGGGGTGATCGTGCACCGCACCGGCGAGCGCGACTTGATCGTGTATTGCAGTGACGATCCGGACCGCTGTGCGCTGACGGTGCGGCTGGACCTCGAGGAGGCCGCAGCCCTCGGCGAGCTCCTCGTCCGGAGCGAATTCCGGGAACGAAGCGGTGGCCGGCATCAGAATCTCGCCGGCCTGGCCATGGATTGGCTGGTGGTGGATCCGGCTGCCGAATGGGCAGGACGGACGCTGGGCGAGGCAGCCATTCAGGCCGCGACGGGTGCGACCGTGGTGGCCATCATCCGCGGGTCCCAGACCTTTGCCGCTTCCGAGCTGGACACCGTGCTGCAACCCGGCGATACCGTGGTGGCCGTCGGCACGGCGGCCAGTCTTGCGGACCTGGCACGGCGCCTGCGAGGCGAATGAACCCTCCCGTCTCTCTCGGCCAGCCCGACGTCGGTCGCGCCTTCCTCGAGCTGGGCGCGGTGGTGGTGCTGCTGGCGATCCTGGCCCGTAGTTCGCATCGCGTGGGCCTCAGTCCCATCCCGGCGTACCTCGTGGCCGGCGTCCTTTTCCGCGCCTCGCGCGGCGGCGTGGCCTTGGCCTCCGATCCGGCCGTCGAGCTCGGCGCCCGGATCGGAGTGGTGCTGCTGCTCTTCATGCTGGGTCTTGAGTACACCGGCGAAGAGCTCTGGCACAGTCTCCGTCGCCGTTGGCCAGCCGGGCTCTTCGATCTGGTGGCCAACTTCCTGCCCGGCGCATTGATCGGCCTGGGGATGGGTTGGTCACCGCAATCGGCGGTCGTCTTGGGCGGTGTGACATACATCTCCTCATCGGGGTTGATCGCCAAGATGCTCGGTGACCTGGGGCGCATGGGGAACCGCGAGACCCCGGTGATTCTGAGCATTCTCGTGTTGGAGGACCTGGCCATGGCAGTCTACTTGCCGCTCGTGGTCCTCATGCTGTTGGGCGGTGACCTGGGCGACGCCGCGGTGTCCATTGCCGTCGCCCTCGGCGCTACCTTCGTGGCGCTCGCCGTGGCCGTGCGCCTCGGGCCGTTCTTGAGTCGGTTGCTGTGTACCCGTACCGACGAGGCGCTGCTGCTTTCGGTACTGGGTTTGGCGCTCCTGGCGGCCGGTGTTGCCGAGCGACTGGAGCTATCGGCAGCGATTGGCGCCTTCCTCGTGGGAATTGCTCTCTCGGGGCCCGTGCAAGAGCGTGCCAGCACGCTGGTAGGACCGCTGCGGGACCTGTCTGCCGCGGCCTTCTTCTTCCTGTTTGGCATGGCGGTGGATCTGCGAGCTGTGCCCGAGGTCCTCGCGCTTGCCATCTTCTTGGCCCTTGTGTCGTCGGGCACGAAGATGGTGACCGGTTGGTGGGCTGCCAAACGGGAGGGCATCGGGTCGCGCGCGTGCCTGCGTGCTGGCACGGCGCTCGTCGCCCGCGGCGAGTTCTCCATCGTGATCGCTGGTCTGGCACTGGGCGGGCCCCTGGAGCCTCGTCTGGCGGCCCTGGCCGGCGTCTACGTGTTCTTGCTGGCAGTGCTGGGTCCGCTCGTGACGCGGATCGCGGATCCGCTGGCCGATGGCTGGCTGCGGGGCAGAAGGCGGTGGCGTGCTATGCCGGCTGGGGCGAACAGAGGGGGCACGAACTGACAGGCGTACCCGCGGTACCCCCTAAGCAGTCCATGGCCACGGCCGACTGGGCGAGATGGCCAGGACTGCTTGACGCAGCCGCATCGACCCTGGATACTCTCGCGGCCGGCGTGCAGCCGTGGCTGTCGGCACTCTGTCCTTGCCGGTGCGGCTCTCCGGTTGAGGACAAGGGAGCTCCCCCGAGGAGAAACTGCCATGAAGATCGTGGGAGTCCGCAGTCTGGCCATCCCCGAAGTGAAGGTCATCCGCTACCGAAGATTCGCCGACGCGCGGGGCTACTTCACGGAGACGTACCGCGTCAGCGACTTCGACGCCCACCCCGACTTGGGTGCCTTGGCCGGATTGCGCTTCTACCAGTGCAACGAGAGTCGATCGCGAGCCGGCACCATCCGCGGCATGCATCTTCAGTGGAACCCGTACATGGCCAAGCTGGTCCGGACACTCAGCGGTCGCATGGTCGATCTGGTGCTCGACGTTCGGAAGGGCTCGCCAACCGCTGGCGCCGTCATCGCCCACGAGATGGCCGCCGATCCGGATGCCGAGTATGACGAATGGATCTGGGTGCCGGTTGGTTTCGCCCACGGCAACTACTACACCGTCGACAGCCGAATCGAATACTTGTGCACAGGCGAGTGGAGTCCCGGCTGCGAGGCCAGCATCTCGCCCCTGACGCCCGATCTGGACTGGTCGCTCTGTGACCCAGCGTTGCGCGAGGAATTCCTGGCGATCGCGGGCGCCGGTCCGCTCATGTCGGAGAAGGACCGCCAGGGTTACAGCTTCGCCGAATGGTCGGCGTCCCCCGATTCCGACCGCTTTCCGTACCCCGCCCCGTAAAGCTCACCACCGCGTGGTCCCGTGGCTGGGCGGCGCCTGCCAAGCCGTCTGGGCCTCGAGGGATCGCTGCGGCTGGGGGCGCCTGCCAAGCCGTCTGTGCCTCGAGGGATCGCTGCGGCTGGGCGGCGCGTGCGACGCCGGTCGCGATGTGGGTACCTAGCTGCTGCCGCCGAAGAGTGTGGACAAGACGGCGAACGGCACCATGCAGAGGCCGCAGATCGCCGGCATGACCAAAAAGAGGACGACGAGGATCAGCGCCAGGGCCGAATGGCGGCCCTCCTCGTCTGGGATGACCCACCAGGCGACGAGGTAGACGGGCAGACCCACGCCGGCGAAGATGGCAAAGAGCACCCAGAGCAAGCGCAGGAGTGTCGAGTCGATCCCAAAGTAGCGCCCGAAGGCACCGCACACTCCCCCAATCACCCGATCATCGGTCGGTCGGCGGAGTACCTGAGTCATCGGTCACCTCGTTGCGGACAGCAGTGCTTGGCCATCGAGTAGCGTTACGCGCGAGCCACCGGGCGCCGGAGCTGTCGCCAGGGTGGCGCGAGTGTGTCGCCGAGATGCTAGCACAACGGGCGTCCTGCCGGTAAGCTCGGACCAAGACAGGCGCACCGCGCCGCGCGTCATGGCCCCCAGAGGGGGACCGATCGGGCGCCGGGTGTGCCTGACGCAGGGCGAGGATTCGGCCAGGTGAGCGGTTGGAGAAGGAGCGAGAGGCGAATGCAAGGCACGGAGGTGGTGGCAGGCGAAAGCGCGCGTTCCCCGTATGTGGTCGTCGATGAGGATGGCACGGAGGTCGGTGTCGTGCTCGACTACGTCCAGTACGTCGCCCTGCTTGACTGGCTCGCCCGGCGTGGCGGGGGTAGGGGGCTGTCGACTTACTGGCGGCGGGCGATGGCAGGCTACGTGCCACCGCGGCGGCCGATGCGGTCGGTGTAACCTGGCTGGTGAGGGCGAGGCGGCTCTCGGCGGCTGCTGCGGCGGTCATTCAGTCGTAAAGCCGAGCAAGAAACCAGGTCTGGGTGGCGAGATCTTGGTAGATCTCACAGATGACTCCCTGGTGGGTGGTCACCAGGAAGTAGCGGCGGCGGATCTCGCCGGCGGCAGACCACCAGTCGAGGGCAGGCTCGCGGACGTCCTCGATGGACGCGATGCGCAGGGCGGTGCCTCGCCAGCGAAATGCCGTGGGCCGGCCGTCGCTGGTGGCCTGGACGTGGATGGGATCACCGTCCCGGTGCTGGCGCATGGCACGAAGAAGGCGAGAGGCGGGCGAGGAGTTTGGCGCGGGACGGCGGACACGGCACGCGGCCGAGGAGTTTGGCACGGCACGGCAGCCGCGGGACGCAGCCGAGAAGTGTGGCACGGCACGGCAGCCGCGGGACGCAGCCGGGAAGTGTGGCGCAGCAGGGCAGCCGCGGGACGCAGCCGATGGGTGGCGGGTGGCGAAGAGGCCCTTCAGGCCGCTTGCCAGGGCGTGAGGTAGGCGCGTCGCTCGGGCAAGGGAGCGTCGATGGCGAGTACATGGCCTTGATGGATGATGCCGCCATAGCGGTCTTGGATGCGCCGCAGCGCGGCTTCGACGGGAGACCGTTCCTCGTGGTTCTGGCGGAAGAGATCGAGCTGCCGGCCAACGGTCGGGCATAGGCCGCGCACTGCCAGGGTGATGCGCTCGATGGGTGCCGGCCAGGAGATGGTGCTGGCCAGGCCATCGGCATGGGTCAGCAGGCGCTGCGGATGGACGATGGGTTCGATCAAGGTACGTTCGCGGCGGACGGTCTGGCTGTTCTCGAAGGTGAGCGTGAGGCTGAGGGCGCTGGCCATTTGGTAGCGGGCGGCGAGGGGTCGGGCGACCTGCTGGGCCAGGGATTCCAGGCAGCGATGGAGGAGGGGTTGGGTGTCGATGGGGTCCTCGAAGCTCTGGCTGGCTTCCAAGAATGGCTCAGCCTGCCAGGGTTGGACCCGAGCATCATCCTCGCCATGGGCCAGACGGTAGGCGCGCAGGCCGTCATACCCGAAGCGGGGCAGGATGCCGCTCGCCGGAAGGGCAGCGTACTGGTGGACCTTGGTGAGGCCTAGTACACGGAGCTGACGGTGGTTGCTCTCCGACAGGGGCAGGTAGCGGGTGGCGAGGCCACCCAGGAAGCGGATCTCGGTGCCGCGCGGTAGCACCATCACGTCGGAGCCGACCAGGTATTGGGTGACGATCTTGCTGGTGAGTTTGCCGTGGGCCATGCCAACGCGGCTGGGCAGGCCGATCTCGTGGTGGACGCGTCGAGCCATCTCGACCGCGAGGGTACGCTCGGCGCCGCCGCGGGGCGTGAGCCCCGTGGCAGCGAGCCAACTGCGCTCCAGGTCGGCAGGCTCGACGGCAGGTACCCATTCGGCTAGGAGCTCGAGCAAGATCTGGTACGTGTCACGGTAGCTGTCAAGCCGTGCTGGCAATACGGTGAGTTCAGGGCAGATCTTGCGAGCCTGATTGAGGCTCATGCCCTGGCGGATGCCAAGCCGCTGGGCGGAATCGGACACGTCGTAGACGATGCGTGGCATGGGCTGTGGAGCCTCGATGACGATCGGTCGGTTGGCCAGGGCCCGATTGTCACGTACCTCGACGGCGATGGCCATGTGCGGCAGATGAACGCAGGCAATCCGCGGCTCGGTCATGGATCGCGGCTCGTTGAGATGAGCGACAGGCGACGGCGAATCAGCATACCCATATCTCGATCGTCGGCTCGCCGCGGGCTAAGCCGGGCGATTTCAGGATCCGGGCCCGCGTTCGCCAGCCACGAAGGACACCGCCACGGCGCAGAAGACCGACTTGCAGGAAAGAGATGCGGAGTGCCGCGGCGTGGGCGAGGGAGCGGGCCGGACTTTCGGGGCCCGAAAGGATCAGAAGGGCGGTGGTGGCCCGACCCAACGCCGGCGTTACGACCCGAATGAATCGGCCAATGGCCTGCGAGTTGGTGCCGGCGGGTGGTAGGTCATCGAGTGCATCAAGCACCACGACGCTGAAGTGCTGGGCGGCCACGAGGTGGGTGGCAATGGCCAGGGCATCCAATGGCTGACGGGGTTGGACGATGTACAGCCGCTCGAGATCGATGCCGCATTGCGCGAGGTAAGCGACGTCGGTCAGGGCGGGAACGTCGATCCAGGCGCTGTAGCCCGTCGCAGAGGCCACCGTACGGGCGGCCACCGTTTCGCGGCCGCAGGTGGGCCGTCCAATGAGCTCGGTGATGCGGCCACGCGGGAAGCCACCGAGCCCAGTGGCTTGATCCAGGGCCGGGAAGCCGCTGGAGATGGTTGTCGCACCGACGATGGGCAGGTCGCCAACCTGGACCAGGCGGGCATTCAGCTGGGTGTTGACCTGCTCGGCAATGTCGCGTGGCGAGGCCGATGGGGCTGGAGGCCTTGGCGGGGTAATGACCGTCGAACGCGCTGCATACGGCATGGCCCTAGTATAGGCGAACGGATGTTCTAATGTCAAATGACGCCCGCCTCGCCCTCGGCCATCCCCACCATGGGGAGCGAGCGGAGAGGGTGGGATTCGAACCCACGTCCCCTTGCGGGGAACGCGCTCTCCAGGCGCGCGCACTAGACCAGGCTATGCGACCTCTCCAGCGTCTCCATTCTACCATTGGCCTCACCCGACCCCTAACCATCCTCGAGCCACGAGTCGCCTGGCTGCGCCACCCGCGAGGAGGCGACCCCGCCTGCCGTGTTCCTGGCCCCGGACATGGACCGGCTGCGCCACCCGCAAGGAGGTGACTCGCTGCTGCCGGCCGACGTGACCGTCCGCCGGCGGCGAATCTAAGTCCCCGGGCGGCAACCGTGAGCACGAGAGGCCAAGCGGCGACTCGACGAGCTTCTGGTCGTGTCGGCATGACGAAGGCTCGGGACACTCCCATTGAGGGACTCCGTTCGTGTCCGAGCGATCGGCGCGGCAACGCAGTACGTCGGCGAGCTGCAGTACCGACCGAGACGGTAACGGCGCGTGTTCGCGATCAGCTAACGGGCCGGTTGTCAGACCCTCCTGTTGCTGGTAACCTTACACTCGGAGTACCGCATCGATCGCGCGGCTGCTGTGCATTGGCAGAGGGAGGCAGCCTTGGCTGGCAAAGCCATGCCAAGGCGATGACTTGGCAGAGCGTGTCCTCCGTATCGTTCTCGACGGCCGATCTGCCAGCCGTGCTGGCCGCCACGCGCCGAGGCGACGCTGCTCGACGGTGGATCGAGTGACGAGAGGACGATGAACACTTCCACCTGGGTCTGGCGTCTGCTGAGCCTCCTGATCGCGGCGAGCACCGGTGTTGCCGGTACGTGGTCAAGGCCGACTGGCCACAGTTGGCCCACATCGTCTCGGTCAGGATGCACTCGAGCGGCACCGTCACCGGGCACGGCTGTCAGCCCCGGCCACGTGGGCGCCACCGGGTTTTCGGCCGGCGGCCGCTGGACGGCGGCGCAAAGCGCGGCGAAGGTGGCTCCTGGACTTGGCCGGCTACTGGCAGCTTCGCTCGACATCGCTCCGCCAACACTCGTCTGGAACGTTTTCCTCGGCGCCAGCTCGGACGACCAGATCAGCAGTGTTGTTACCGACCGCCAGGGAAATGCATACCTCGCCGGTACGTTTTGCCATGATCGGCAGCTGGGAACACCGGTGCGCCCGTTCGCCGGCAAGTGCGACATCCTTGTCGCCAAGCTGGCGCCCAATGGTGAGCTGGTGTGGCACACATTCCTGGGCGGAGCAGGATTCGAGCGAGGGCTAGCGATTGCCCGCGACGCCGCTGGCAATCTGTACATCGCTGGCGTGGCTTACGACTCCTGGGGCAACCCGCGGCGCCCATTCACCCCCTCGAACGTCGGTGACCCCGACGCTGTGATTGCCAAGCTCGGACCCGACGGCAACCTCATCTGGCTCACGTTCTTGGGCTCGGAGGAGTCGGACAGCGCCACGGCCGTGCTACCTGACGCGCGCGGAAGCGTCTACGTGCTCGGCGGCAGCCGGGGGCCGTGGGGATCGCCATTGCGACCGCACACGGAAGCAAGGGACGGCTTCGTGGCCAAGCTCGACGCCAACGGCAATCTGGTCTGGAACACGTTCTTGGGCGGGCGCGACGTAGACTGGGCGACCGGCCTTGCCCTGGCGCCTGACGGCGACCTATACGTGGCGGGCCTCGGCACCCAGCCTTGGTGGTCGAATCCGCTCCAGTCCAGCCCAAACGCCCAAGGCGGGGGTCCGTATCTTGCCCGGCTCAGCCCTGATGGGGCGCTACGCTGGGCCCACGCTGCCGGCCAAGGAGTTCCGTACGTTCTGGCCATCGATCGGCAGGGCGATCTTTACCTGACAGGGCAAAGCTGGGAGAGCTGGGGAAACCCCTTGCGGCCACACAGCGGCGATTCCGATATCTTCGTTGCCCGGCTGAGCCCAAACGCAGAGCTGCGTTGGAATACGTTCCTGGGAAGTCCTGCGTCGGACGAGGCGGCAGCTCTCGCGCTCACCGCGCAGCAGCAGATCATCCTGGTGGGTACGTCGGCAGCAACCTGGGGCACGCCGCGGCGGGAGTTCTCCGGCACCGCGGAGCGCGACGCCGTCGTGGTCGCCCTGAACGCGGATGGCGAGCTTGCCTGGCACACCTTCTTGGGCAGCAGCGACTGGGATGGTGGGTTGGGTGTCGCCACGCGTGTTGACGGTACGGTTCTCGTTGCCGGCCAGAGCAGCCGCGACTGGGGCGCCCCGCGGCGCCCCATCCAAGGCATCGACGGCTTTGTCGCCCTGCTGGACAACACCGGCGACCTGCTCTGGAACACCTTTCTGGGCACCTATGCACCCGACATGGTGTCCGGGGTGGCCCTTGACGAATGGGGAGATGCCTATGTCGCCGGTGCGAGCGACGCCTATTGGGAAGCGACACCGCGCAAGCTTGCCTGCAGCCTCACGGGCGAGCCGAACGTCGCCGTGGCCCGGCTGGATTACGAAGGTCGGACCTATTGGACCAGTTGCCTAGGCGGACCGGACGCCGACGTGGCCTACGGCATCGCGACCAGGCCCGATGGCAGGAGCGGCGTGGTGGGCATGAGTGGCAGCAGCTGGGGCACGCCAGTCCGCCCGCACGCCGGCGAGGCCGACGCCTTTGTTGCCGGCCTAAGTCCGCAAGGGGAACTCCTTTGGAACACCTTCCTCGGCGGCCCTGGTGCCGACGAGGCGCGCGGGGTGGCCATGGACGGCCAAGGCGTGATGTACGTGGTGGGCAAGAGCGCCGCCGGCTGGGGCGAGCCCATGCAGCCTTTCCGCGGCCAAGAGGCCGCCTTCGTGGCCCGCGTGGAGCCGAATGGCGAGCTGGCCTGGCACACCTTCTTGGGCGAGGGCGGCCAACACCTGGCCCGGGCCGTCGCCCTGGACAGCGCCGGCAACATCTACGTCGCCGGCAGCAGCACGCAGACCTGGGGCACTCCCCGCCGCCCCTTTGGCGGCGGTGGCGACGGCTATGTGGCCTGCCTGGGGCCGGAAGGGAATCTCCGCTGGCACACCTTCCTCGGCGGATCGGGCTTGGATGCCGCCCTCGGACTCGCCGTTGCGCCCGCAGGCGGCCTGTACGTCGTTGGCACCAGCGGCGCCACCTGGGGCCAGCCGCTTTGGCCCCACGCCGGCGACCTCGATGCCTTCGCCGTCCATCTTGACGCCCAGGGCAACGTCGTCTGGAGCACCTTCCTCGGCGGCGATGGCCAGGATACGGCCAACGCCGTCGCTGTGGACGCCCGCGGCAACCTCTACGTGGTTGGCACCACCAGCGCCACCTGGGGCGATCCGGCGCGCAGCTTCGCAGGGACGAGCGATGCCTTCGTGGCCATCCTTGCTCCAACCGGCCAACTGGCCGCGCACCTCTTCCTGGGCAGTCCGGACTTTGACGCCGGTTACGCCGTTGCCGCAGGACCCGATGGCCAGCTGTGGGTAGGCGGCGAGAGCGCCCGCTCGTGGGGGGAGCCGATCGACCGGCTCGGCGACTGGGACGCCTTCGTCGCCCTCTTGACGGTGGCCCAACCGCCATCCGAAATGCCCACCCCGAGCAGCCCGGCCACCACGAGCCCTACCCCGGGCGCCACGGCAACGCCGCGTCCCGCGCCCAGCGCGACGCCGAGCTCGACCCAGACGGCAACCGCTCTCGCGCCGACGCCGGCGCCCACCTTGCCGTCCGATGGCACGCCGTCGCCGGCCGGGCCACTTGCGCGGCAACTGTTCGTTCCATTGGCCATGCGCTAGCTAGACCGCTTGCCTGGCGCCTGTAGGTGCCATGGGCCATGCGCTAGCTAGACCGCTTGCCTGGCGCCTGTATGTGCCATGGGCCATGCGCTAGCCGGGCCGCTTGCCTGGCAGCTGTTCGTTCGATTGGCCATGCGCCAGCCGGACCCTTGACAAGCCCGCTCCGGTTCGGTATACTGGTGGTGGCCGCCGCGCCGAGCGCGCGGTGGCGCGTGCGGGTTATCTACCCTCGGCTGCGGCGACCGGGAGGTGGAAGATGCCTGCATCTCGTGCTCCTCGCCGGCCTGATGGGCCCGCCGCTTCTTTCACCGCTC